>JAEUPC010000024.1 GCA_016789865.1 Rubrivivax sp.
GCCCCGCGCCTTGTCGAACAGGCCGTCCTTGGACGACAGCATGATCACCGGCACGTGCGCGAAGCGCGGGTTGCGCTTGATGATGGCGCAGGTCTGGTAGCCGTCCAGCCGCGGCATCAGGATGTCGCAGAAGATGAGTTCGGGCGCGTGGTCGTTGACCTTGGCCAGCGCGTCGAAGCCGTCTTCGGCCAGCACCACCTCGTGGCCACCCTGGCGCAGGAAGATCTCGGCGCTGCGGCGGATGGTATTGCTGTCGTCGATGACCAGAACCCGGGCCCCGGGGTTGCCGGCGGCGCTGCCTTGCTCTTGCGGGCTGCTGCTTTCCAAGCGCTTGCCTCCACCGACCCCGGCAACGCCCGAGGCCTCTCAAGTTGAACCGGCGTTGCCGGGCGACTCGAGCCCCCGCGAGGGGCGGGCCGGGCTGGCCCCGCCCCGGGGGCTCTCAAATCTGCACCATCTCGAAGTCTTCCTTGCGTGCGCCGCACTCCGGACAGGTCCAGTTCATCGGCACGTCGGCCCACGCGGTGCCTGCGGCAATGCCATGGTCCGGGTCGCCATCGGCTTCGCTGTAGATCCAGCCGCAGATCAGGCACATCCAGGTGCGCGCTTCGCTCGCAGAAACCACGTTGAGACGGTGTCGTCACTACAATGGCGGTCGATTGTAGCCACGCGATTCCTTGAAATTCCGAGGAATTGTGAGGACCTACACAGCGTTCCTCAGGCATTGCTGGAGGTTTGCCGCCACCCCCGATGCCGGGTGGCCGGCATGCACCGAACCCCGGCGCCGAGTTCATCCCGTTAGGCACCGGAGCCGCCCATCATGCCCGCCGACCCCGCTCCGACCGACAGCCCCGAAACCGCGGCCACCGAACCTGCCGCGCCCGCCTGCGTGATGTGCTTCAACGCCAGCGATGCCAGCGGCGCCGCGGGCCTGGCCGGCGACATCGCCACCGTGGCCGCCATGGGCGCGCACGCGCTGCCCGTGGTCACCTCGATCGTCATGCGCGACACCGCCGACGTGTTCGACCAGCAGGCCATCGACCCCGACGCGGTGACAGAGCAGGCACGCACGGTGCTCGAAGACGTGACGGTGGGCGCCTGGAAGGTGGGCTTCCTCGGCAGCGCGGAAGGCGTCAGCGCGGTGGCCGAAGTCCTCTCCGACTACGCCGACGTGCCCGCGGTGGCCTACCTGCCGTCGCTGGCCTGGCTCGAGGAAGACAAGCTGCAGCCGTACCTGGAGTCGTTCCGCGAGCTCATCCTGCCCTCGGCCGAGGTGCTGGTGGGCAGCCACAAGGCGCTGCAGGATCTGCTGCTGCCCGATTGGGACAGCGAACGCCCGCCGTCGGCGCGCGAACTGGCCGTGGCCGCCGGCGAGCATGGCACGCGCCACGTGCTGGTCACCGGCATCCTGCTGCCCAGCAAGGGCAAGGAGCAGTTCATCGACAACGTGCTGGCCACGCCGCAGGGCGCCATCGCCGGCGAGAAGTTCGAGATGTTCGATGCCGGCTTCGTGGGCGCCGGCGACACGCTGTCGGCGGCGCTGGCCGCGCTGCTCGCCTCGGGCACCGAGATCACCGCCGCGGTCAGCGAGGCCTTGTCCTTCCTCGACCAGAGCCTGGACGCCGGCTTTCGACCCGGCATGGGCAACATCGTGCCCGACCGCTTCTTCTGGGCCGTGCCGCCGCCCGAAGAGGGCGAAGGCGACGGCGACAGCGCGGCGCCCGGAGGCGGCAGCTCCGGCGGCGGGGCCGGTGGCCGCGGTGGCCCCGGTACGCCGCCCGAGCAGGACGAGGGCAAGACCAAGGGCGCCTCGCGGCGAGTCCACTGAGAGGCACTGCCGTCGGCTGACACCCGTTGCGCACGGCTCCAGACCCGCCCTCCAACCTCGCCGCCCGCCCCCTTCGAACTTCCCCCAGCGATCGTGAGCCGCAACGAGCAACTCTTCGAACGCGCGCAGCGCGTCATTCCCGGCGGCGTGAACTCGCCGGTGCGCGCCTTCCGTGCGGTGGGCGGCACGCCGCGCTTCATCACCCGCGCCGAAGGCGCGTTCCTCTGGGACGCCGAGGGACGCCGCTACATCGACTACATCGGCTCGTGGGGCCCGATGATCCTCGGCCATGGCCACCCGGCCGTGCTCGAAGCGGTGCGCCGGGCCGCCGCCGACGGCCTGAGCTTCGGTGCACCCACCGAGCGCGAGATCGAGCTCGCCGAGGCCATCATCGCCCTCGTGCCCGCGGTCGAGCAGGTTCGCCTCGTCTCCAGCGGCACCGAGGCCGGCATGAGCGCGCTCAGGCTGGCGCGCGGCGCCACCGGCCGCTCGCGCATCGTCAAGTTCGAAGGCTGCTACCACGGCCACGCCGACGCGCTGCTGGTCAAGGCCGGCTCGGGCCTGGCGACCTTCGGCCACCCCACCAGCGCCGGCGTGCCGCCCGAGGTGGTGCAGCACACCCTCGTGCTCGAGTACAACAACCTCGCGCAGCTCGAAGAGGCCTTCGCCACGCACGGCCGCGAGATCGCCTGCGTGATGATCGAGCCGATCGCCGGCAACATGAACTTCGTGCGCGCCAGCGTGCCGTTCATGAAGCGGCTGCGCGAGCTGTGCACGGCGCACGGCGCGCTGCTGGTCTTCGACGAGGTGATGACGGGCTTTCGCGTGGCGCTGGGCGGTGCGCACAGCCTGTACGCCAAGCTGATCCCCGGCTTCGAGGCCGACCTCTTCGTCTTCGGCAAGGTCATCGGCGGCGGCATGCCGCTGGCGGCGTTCGGCGGCCCGCGCGAGGTGATGAAGCACCTGGCGCCGCTGGGGCCGGTGTACCAGGCCGGCACCTTGAGCGGCAACCCGGTGGCCACCGCCTGCGGGCTGGCCACGCTGCGCGAGATCAGCCGGCCGGGCTACTTCGACGCGCTCACCGCGCGCACCAAGGCCCTCGTCGAGGGCCTGCAGGGCGCGGCACGCGATGCCGGCGTCTCCTTCGCCGCCGATTGCGAAGGCGGCATGTTCGGCTTCTTCTTCACGCGGCCCGGTGCAGGGGGCCTGCCGCAGAACTACGCCGCCGTGATGGCCACCGACAAGGAGCGCTTCAACCGCTTCTTCCACTCCATGCTCGAACGTGGCGTGTACCTCGCGCCGGCGCTGTACGAAGCGGGCTTCGTCAGCAGCGCGCACAGCGCCGAGGACATCGCCGCCACCGTGGCGGCGGCGGCGCAGTCGCTGCGCTGAGCCGGCGCCCGGCGGCCCGGCGCGGCCCGGCCGTCAAGGGTGCTCCGAGGCCGGCACTCATGCGCATTTGCGTTCGAAGACATGGAAAGGCCTTCGACGAGGTGGTGGCGCCGAGGATGGCGCGTGGTCGGCTCCGCGAATGTCCTTTTTCAGCGGCCCAGCTTCGCTGGACCCCTGAATGCATCCTTCATTTCGCTGCGCCGACCACCCGCCGTCCTCGGTGGCACCTGGGTTGGGCTTCGTCGGCCAAGTTCCTACGCGGGTGTCGGATCGGGACGATGGGGTGCCTTGCGCAGCGAAATCAAGGGGGCATGCGGGGGACCAGCGAA
>JAEUPC010000045.1 GCA_016789865.1 Rubrivivax sp.
CGGCCATCGCAACAAGATCCACATCATCAACCTGGAGAAGACGCTTCCGCTCTTCACCGACGCGATGAAGTTCGTGCGCCAGCTGGCCAGCCGCCGCGGCACGATCCTGATGGTGGGCACCAAGCGCCAGGCGCGCGAAGTGATCGCGCTGGAGGCGCAGCGCGCCGGCATGCCCTTCGTCGACCAGCGCTGGCTGGGCGGCATGCTGACCAACTTCAAGACCGTCAAGGGCAGCCTGAAGAAGCTCAAGGACATGCAGGCCACCAAGGAGGCCGGCACCGAGCAGATGATCAAGAAGGAAGCGCTGCTGTTCGACCGCGAGCTGACCAAGCTCGAGAAGGACATCGGCGGCATCCAGGACATGAGCGCGCTGCCCGACGCGATGTTCGTCATCGACGTGGGCTACCACAAGATCGCGGTGGCCGAGGCCAAGAAGCTGGGCATCCCGGTGATCGGCATCGTCGACACCAACCACTCGCCGATCGGCATCGACTACGTCATCCCGGGCAACGACGACTCGGCCAAGGCCGTGGCGCTGTACGCCCGCGCGGTGGCCGAAGCCGTGCTCGAGGGCAAGGCCAACGCCACTTCCGACGTGGTGGCCGCGGTGGCCGCCAGCGGCGACGAGTTCGTCGAAGTGCAGGAGAACTGAGGCCATGCCCGCGATCACTGCCAGCATGGTGGCGGAACTCCGCGCCAAGACCGACGCGCCGATGATGGAGTGCAAGAAGGCACTCACCGAAGCCGACGGTGACCTTGGCCGCGCCGAGGAGATTCTGCGCGTCAAGCTGGGCAACAAGGCCAGCAAGGCCGCCAGCCGCGTGGCCGCCGAAGGGGTCGTGGCGGCCAGCGTGAGCGGTGGCACCGGCGCGCTGATCGAGATCAACTGCGAGACCGACTTCGTCTCCAAGAACGACTCGTTCCTCGCTTTCGCCAACGCCGCGGTCCACCTGGTTGCGCAGAAGAACCCGGCCGACGTGGCCGCGCTCGTGGCGCTGCCGCACAGCCAGGACGGCTTCGGCCCCACGCTCGAAGACGTGCGCAAGGGCCTCATCGGCAAGATCGGCGAGAACATGTCGATCCGCCGCTTCAAGCGCTACGCCGGTGGCGGCAAGCTCGCGCACTACCTGCACGGCACGCGCATCGGCGTGATCGTCGAGTTCGACGGCAGCGACGTCGCCGCCAAGGACGTGGCGATGCACGTGGCGGCGATGAAGCCGGTGGCGCTGTCGTCGGCCGACGTGCCGGCCGCACTGGTCGACAAGGAACGCAAGATCGCCGCCGAGAAGGCCGCCGAGAGCGGCAAGCCGGCCGAGATCGTCGCCAAGATGGTCGAAGGCTCGGTGCAGAAGTACCTCAAGGAGGTCTCGCTGCTCGATCAGGTATTCGTCAAGGCGGCCGATGGCAAGCAGACCGTCGGTCAGATGCTCAAGACCACCACCACCGACGTGAAGGCGTTCACCCTGTACGTGGTGGGCGAGGGCATCGAGAAGCGGACCGACGACTTCGCCGCCGAGGTGGCCGCGCAGGTGGCTGCCGCCAAAGGCCAGGGCTGACACACCCGGGCGCAATGCGCCGGGCCCGAGGCGTTACACGTCGCGGGCCCCGGGCACCGAGATCAAAGGGCCGGGCGCACACCCCGGCCCTTTAAACTCACGCATCCCCCTTTTTTCACATCGCACCCGATGCCGGCCTACAAGCGCATCCTGTTGAAGCTCTCCGGTGAAGCCCTGATGGGCGACGATGCCTTCGGCATCAACCGCGCCACCATCGTGCGCATGGTGCGCGAAGTTCAAGCGGTCACCAAACTGGGCTGCGAGGTCGCGGTGGTCATCGGGGGCGGCAACATCTTCCGCGGCATGGCCGGCGGCGCCGGCGGCATGGATCGCGCGACTGCCGACTACATGGGCATGCTGGCCACCGTCATGAACGCGCTGGCGCTGGCCGACACGATGCGCCAGGAAGGCATGACGGCCCGCGTGATGTCGGCCATCAACATCGAGCAGGTGGTCGAGCCGTACGTGCGGCCCAAGGCGCTGCAGTACCTCGAAGAAGGCAAGGTCGTCATCTTCGCCGCCGGCACCGGCAATCCGTTCTTCACCACCGACACCGCCGCCGCGCTGCGCGGCGCAGAGATCGGCGCCCAGATCGTGCTCAAGGCCACCAAGGTCGACGGCGTGTACACCGCCGACCCCAACAAGGACCCGCAGGCGACCCGCTACACGACCATCGCCTTCGACGAGGCGATCGCCCGCAACCTGCAGGTGATGGACGCCACCGCCTTCGCGCTGTGCCGCGACCAGCGGCTGCCGATCAAGGTGTTCAGCATCAACAAGCCCGGCGCGCTGCAACGCGTGGTGCTGGGCGAGGACGAGGGCACGCTGGTGCACGTCTGAAGCGGGGCGCCACGGCCCGCGCGGGGTGGTGAACGCCCCGCCCTCAGGAGAGACATCCCCATGGACATCGCAGAGATCAAGAAGACCGCCGAGCACAAGATGGGCAAGTCGCTCGAGGCGCTGAAGGCCGACCTGCACAAGATCCGCACCGGCCGTGCGCACCCGGGCCTGCTCGACCAGGTGCATGTGGAGTACTACGGCAACCACGTGCCGATCAGTCAGGTGGCCAACGTGGCGCTGCTCGATGCGCGCACGATCAGCGTGCAGCCGTGGGAAAAGGGCATGGGCGCGAAGATCGAGAAGGCCATCCGCGAAAGCGACCTGGGCCTGAACCCCAGCGCGATGGGCGACTTGCTGCGCGTGCCGATGCCGGCCCTGACCGAGGAGCGCCGCAAGGAGCTGACCAAGGTCGTGCGCCACGCCGGCGAGGAAGCCAAGATCGCCGTGCGCGCCGTGCGCCGTGAGGCCAACGAGCACCTGAAGAAGCTGCTCAAGGACAAGCACGTGCCCGAAGACGAGGAGAAGCGGGCGCAGGACGAAGTGCAGCGCCTGACCGACCGCGTGGTGGCCGAGGTCGACCGCCTCGTGCACGGCAAGGAAGCCGAGGTCATGGCGGTCTGAAGGCCGCCATCACCCGATGCCCCGGCGCCAACGCATCGCATGAGTGCATCGCCGCCAGCCCACGCCGGCGAGCCGAGCGTGCCGCGCCACGTGGCCGTGGTGATGGACGGCAACGGCCGCTGGGCGCGCTCGCGCTTCATGCCGCGGTTCTTCGGCCACAAGGCCGGCGTAGACGCGCTGGTGCGCGCCGTCAACCTGTTCGCCGATCGTGGGGTGGAGTACCTCAGCGTCTTCGCGTTCTCGTCAGAGAACTGGAAGCGGCCCACCGAAGAGGTGTCGGGCCTGATGAGCCTGGTGCTGGTGGCCGTGGCCAAGTACCTGGGCAAGCTGGCCAAGGACGGGGTGCGCATCCGCATCGTCGGCGACCGTGACGCCGTCTCGGACAAGCTGCGCCTGGCCTGGGAGCAGGCCGAGGCGCTGACGCGCGAGAACACGCGCATCACGCTGGCCGTGTGCTTCAACTACGGCGGCCGGTGGGACATGGTGCAGGCGGCCCGTCGCGCGGCGCGGCAGGCGGTGACCGAAGGCTGGAGCGCCGGGCAGATCGACGAGCGCATCGGCGAGGGCTGGCTTGGCGACCAGATGGCGTTGTCGTTCGCGCCCGACCCCGATCTCTTCATTCGCACCGGCGGCGAGATGCGCATCAGCAACTTCATGCTGTGGCAGTCGGCATACGCCGAGTTCCACTTCACCGATTGCCTTTGGCCCGACTTCGGCGCCCAGGAGATCGATCGGGCGCTGGCCGCGTATGCGCAGCGCGATCGCCGCTTCGGCATGATCCGCGCGCCGGCCGTGCAGGCCGCCGGCTGAAGCGGCCGCTCGGCAGCGGACCCGCCCATGTTGCGCCAGCGCGTCATCACCGCGCTGATCCTGGTGGGGATCATGTTCGCGTCGCTTGCCGCGAAGAGCGCGTGGCCCTTTGCACTGGTGACGCTGCTGCTGCTGGCCGCCGGGGCGTGGGAGTGGGGCAGGTTGAACCAGGCCTCGCCAGCCGTCTCCCTGGCCATGGGCGGGGTGCTTGCAGCGGCAGGCATTGGCGTGATGGCCATGGGCCGCGGCAGCGAAGGCCTCGGCGCGCTGTGGTGGCTGGCCACCGCGGCGTGGGTGCTCGGCGGCGCGCGGGTCATCCGGCGCGGCGTGCCGGCGTGGCCGCAGGCTTCACGCGCCGGGCGCTGGCTGCTCGGGCTGGTCCTGCTGCTGCTGGCCTGGGCGGCGCTGATCGAGGCGCGCCGCGTCGGCATCAACTTCATGCTTTCGATGCTTTGCGTGGTCTGGATGGCCGACATCGCGGCCTACTTCGGCGGCAAGGCGTTCGGCCGGCGCAAGCTGGCACCGGCCATCAGCCCGGGCAAGAGCTGGGAAGGCGTGTGGTCGGGCATGGCCGGCGTGCTGGTGCTGGCGCTCGCCTGGGTGGCGCTGGACCGGCAGTTCGGCTTCGATGGCCCGAGCCTGTACACGCGCCTCTTGGCGGCGCAGGGCTGGTTCGTCACCGCGCTGGCGCTGCTGGCGCTTTGTGCGCTGAGCGTGGTCGGTGACCTCATCGAGTCGCTGGTCAAGCGCGCCGCCGGCGCCAAAGACAGCAGCCGGCTGCTGCCCGGCCACGGCGGGGTGCTCGATCGCGTCGACGCCTTGCTGCCCGTGATGCCCGCGGTGATGGCGCTTGCGAGCCTGGGGGCCCGCGCATGACGCGGCAAGGTCGCCCGCTGCGCGTGGCCATCCTCGGCTCCACGGGGTCGGTCGGTGCCAGCACGCTTGACGTCATCGCGCGGCACCCCGAACGCTTCGAGGTGTTCGGCCTCACCAGCCACCGGCGCGTGGCCGAGCTGGTGGAGCAATGCCTTCGCTTCAAGCCGCGCATCGCGGTGCTGCCCGATCGTGCGCAGGCGCAGGCCGCGCGCCAGGCGCTGGCCGAGCGCGGCGTCACGGCCACCGAGGTGCTCGAAGGCCCCGACGCGCTGTGCCAGCTGGCAAGCGCGCCGGAGGCCGATGCGGTGATGGCCGCCATCGTCGGCGCGGCCGGGCTGCCGGCTTGCCTGGCCGCTGCCGCGGCGGGAAAGCGGCTGCTGCTGGCCAACAAGGAGGCGCTGGTGGTCGGTGGCGGCCTGTTCATGCGCACGGTGGCCGATGGCGGCGCGACGCTGCTGCCGATCGACAGCGAACATTCGGCGATCTTCCAGTGCCTGCCCGAAGACCGAAGCACCTGGCAGCAGCGCATCGACCATCTGGTGCTCACCGCCAGCGGCGGGCCGTTTCGCCGGCGCGCTCCCGACAGCCTTCACGGCGTCACTGCGCAGGAGGCCGTGGCCCACCCCAACTGGGTGATGGGCCGCAAGATCTCGGTGGACTCGGCCACCATGATGAACAAGGCGCTGGAGGTCATCGAAGCGCGCTGGCTGTTCGATCTGGAGCCCGCGCAAGTGCGCGTGGTGATCCACCCGCAGAGCATCATCCACTCGATGGTGGTGTGCCGCGACGCCTCGGTGCTCGCACAGCTTGGCACGCCGGACATGCGCGTGCCCATTGCCTACGGCCTGAGCTTCCCGGAACGCATTGCCTGCGGTGCGCCGGCGCTGGACTTCTTGCAGTTGCAGGGCTTGAGCTTCGAGCCGGTGGACGAGCGCCTCTTTCCAGGCCTGGCCCTGGCCTGGCAGGCGCTGGCCGCGGTGCCGGGCACGACCGCGGTGCTCAACGCCGCCAACGAGGTGGCGGTGGAGGCGTTCCTGCAGGGAACCATCCGCTTCACCGACATTCACAGCGTCAACGCGCACACGGTGGAGCGCGTGGAGCCCCGGCTCGCTGCCCATCACGGCCTGGGCGACCTGCTCGATCTCGACCGGCGGGCCCGCGGCGAGGCCGAGCAAGCGGTGCGGTCCCGCGCGGCCAGCCGCCACTGAACACCCCATGAACGTCGCCCGGGCGATGCCCGCTGCAAGGACCGCATGACCTACCTGATCGGCCTCGTCGTCACGCTGGGCCTTCTGATCGTGGTGCACGAGTACGGGCACTACCGGGTGGCCGTGGCCTGCGGCGTGAAGGTGCAGCGCTTCTCGGTGGGCTTCGGCCGCGTCTTGTGGCGCTGGCAGCGCCACCCTCAGGGCACCGAGTTCGTGGTGTGCGCGCTGCCGCTGGGCGGCTACGTACGCATGCTCGACGAACGCGAGGCACCGGTGCCCGCCACGCAGCTGGACCAGGCCTTCAACCGCAAGAGCCTCGGGCAGCGCAGCGCCATCGTGGCCGCCGGGCCGCTGGCCAACCTGGGCCTGGCGGTGCTGCTGTTCGCCGGGGCCTACTGGGTCGGCATGCAGGAGCCCAAGGCGGTGCTCGGCCCGCCGGCGGCCGGCACCCCGGCCGAGCGTGCCGGGTTGAAGAGCGGCGACTGGGTGCGCGCCATCGCCGAGCCGGGCGTCGCGAGCGAGTGGCGCGACGTGCAGTCGATGAACGACCTGATGTGGCGCCTGACGCAGGCCGCGCTGCAGCGCGAGTCGGTGCGGCTGCAGGTCAGCGACCGTGAGGGTCGCGGCAGCCGCTCGTTGCTGCTGGACCTGTCGACCTTCGAGCCACGCGAGGTGGACGGTGCGCTGGCACGCAAGATCGGCCTCGGCCCGGCCTTCGGCGAACCGGTGATCGGCAGGGTCAACGAAGGCGGCCCGGCCGCCCGGGCCGGCCTGAAGGAAGGCGACCGCGTGCTCGGCATCGATGGCGCCACGGTGACCGACTCGCATACCTTGCGCGAGCGCATCCGCGCCGCGGCCAAGGCACCGCGGGCTGGCGAAACGGTGCCGCAGCGCTGGCAGGTGGAGCGTGCGGGCCGGACCATCGAACTCGAAGTGGCGCCGCGCATCGACCGCTCGGTCAACCCGCCGATCGGCCGCATCGATGCGTTCGTCGGTTCGCCGCCGGCCATGGTCACAGTGCGCCACGGCGCGTGGGACGGCTTCGTCGGCGGCCTCGAACGCACCTGGGACACCTCGGCCTTCACTCTGAAGATGCTGGGCCGCATGCTGATCGGCGAAGCCTCGCTGAAGAACCTGTCGGGCCCGATCAGCATCGCCGACTATGCCGGCCAGAGCGTGCAGCAGGGCCCGGCGCGCTTCCTCGAGTTCCTGGCCATCGTCAGCGTGAGCCTGGGCGTGCTGAACCTGCTGCCGCTGCCCATGCTCGATGGTGGGCACCTGATGGTTTACATTTTCGAAGGCGTCACGGGGCGTGCGGTGTCGGAGGAGTGGCTGGCACGCCTGCAGCGCGGCGGCATCGCGGTGCTGCTGCTGATGATGTCGGTGGCGCTTTACAACGACGTGGCCCGCTTGCTGGGCCTGCACTGATCCCTTCCCCCGATGGTTCCTGCTTTTCCAGGCGGCGCACCGCGCACCGCCGTGACCCTGATCGTGGCCGCCGCCCTGGCTGCATGGGCCGCTCCGGCGCGGGCCCAGGCCCCGGCGTCGCCGCAAGTCACGGCGCCGTTCGTCATCAAGGACATCCGCGTCGAGGGCCTGCAGCGCACCGATCCGGGCAGCGTGTTTGCCGCGCTGCCGTTCCGCATCGGTGATACCTACACGGCGGAGAAGGGCTCGGCGGCGCTGCGCGCGCTGTTTGCCACGGGCCTGTTCAAGGACGTGCGCATCGACATCGAGGGCCAGGTCACCGTCATCATCGTCGACGAACGCTCGCTGATCGCCAGCGTCAGCTTCGTCGGCCTGCGTGAGTTCGACAAGGACCCGTTGCTCAAGTCTCTGAAGGACAACGGCATCGGCGAAGGACTGCCCTACGACCGCGCGCTGATCGACCGCGCCGAGCAGGAGATCAAGCGCCAGTACCTCAGCCGCAGCCTGTATGGCGCCGAGGTGGTGACCACGGTGACGCCGATCGAGCGCAACCGCGTCAACATCACCTTCACGATGAACGAGGGCGACGCGGCCAAGGTGTCGTCGGTCACGATCTCGGGCATGAGCGCGTTCAGCGAGAGCACACTGCTCGAGCAGATGGAGCTGTCGGCCACCGGCTGGTTCAGCTGGTACTCGAAGAACGACCGCTACGCACGCAGCAAGCTCAACGCCGACCTCGAGCGGCTGCGTGCCTTCTACTTCAACCGCGGCTATCTCGAGTTCGCCATCGAGTCCACGCAGGTGACGATCTCGCCGGACAAGCAGAGCATCGCCATCGCCGTCTCCATCAAGGAGGGCCAGCCGTACACCGTGACCGCGGTCAAACTCGAGGGCGACTACTTCGGCAAGGAGGAGGAGTTCCGCGCCCTCGTGCAGCTGCGCGCGGGCGAACCTTACCGCGGCGAGGCCGTGGCCTCCACCGCCAAGGCCTTCACCGAGCGCTTCGGCCAGTACGGCTATGCCTTCGCGCGGGTCGACCAGCGCCCGGAGATCGACCGCGCCACCGGCCAGGTGGTGGTGGTATTGATGGCAGCGCCCGAACGCCGCGTGTACGTGCGGCGCATCGAGGTGGCCGGCAACTCGCGCACCCGCGACGAGGTGATCCGCCGCGAATTCCGCCAGCTCGAGTCGGCCTGGTACGACGGCGCGCTGATCCGCCTGTCGAAGGAACGGCTGAATCGCCTGAGCTTCTTCTCCGAGGTGGAGGTCGAGACCAACGAGGTGCCCGGCGCCCCCGACCAGGTGGACCTCACCGTGACGGTGAAGGAAAAACCCACCGGCAACCTCAACCTGGGCGCCGGCTACTCCAACGCCGAGAAGTTCACCTTCACCGCCGGCATCCGGCAGGACAACGCCTTCGGCACCGGCAACTCGCTGGGCATCGAGCTCAACACCAGCAAGACCCAGCGCGCGCTGGTCCTCAACACCTACGACCCGTACTTCACCGTCGACGGCATCTCGCGCTCGATCGACCTGGTCTACCGCAAGGGCCGCGCGCTGAACCAGCTGACCGACCAGTACGAGGTCGGCAACCAGACCCTGGGCGTGACGTTCGGCGTGCCGTTCTCCGAGTACGACACGGTGTTCCTGGGCCTGGCCGCCGACCGGCAGGTGATCGGCACTGCGGTGGGCCTGCCGCTGGCCTATCTGAACTACCGCGTGCTGTTCGGCGAGAAGAGCTATTCGTACCCGCTGAAGCTCGGCTGGGCGCGCGACTCGCGCGACAGCATCCTCGTGCCCACCGCCGGGCGCTACCAGCGTGTGAACCTCGAGTACAGCTTCGCCGGCGACGTGCGCTACACGCGCACCAACCTGCAGCTGCAGCAGTACTTCCAGCTGCCGGCGCGCCTGGTGCTGGGCACCAACGCCGAGTTCGGCTACGGCAAGGGCCTCAACGGCAAGCCGTTCCCGGTGTTCAAGAACTTCTATGGCGGGGGCCTGGGCACCGTGCGCGTGCTGGAGCAGGGGTCGCTGGGCATCATCGACCCCACCGGCGCCTACATCGGCGGCGCCAAGCGGCTGAACCTCAACGCGGAGCTGTACTTCCCGGTGCCTGGCACCGGCAACGACAAGTCGCTGCGCATCTTTGCCTTCAGCGACGCGGGCAACGTGTGGCGGGAGGACGAGCCGATGAAGGAGTCGTCTCTGCGGGTTTCCGCGGGGCTGGGACTTTCCTGGATTTCTCCGGTGGGCCCGCTGAAGCTGAGCTGGGGCAGCCCGGTGCGGGTGCAGCGCAACGATAGAATTCAGCGCTTCCAATTCCAGATCGGGACCGCGTTCTGATGATCAAGTCGATCACTCCCGCCAGGGCCGGCCATCGAGGCGCCGCGGTCCGCCGGGCCGCGGCGGCGGCCCTCCTCGGTGGGGCCGCGCTGGCGCTGGGCGGCGCCGCATGGGCGCAGGACGTGGCCCTGAAGATCGGCTACGTCAACGCCGACCGGCTGACGCGCGACTCGGCGCCTGCCAAGGCCGCGCAGGCCAAGCTGGAGGCGGAGTTCGGCAAGCGCGACCGCGAGCTCAATGAGCTGGCAACCCGGCTGAAGGCCGCCGCCGACCGACTGGACAAGGAAGGGCCGACACTGGCCGAGTCCGAGCGCACCCGCCGCCAGCGCGAGCTGGTCGAGCAGGACCGCGACCTCACGCGCAAGCGGCGTGAGTTCCAGGAAGACCTCAACGCGCGCCGCAACGAGGAACTGGCCGCCATCGTCGAGCGCGCCAACCGCGTCATCCGGCAGATCTTCGAGCAGGAGAAGTACGACCTCATCCTGCAAGAGGCCATCATGGCCGGCCCGCGCGTGGACATCACCGACAAGGTGATCCGCGCCCTGGCCACGGCCGCGCCGGCCGGCGGCAAGTAACCCGCCCCCGGCCCCACCGCGGCCGCCCACCGCCTGCCCCATGGGCCACCGCGCCGGCGAGCTGGCTCGCGAGCTGGGCGGTGAACTGCTCGGCCCGGCCGACCTGCTGCTAGAGCGCATCGCCCCGCTGGCCGAGGCCACGGCCGACAGCATCACCTTCATCGCACAGGCGCGCCTTGCGCCGCAGCTGGCGAGCACCTCGGCCGGTTGCGTGATCGTCGCGCCGGCCCTGCGCCCTGCCGCGCAGCAGCGCGTGGACGCCGGCCGGGGCGCGGTGATCCTGTGTGCCGACCCCTACCTGGCGTACGCGCGGCTCACGCAGCGCTGGGCGCGCGCCACGCGCGAACGGCCCGTGCCCGGCATCCACCCGAGCGCCGTCGTCGAGGAGGGCGCCGAACTTGCCCCGGATGTGCACGTCGGCGCGCTGGCTTTCGTGGGCCGCGGCGCGCGGGTGGGCCGGGGCTGCGTCGTCGCGGCACAGGCCTACCTCGGCCGCGAGGCGCGGCTGGGCGCGGGAAGCCTGCTCGCACCGCGGGTCGTGGTCGCCGAAGGCTGCGTCATCGGCGCCCGTGGTCTGGTGCACAGCGGCGCCGTCATCGGCGCCGACGGCTTCGGCTTTGCGCCCCATGCGGGGCGCTGGGAGAAGATCGAGCAGCTGGGCAGCGTGGTGATCGGCGACGATGTCGAGATCGGCGCCAACACCTGCGTCGACCGTGGCGCGCTCGGCGACACCGAGCTCGGCCAGGGCGTCAAGCTCGACAACCTGGTGCAGATCGCCCACAACGTGCGCATCGGTGAGCACACCGCGTTCGCCGGCTGCGCAGCGGTGGCCGGCAGCGCCAAGATCGGGCGGCACTGCACCATCGGGGGCGCCGCGCGCATCCTCGGGCATCTGGAGATCGTCGACCACGTGCACATCACCGCCACCACGCTGATCAGCCGCTCGATCCTCAAGCCCGGGCAATACAGCGGCGCCTTCCCCTTCGACGACAATGCCTCGTGGGAGAAGAACGCGGCCACGCTGCGCCAGCTGCATGCCCTGAGGGACCGCATCCGTGCGCTGGAGAAGACGGTGGCAGCGCAGAAGACGCCGGGGCCGGCGCCAACGACGGAGAACAAGCGCCCATCATGAGCAACGGCAACGACACCATCACGATGGACATCCAGGCCATCCTCAAGACCCTGCCGCATCGCTACCCGTTCGTGCTGGTCGATCGAGTCCTTCAGCTGGATGTCGGGCAGTACTGCAAGGCGATCAAGAACGTCACCATCAACGAGCCATTCTTCCCCGGCCACTTTCCCGCGCACCCGGTGATGCCCGGCGTGCTGATCCTCGAGGCGCTGGCGCAGGCCGCCGCGATGCTGGCCTTCGTCACCAAGGGTACCGAGGCGGGCCGCGACAAGGTGGTGTACCTCGTGGGCATCGACGGCGCGCGCTTCAAGCGCCCGGTGGTGCCGGGCGACCAGCTGGTGCTGGAGGTGTGGCAGGAACGCGTGAAGGCCGGCATCCACAAGTACCGCGTCAAGGCCAGCGTCGAGGGCCAGACGGCGGCCGAGTGCGAGATCATGTGCACCGAGCGTGAAGTTTGAGCTCGCCGTGACCCGACCTGTCGCGCGCGCGGCTGGCGCGGCGGGCGCAGCGGGCGCGATGAGCACGACGGGCTCCCGGCCATGACCCGCATCCACGCCACCGCCGTCGTCGACGCCGCCGCCGAGCTCGACAGCACCGTTACGGTGGGCCCCTACGCGGTCATCGGCGCCGGCGTGCGCATCGATGCGCGCACCTCGATCGGCGCGCACTGCGTGATCGAAGGCCCCACGACCATCGGCCGCGACAACCGCGTCTTCAGCCACGCCGCGCTGGGGGCTGCACCGCAGGACAAGAAGTACGCCGGCGAGCCCACGCGGCTGGAAGTCGGCCACGGCAACACGATCCGCGAGTTCTGCACCCTCAACCGCGGCACGGCGCAGGATGCCGGCGTCACCCGCATCGGCGACGACAACTGGGTGATGGCCTACGTGCACATCGCGCACGACTGCCAGGTCGGCCACCACACCATCCTCGCCAACAACGCCACGCTGGCCGGCCACGTGCACCTGGGCGACTGGGTCATCGTCGGCGGCCTCACCGGCATCCACCAGTTCTGCAAGGTCGGCGCGCACGCCATGACCGGTTTCCAGAGCCACGTCTCGCAAGACGTGCCGCCGTTCATGATGGTCTCGGGCAACCCGCTGGCGGTGCACGGCTTCAATGTCGAAGGCCTGCGGCGGCGGGGCTTCTCGCGCGAGCGCATCGCGCTGGTCAAGCAGATGCACAAGCTGCTGTACCGCGACGGCCTCACGCTGGAAGCGGCGCGGCAGGCGATCGAGGCACTGCGCGGCACGGTCGAAGGCGGCGAGGCCGACGTCGCACTGCTGCTGGACTTCCTGGCCGCCTCCACGCGCGGCATCGCGCGCTGAGGGCGCGCGCCAGGTCGCGGCCCACCCCATGCGGCTTGCCATGGTCGCCGGCGAGGCCTCGGGCGACCTGCTGGCCGGCCTGCTGCTGGCCGGCCTGCGCGGGCGCTTCGCGGACCTGCGCTGCGCCGGCATCGGCGGCCCCCGCATGGCCGAGCAGGGCTTCGAGGCCTGGTGGCCGCACCACCGTCTGGCCGTGCACGGCTACGCCGAGGCGCTGCGCCACTACCGCGAGATCTCCGGCATCCGCCAGCAGCTGGCGCGGCGGCTGGTCGCCGAACCGCCCGACGCCTTCATCGGCGTCGATGCGCCGGACTTCAACCTCGGGCTGGAGAAGCGCCTGAAGGCGGCCGGCATCCGCACCGTGCACTTCGTGTGCCCGTCGATCTGGGCCTGGCGAGGCGGCCGTGCTGCGAAGATGGCGGCCAGTGCGGACCATGTGCTGTGCCTGTTCCCGTTCGAGCCGGCGCTGCTGCACCGCCACGGTGTGGCGGCCACGTTCGTGGGCCACCCCTTGGCCGATGCCATCGCGCTGGAGCCGCCGCGGGCGCAAAGCCGGGCGGCGCTGGGTTTCGCGGCAGACGAACCGGTGGTGGCGCTGCTGCCCGGCAGCCGGCGCGCCGAGGTCCACTACATCGCCCCGCACTTCCTGCGCGCCGCCGCGCTGCTGCATCGCCAGCGCCCCGCGCTGCGCTTCGTGCTGCCGATGGCGGCCGGCCTCGCGCCGCTGATCGAGCCCTTGGTGGCCACCCATGCGCCCGGGGTTCCCATCCTGCGGCTCGAAGGCCGCTCGCACGAGGCCCTGGCGGCCTGTGACCTGACCTTGATCGCCAGCGGCACAGCCACGCTGGAGGCGGCCCTGTTCAAGCGCCCCATGGTCATCGCCTATGCCATGCACCCCCTGAGTTGGGCCATCATGAAGCGCATGCGCTACCAGCCTTGGGTGGGCCTGCCCAACATCCTCAGCGGCGAGTTCGTGGTGCCCGAACTGCTGCAGCACGAATGCCGCGCCGAGCCGCTGGCCGCTGCCGCGATGCGCTGGCTTGACGACGATGCTGCCGTGGCGCGGCTGGCGGCTCGCTTCACCGACCTGCACCTCAACCTGCGCCGCGACACGGCGCGCTCGGCCAGCGATGCCATCGCGCAGATCGTTCAGGCTTAGCGCCCTGGGCCCGGGCTGGGAGCGCCCGGGCCTGGTGGCCGGCGTCGACGAGGCAGGCCGCGGCCCGCTGGCCGGCCCCGTGGTAGCGGCCGCGGTCATCCTCGACGACCTGCGGCCGGTCAAGGGCCTGGCCGATTCCAAGGCCATCACGCCCCGGCGGCGCGAGCGCCTGTTCGACGAGGTGCGTGCGCGGGCGCTGTGCGTGTGCATCGCCGAGGCCAGCGTGGACGAGATCGACCGGCTCAACATCCTGCAGGCCACGCTGCTGGCCATGCGGCGCGCGGTGGCCGGGCTGCGCCTCACGCCCCACCGCGTGGTGGTGGACGGCAACCGCCTGCCCGAGTTGCCGATGCCCGCGGCGGCGGTGGTGAAGGGCGATGCCAAGGTGGCGGCGGTGTCGGCGGCTTCGATCCTGGCCAAGGTGCACCGGGACCGCCTGTGCGCGGCGCTGCACGAGCGCTGGCCCGACTATGGCTTCGACGGCCACAAGGGCTACCCGACACCCGAGCACCTGGCCGCGCTGCGGCGCCACGGCGCGTGCCCGGCCCACCGGCGCAGCTACGGGCCGGTGCGCGACGCGTGCGCCGCCCAGGGTGCCGCCGAGCGTGCGTTCTGAGCCGAGCCGGCCGCATCGAACGACCCCCCCAGGCCATGGACAGCGCCATCCAGCTCATCCGCTCGCGCAGCAACCCGCTGCTCGTGCACCTGCGGCAGTTGGTGCAGGACCCCGGCGGCTACCGCAAGGTAGGCGCCGTGTGGCTGGAGGGCGACCACCTGTGCCGGGCGGCGCTGGCGCGCGGATTCGTCCCACAGCAGGTGATCTTCGACGAGCGGGCGCTGGGCGAGCCGGCGCTGCAGGTGCTGGCGCATGCCGCGTCGCGCGTGGTGGTGCTGCCGTCGGCGCTGTTCGCCTCGATCTCGACGCTGGAGTCGCCGGCCGGCGTGGGTTGGCTGGTGGACCTGCCGCCGCCGCCGGAGATCGACCCTCTGGCCGACACGCTCGTGCTCGACCGCGTGCAAGATGCCGGCAACGTGGGCAGCATGCTGCGCAGCGCTGCGGCCTTCGGCGTGCGGCAGGTGCTGGCGCTGAAGGGCACGGCGGGACTGTGGTCGCCGAAGGCGCTGCGCGCCGGCATGGGGGCGCACTTCGGCCTCGCGCTGCGCGAGGGCCTGGAGGCCGAGTCGCTGAAGTCGCTGGGCGTGCCGCTGGTGGCCACGAGCTCGCACGCGGTCATCACGCTGCCCGAAGCACGCCTGCCGCGCCCTTGCGCCTGGGTGCTGGGCCACGAAGGGCAGGGCGTCGCCGACGAAGTACTGAGTCTGGCGGCGCTGGAACTGCGCATCCCCCAGCCGGGCGGTGAGGAATCGCTGAACGTCGCAGCGGCCGCGGCGGTGTGCCTGTACGAGTCGATGCGGCGGCGGGTGAACGCCTGAGCCGGTGCAAGGCCCGCGGGGTCGGCGGGTTCCCGCGCCGATCTTCAGTAGATCAGCCGGTCGGGCCGCAAGTCGCGCAGGATCGTGGTGGCGATCTCCTCGATCGACTTGTGCGTGCTGCTGAGCCAGCCGATGCTCTCGCGGCGCATCATCGCCTCGGCTTCGTTCACCTCGTAGCGGCAGTTCTCCAGCGCCGCATAACGGCTGCCGGGGCGCCGTTCGTGCCGGATCTGCGACAGCCGGTCGGGGTCGATGGTCAGCCCGAAGCACTTGCGCTTGAACGGTGCCAGCGTGGCGGGCAGCCGGCCGCGTTCGAAGTCTTCGGGAATCAGCGGGTAGTTGGCCGCCTTGATGCCGTGCTGCATTGCCAGGTACAGCGAGGTGGGCGTCTTGCCGCTGCGGCTGACGCCGATGAGGATCACGTCGGCGTGTTCCAGGTTGCGCGCGCTCTGCCCGTCGTCGTGCGCGAGGCTGAAGTTGATGGCCTCGATGCGGTCGTGGTATTCGCTGCTCTTGCTGACGTCGGAGAAGCGCCCGATGCGGTGG
>JAEUPC010000160.1 GCA_016789865.1 Rubrivivax sp.
GAGACGGCGCGCTTCGTCGAGCTCATCCGCGAGATCACGGTGGGCAAGACGCTGCTCACCGTGGAGCACGACATGGGCGTGGTGTTCGGGCTGGCCGACAAGATCGCCGTGCTCGTGTATGGCGAGGTCATCGCCTTCGACGCGCCGGACAAGGTGCGCGCCGACCCGCGCGTGCAAGAGGCCTATCTCGGCGCGGTGCTGGCCGCGGCCCATTGAGTGCGGCCCATTTGAACGCGGCCCATTGAACGCGAGCTACCGAACCGGCGTGCGCCACACCATGCTGCAAGTCACCGACCTGCACGCCTTCTACGGCAAGAGCCACGTGCTGCACGGCGTGAACTTCGGCGTCGCCGGCGGCGAGATCGTGGCGCTGCTGGGGCGCAACGGGTCGGGCCGCTCGACCACCGTGAAGGCGGTCATGGGCCTGGTGGAAGGGGCGGGCGCGGTGGCGTTCGCAGGCCAGCCGATCCTCGGCCTGAAGCCCTTCGAGATCGCGCACCGCGGCATCGGCTACGTGCCCGAGAACCGCGACATCTTCCCCGAGCTCACGGTGCACCAGAACCTGATGCTGGGCGAGAAGGCCGGCGCGCAGCGTGCGCCGCGCTGGAGCTTCGAGGACATGTACCGCCTGTTCCCGCGGCTGAAGGAACGCCAGCACACCGAGGCCGGCGTGCTCAGCGGGGGCGAGCAGCAGATGCTGACGCTGTGCCGCACGCTGATGGGCGACCCCGAGCTGATCATGATCGACGAGCCCACCGAAGGCCTGGCGCCCAAGATCGTGGCCCTGGTGGCTGACTACCTGCGCGAGCTCAAGCGCCGCGGCATGGCGGTGCTGCTGGTCGAGCAGAAGCTCACCATCGCGCTGGAGGTGGCCGACCGCTGCCTGGTGATGGGCCACGGGCAGATCGTGTTCGAGGGCACGCCGGCGCAGCTGCGCGCCGATGCGGCGATCCGCAAGGAATGGCTGGAGGTATAGCGATGACCGAAGAGGGGAACGCCACCACGCCGGCCCGCCCGCCGCTGCCCGACCACCTGTCGGTCGACCCGCGCAGCCCGCACTACCACGCCGCGGTGGCCGAGCACGCCATCGGCGTGCGCTTCAACGGCCGCGAGCGCCACGACGTCGAGGAGTACTGCCTCAGCGAAGGGTGGGTGCGCGTGCCCGCCGGCCGCACGCTGGACCGCAAGGGCAACGCGCTGCTCATCAAGCTGAAGGGGCAGGTCGAGGTGTTCTACCGCTGAACGGCCCGGGCGCCGTGGGGCGTCACGGTGCCGGTTCGCCAACGTCCTCGACCCCCTGCAACGCCCCGCCCGGGCGAACCAGGATGTCCGGCCGGTGCCGCAACGCGTGCAGGTCGGCCTCATCGAACGACCACTGCACGTTGCCCGGGAACGGGTGTTCTGCGCTCGCCTGCGCCGCGATCACCGGCGTGGGGCGCATGAAGTGGAAACCCGTGTCGTTGTGGCCCAGTCCCATCGCGTGACCCACTTCATGCACGATGGTGCGGAAGAACTCGCGCGTGGTGTCCAGCCGCTGGCCGCGCAGGGCGCCGTACTGCGGCTCGTCGGGGAACAGCGAATGGCCGCCGACGAACAGCGCCTCGCGGCGGGAGTGGAACATGTGGCCGTGCGCCTTGCCCGGGGCCTGGATGGTGCCGGCGATGACGACGTAGTAGCGCCACTCGCGGTCGAGGTCATGGCTGTTGCGCCGCGCGATCATCGCCGCCCGGGCATCGGCGGCCGTCCAGACGGCAATGCCGTCGCTCGCGGGCGCGGCCCTCGTGAGGTCGTGGTCGCTGTCCACCACGCTGACCTCCCAATCGAACGAGCGGAAGACGCTGGCCCAGCTCACGCCGGCACCGTTGTCCAGCGGGGTGCGCGTGTCCTTCACGCGATCGATCTCGATGACCGCCTTGCGCAGCGCCGACGACACGTGCCCCATCTGCAGGCGCATCGTCTTCGCCGCGCCGTTCGGCTCGGCGACGAACTCGCCGGTGTAGAAGCGGTCGGCGCTCGGGTGGCCCGGCGGGGCCTCGGCCCGTTGCATCACCATCGTGATCGTGCCTTCGCGGCTCCAGTGGCCGTCGTCGAGCAGCCGTGCACCGTGGGCGATGTAGCGGTGCGCCTCGAAGCCGAGCGTGAAGCCCGAGGCCGCGGGCTCCAGCCGCGTGACGCGCAGGTGGTAGGCGTAGCCCGCGACGGCGAAGGCCGGCACGCCCGGCCCGGGTGCCGGCACGCTGCCCGCGCTGATCGGCTCGTTCAGCCGGGAGTCGTCGAAGACGTACAGGTCGCCGCTGGCCAGCACGCGGCCGGCGCGATGCTCCACGCGCAGCGTGCCCTCGTGCGAAGGTGGCTGGCCGTCACGACCGTAGGCGAGGTAGTAGCAGCCTGCGGCGGGCAGCACGCCGTGGTAGCGGTGGGCCATGGTCGCGACTCCCGGTGCCAGCCGCGGCACCGGGGCCGACGCTACTCCCTTTGCGGCCGTGCCGGCGCGATACCCAGCTCGGCAAGCTGGCGATCGACTGCCTCCACCCAGCCGCGATTGGCAGCCGGGCTGGCCGGGCTCGGGTGCAGGATCTGCCCGACCTGGATGCGCCGCGCCAGACCGCCTTCGACGAGTTCACTGTGCAGCACCTCGCGCAGCCGCTTCTCGGCGAACGCGCCCACGCCGACTGCCCACTGCGGGGCGAGTGCCGCCAGCGCCGCCGCAAGGTGCCGGTCGCAGGCCGCCTGCACCGCCTGCCGCTGGGCGGCCGGCAGCTTGTCGGGCGTGAAGTTGCGGCCCGAGTCTTCCAGGAAGACCAGCGGGCAGTAGTTGAGGACGAACCAGTCGGCAAAGAACGCCTCGGCGGTGCCGAAGCGCTGCGCCGCCCAGCCCCACAGACGGCGGCCGCTGACTTCGGAGCGCGGGCAGGCGAAACCGTCGATCGGGCGCTTGGGGTGCTCGCGTTGCGGACGCTTCACGGCCGCGTGGATGCCGATCCAGTCGCGCACCGCGGCCACCTCGCCGAAGGGCACGCCGGTCTGCATCATGCCGAACGGGCCCGGGTTCATGCCCAGCAGCACCACGCGCTTTGTCGTCGCGCCGTGCTTGCGTACGTAGGCCTCGTACGGTGCCCAAGCGTAGGTGAGCGGGTCGTAGACATGGGCGATCGGCGCACCGAAGCGCAGCGCGCCGAGAGCCCGCGAAAGCTCGCGCGCGGCGGCCAGCAGGGTGGAGTCGACATCGGGGTTCACCGGCGCGAGCCTATCAGTCGCGGCTGCCTGCGCACCTTGCCGCGGGCGCATCGGCGGGGTGCGTGGGCTGGGTGCGATGGGCAGCCTGGGCGGACCCGAGTGCAGAACCAGCCGGTGCGCGTCGCGCCGTGGCGTTTCAGCGGCCCGCCGCCCGCGCACCGCCCGTGAGCTGGCGCGCGATGATCGCCTGCAGCGGGGGCAGCTGGCGCGCCACGCGCAGCACCGCGCCGCGCAGCAGCCGCGCCGGCGCGCGGTCGTCGGTGAACAGGCGCACCAGCGCGTTGGTGCCGACGTAGATGGGCCAGGTGCTGCGGCGGTGCTCGCGCTCGTAGGCCTGCAGCGGCGCCAGCCCGCCGAGGTCGTGCCCCAGGCGGTGCGCGCGGGCGAGTTCACGCGCCATCACCTCCACGCCGTACAGCCCGAAGTTGTAGCCGTGCGCGGTGACCGGGTGCATGCCGACGGCGGCGTCGCCCACCAGCGCGAAGCGCGGCGCGACGAAGCGGTGCGCGTACACGCCCACCAGCGGGTAGCTGTGGCGCGCGGCGGCCACCGTCATGGCGCCCAGGCGCTGGCCGAATTGCTCCTGCACGCGCGCGGCGAACTCGGCATCGGGCAGCGCCAGCCACTGCGCGGCGCGGTCGCTGGGCAGCGTGACGACGGCCGAGCACTGCCGGCCGGCCATCGGCAGGATGGCCAGCGTGTTCTCGTAGCGGAAGCACTCGTGCGCGATGCCTTCGTGGTCGGCCTCGTGCTGCAGGCGGCAGACGATGGCGGTGCGGCCGAAGTCGAGCATCTGCGCGCCGATGCCGGCCATGCGCCGCACCGCCGAGAAGCGGCTGTCGGCGGCCACCACCAGCGGCGCCGCATGCCGCACGCACCCCGTGCTGCACACCGCCGCCTCGGCCGCGCCGCGATCCAGCGTGGTGACGGTGGTGCCGCCGATCAACTCGACCCCAGGGGCCCGCCGTGCGGCGGCAAAGGCGGCTTCGCGGATGCGGTGGTTGGGCACCAGCCAGCCCAGGGCCTCATGGCCCTCGCGCTGCGCGCTGAAGGGCAGCACCAGCGGCGAAACACCGTCGCGCACCTGCGCCTGGCGCAGCGGCGCCACCTCGTCGGCGGGCAGGCGGGCCCAGATGCCCAGCTGCTCGAGCACGCGGCGGGCACGGTGCGTCAGCGCGATGTCGCGGCCGTCTTCCGGCGGGTGGGCGAGCGCCTCGATCGGCTGCTGCTCCAGCACCGTGCTGCGCAGCCCCTGCTGCGACAACGCCACGGCGAGCGCCAGCCCCGCGGGGCCCGCGCCGACGATGACGACCTGGGGGGAGGTGGAATCGGCCAACCTGGCACTCCTTCGGTTCGTTCCCGGCTGCTGCCCGCACGCCCCGTGCGCCCGGTGGCGCGCGGCGAGCGCGGGCCGCGCAAGGTATCGCCGGCCACGCAGGCGCGCCTTGATCGGGGTCACGGACGAGGCCGCTGGGAATGTCGGCCAGGGGAACGGGCGAGCCACAGCGGACCATGGGCTCATACGCGTTTGCGTTCGAAAACACAGAGAGCCCTTCGACGAGGTGGTGGCGCCGAGGACGCCGCGTGGTCGGCTCCGCGAATGTTCCTTCTCAGCGGCCCACCTTCGCCGGACCCCTGAATGCATTCTCCATTTCGCTGCGCCGACCACCCGCCGTCCTCGGTGGCACCTGGCTTGGTCTTCGTGGGCCAAGTCCCGACGCGCGTGCCGGATCGGGACGATAGGGTGCCCTGCGCAGCGAAATCAAAGGGGCACGCGGGGGACCCGCGAAGCTGGGCCGCCGCAAGAGGACATTCGCGGAGCAGGGCGCCCCGTCGGCCACGGCGGGCCTCGGCCACCGGCTTGTCGCTGCTGGGACAGGACGGGCTCGGCGCAGCCTCCTAGAATCGAACGACCGTTCCAATATCCGGTGAAGGCCGCCTGCGCCTTCGCCTCAGCCTTGCCGATCGAGGAGACGCCATGGGCGCCAAGTACGAGGTGCGCGGCAACATCGCCGTGGTCACGCTGGACAACCCGCCGGTCAACGGCCTGGGCTACGACACGCGGCGCGAATTTGCTGCCGGCATCGAGAAGGCCGAAGGCGACCCGGCCATCGCTGCCATCGTCATCACGGGTGCCGGCAAGGCCTTCTCGGGCGGTGCCGACATCAAGGAATTCGGCAGCCCCAAGGCCATCGCCGAGCCGAACCTGCTCACGCTCATCCGTCAGCTGGACAACTGCAGCAAGCCGGTGGTGGCTGCGGTGCACACGGTGTGCATGGGCGGCGGGCTCGAACTTGCGCTGGGTGCGCATTACCGCGTCGCAGCGCCGGGCGCCAACGTCGCGCTGCCCGAGGTGAAGATCGGCCTCATCCCCGGCGCCGGCGGCACCCAGCGACTGCCACGTGTGCTGGGCGTGGAGACGGCGTTGAACATGATCGTCAGCGGCGAGCCGGTGAAGAGCGAACTGCTGGCGTCGCTGCCGGGCCAGAAGCTGTTCGACCAGATCATCACCAGTGATCTGCTGGAGGGCGCCTGCGGCTTCGCTGCTGCCAAGGCGGCCGAGCACGCCGGCGGTGCCAAGCCGCTGCCCCGGGTTCGGGACATGAAGGTGTCACACCCGAACCCCGACGCCTACATCCAGTTCGCCCGCAACATGGTCAAGGGCATGGCCAGGAACTTCCCCGCGCCGCCCAAGTGCGTCGACGCGGTGGAAGCCAGCCTGAAGATGCCCTTCGATGCGGGCATGCTGGCCGAGCGCGAGATCTTCCTCGCGCTGATGCTCACACCGGAGTGCAAGGCGCTGCGCCACGCGTTCTTTGCCGAGCGCGCCGCCAGCAAGATTCCCGACGTGTCCGAAGACACGCCGCAGCGCAAGGTGGAAAAGCTCGCCGTCATCGGCGCGGGCACCATGGGCGGCGGCATCACGATGAACTTCCTGAACGCCGGCATCCCGGTGACGATGCTGGAGATGAAGCAGGAGGCGCTCGATCGCGGCGTCGCCACCATCCGCAAGAACTACGAGTCGCAGGTCAGGAAGGGCAAGCTCAAGCAGGACAAGTTCGAGCAGCGCATGAGCCTGCTGAAGACCACACTCGCCTACGACGACATCAAGGACGCCGACATGGTGATCGAAGCCGTGTTCGAGGAGATGGGCGTCAAGGAGAAGGTCTTCAAGACGCTCGACGAGGTGATGAAGCCGGGCGCCATCCTGGCCAGCAACACCAGCACGCTCGATGTCGACCAGATCGCCGGCTTCACCAAGCGGCCGCAAGACGTGATCGGCACGCACTTCTTCAGCCCGGCCAACGTGATGAAGCTGCTGGAAGTGGTGCGCGGCAAGGCCACCGCCAAGGACGTGCTGGCCACGGTGATGGCGCTGGCCAAGAAGATCAAGAAGACGGCGGTGGTCTCCGGCGTGTGCGACGGCTTCATCGGCAACCGCATGATCGAGCAGTACAGCCGCCAGGCCGGCTTCCTGCTGGAGGAGGGCTGCACGCCGCAGCAGGTGGACAAGGCCATCGAGAAGTGGGGCATGGCGATGGGCCCGTTCCGCATGGGTGACCTGGCCGGCAACGACATCGGCTGGGCGATCCGCAAGCGCCGCTATGTCGAGAAGCCCAACCTGCGCTACAGCAAGACGGCCGATCTGCTGTGTGAACTCGGCCGCTACGGGCAGAAGACGAGTGCCGGCTGGTACGACTACCAGGCCGGCAAGCGCGACGCCATTCCGAGCCCGCTGGTGGTGGAGATGCTCGAGCGGCACCGCGCGGAGCTGGGCATCCGGCCGCGCAAGATCAGCGACGAGGAGATCGTGCACCGGCTCGTCTACGCGCTGGTCAACGAGGGCGCCAGGATCGTCGAGGAGGGTATCGCCAGCAAGGCCAGCGACCTGGACATCGTCTACCTCACGGGCTACGGCTTCCCGCTGCACCGCGGCGGGCCGATGTGCTACGCCGACACGATGGGCCTGTTCAACGTCGTGCAGGCGATGAAGAAGTTCGCCGCCAACCCGCACGACGATGCCGAGTTCTGGAAGCCCGCGCCGCTGCTGGCCAGGCTGGCCGCCGAAGGCAAGAGCTTCTCTTGAGGCCGGAACTGGCGGGCCGGGCAGCGCTGCGACCGATGTGGAGGTGGCGATGATCAGGCGAGTCCTGCTCGGCTTGGCGCTGCTCGTGCTTGCGCTGGTGGTGGCGGTGGCGGTGGGCACGTTCAGCGCGCGCTCACGCCAGCTGCTGGTGCTGCCGCTGCCGGCGCTGGCCGTGGACAAGGACGG
This sequence comes from Rubrivivax sp., assembly GCA_016789865.1. Taxonomy (GTDB): domain Bacteria; phylum Pseudomonadota; class Gammaproteobacteria; order Burkholderiales; family Burkholderiaceae_C; genus Rubrivivax. Next base: position 7,511 of record JAEUPC010000160.1, read on the forward strand.
GGCCGCGGCGTCGCTTGGCGCGGCGATCCGCGCCAAGACCGTCAGCGGCCTGCTCGACCCCGCCGGCGTGGGCAAGGAGTTCGACGCGCTGCACGCGCACCTGCGCCAGCGCTACCCGCTGATCCACGGCAAGCTCGAGCGCGAGGTGGTGGCCGAGCACACGCTGCTGTACACGTGGAAGGGCAGCGACGCCGCGGCGCGGCCGATCGCCATCGGCCCGCACCAAGACGTGGTGCCGGTAGCGCCGGGCACCGAGCGGTTGTGGAAGCACCCGCCGTTCGACGGCGTGGTTGCCGGCGGCGAAGTCTGGGGCCGCGGTGCGTGGGACGACAAAGCCAACCTGATCTCGCAGTTCGAGGCTATCGAGTTGCTGTTGAAGTCCGGCTTCGAGCCGCGGCGAACCGTCCACCTGATCCTCAGCCACGACGAAGAGGTCGGCGGCGCCCGCGGCGCGGCGCAGGTCGCCGCGCTGCTCAAGCAACGCGGCGTGAAGCTGGACTTCTATCTGACCGAGGGGCTGGTGGTCACCCAGGGCATCCTGCCCGGCGTGGCTGCGCCGATCGCATTGGTCGGGCTGGCGGAGAAGGGCTACGTGTCGTTGCGGCTGTCGGCCGAGGCCCCGCCGGGCCACTCTTCGATGCCGCCGGCCGCCGGGCAGAGCGCCATCGGCATGCTGGCCGCCGCGCTGGCGCGGCTGGACGCCCAGCCGATGCCCGGCGGCATCCAGGGCGTGGCCAACCAGATGTTCGCCGCGGTGGCGCCCGAGATGAGCGGGTTCAACCGCGTGGCACTGTCCAACCTGTGGCTGTTCCGGCCGGTGGTGGAGCGGATGCTGGCCAGGCAGCCCAGCACCAACGCGCTGATGCGCACGACCACCGCGCTGACCATCGCCAACGCCGGCAACAAGGAGAACGTGCTGCCCGGCCGCGCCGACGCGGTGGTGAACTTCCGCATCCTGCCCGGCGACACGGTTGATGGCGTGCTCGCGCACGCCAGGCGCGCGGTCGCCGACGAGCGCGTGAAGGTCGAGAAACTGGCCGAAGGCGGCGAGGCCTCGCCGGTCTCCTCGGCCGCGAGCGACGGCTACCGCCACATCGAGCGCGCGATCCGCGAAGTCTTCCCCGGCGCCGTCGTCGCGCCCGGGTTGATGCTGGCCGGCACCGATGCCAAGCACTTCGTCGGTTTGGCCGACCAGCTCTACCGCTTCTCGCCGGTGCGTGCCGGCCCCGCCGAGCTGAGCCGCCCCCATGGCACCGACGAGCGCCTGTCGGTGGACAACCTGGCGGAGATGATCCGCTTCTATCACCGCCTGTTGCAGTTGAGCGCGGGCCATCCCGTTTCTCCCATTTCTCCTTGAGCGAAGGAAACCCGCCATGACCGCAGCCGTCATCGTCTCCACCGCGCGCACCCCGCTGGCCAAGAGCTGGAAGGGTGCCTTCAACATGACGCATGGCGCCACGCTCGGTGGGCATGTGGTCAAGGCGGCCGTCGAGCGCGCGGGCATCGACCCGGGTGCGGTGGAAGACGTGCTGATGGGCTGCGCCAACCCCGAGGGCGCCACCGGCATGAACATCGCTCGGCAGATCGCGCTGGCCGCCGGTCTGCCCATCACCACCGGTGGGGTCACCATCAACCGCTTCTGCTCCAGCGGCCTGCAGACCATTGCGATGGCCAGCCAGCGCGTCATCGCCGGCGAAGGCGACGTCTACGTCGCCGGCGGCGTGGAGAGCATCTCGTGCGTGCAGCAGGAGATGAACAAGCACATGATCGCCGACCCGGCGCTGGCGAAGAAGAAGCCCGAGATCTACTGGAACATGCTGCAGACGGCCGAGAACGTGGCCAAGCGCTACGCGATGCCCAAGCAGCGCATGGACGAGTACGGCGCGGCCAGCCAGCAGAAGGCCTGCGCGGCGCAGGACAAGGGGCTGTTCAACGACGAGATTGCACCGATCACGGTGACGGCCGGCGTGGCCGATGCGGTGATGGGCCTGCGCAGCAAGGAGGTGACCGTCAGCGCCGACGAAGGCCTGCGCCCGGGCACCACCTACGAAGGCATCAAGGACATCCGCTCGGCCGTGCCGGGGGGCGTGGTGACTGCCGGCAACGCCAGCCAGTTCAGCGACGGCGCCGGCGCCTGCGTGGTGATGCACGAGAAGGTCGCGCAGCAAAAGGGCCTGAAGCCGCTGGGCCGTTTCCTCGGCTTTGCGGTGGCCGGCTGCGAGCCCGACGAGATGGGCATCGGCCCGGTGTTCGCCGTGCCCAAGGTGCTGCAGCGCCTGGGGCTGAAGGTCAGCGACATCGATCTGTGGGAGCTGAACGAGGCGTTCGCCGTGCAGGTGCTGTACTGCGCCGACAAGCTGGGCATCCCGATGGACAGGCTCAACGTCAACGGCGGCGCCATCGCCATCGGCCACCCCTACGGCGTGAGCGGCCAGCGCCTGACCGGCCACGCGCTCATCGAAGGCAAGCGCCGCGGCGCCAAGCGCGTGTGCGTGACGATGTGCATCGGCGGCGGCATGGGTGCGGCCGGCATCTTCGAGGTGCTCTGAGCGGCCGCCGGGCGCAGAGCCGAAGAAGCCGACGATGGAAGTGCTGCGCACCCCCGAAGAGCGCTTCGCGGCGCTGCCCGGATTTGCCTATGCGCCAAACTACCTGCAGCAAGGCGGCCTGCGCCGGCACTACCTGGACGAAGGCCCGCGCGATGGCGCGGTCACGGCGCTGTGCCTGCACGGCGAGCCGAGCTGGAGCTACCTGTACCGCAAGATGATCCCGGTGTTCACCGCCGCGGGCTTGCGGGTGGTGGCGCCGGACTTCTTCGGCTTCGGTCGCAGCGACAAGCCCGTGGATGACGGCTGGTACACCTTCGAGCGCCACCGCAGCGACCTGCTGGGCTTCATCGACGCGCTCGAGCTGAAGAACATCCTGCTCGTGTGCCAGGACTGGGGCGGGCTCATCGGCCTGACGCTGCCGCTGGCCTGCGAGCAAGCGGCGGGTCCGCAACGCTTCACGCGGCTGCTGGTCATGAACACGGGCCTGGGCACGGGCACCGTGACCGAAGGCTTCAAGCAGTGGCGCGCCTACTGCAATGCCAACCCCGACCTCGCGGTGGGCAAGCTGATGAAACGCGGCTGCCCCGGGCTCACCGATGGCGAGGCCGCGGCCTACGATGCGCCGTTCCCCGACCAGCGCCACAAAGCCGGCGTGCGCGCCTTTCCGAACCTCGTGCCCGACCACGAAGCTGCCCCCGGGGCGGCGGTCAGCCGCGAAGCGGCCGCCTTCTGGAGTGAACGCTGGCAGGGCCACAGCTTCATGGCCGTCGGCATGCAGGACCCCGTGCTCGGCCCGCCGGCAATGCGTTCGCTGCACAAGCTGATCCGCAATTGCCCGCCGCCGATGGAGGTGGCCGAGGGCGGCCACTTCGTGCAGGAGTGTGGCGCGCCGATTGCCGAGGCGGCACTGCGGCACTTCGGCCTCGCGACGCCGGCCTCAGCCGCGGGCTGAACGCCGGCATCGAACCCGACCCGATCGCTGTCGATCATGTCCGTGCTTTCGCTCGAAGACTGCCGACGCGCCTTCTCGCTCGCGCCCCACGTGGCCGAACTCGGCATCGTGCCGGTGGAGGTGGGCGAGGGGCGCGTCACGAGTGAGCTGCGCATCGAGCGCCGGCACCTTCAGCACAGCGGCGTGGTGCATGCCGGCGTGATGGCGACGATGGCCGACCACACGATGGGCTTCGCCGCGCAGTCGGTGGCGCCCGAGGGGCAGCTGGTGTTGACGGCGGAGTTCAAATGCAGCCTGCTGCGCGGTGCGCGCGGCGAGCGGCTGGAGTGCGAGGCGCGGGTGCTCAAGCCCGGCCGCAGCCTCACCTTCACCGAGGCCGAGGTCTACGCGGTCGAAAGCGGCCATCGCTCGCTGGTGATCAAGGCCTCGGCCACGATGGCGCTGGCGCCGATGCCGCCGGGCGTGAGCCTGCGCGCGGTGCCGTGACCCGCGGCAAACTGACGGGCCCATGCGCGAGACCATCGACTTCCTGCTGCACGACTGGCTGCGTGTCGCCGAGCTGACTTCGCGGCCGCGCTTTGCCGACCACTCGGCGGAGACCTTCGCGCAGGTGATCGACACCTGCGAACGCATCGCGCGCGAGAAGTACGCGCCGTTCAACCGGCTGGTCGACACGGAGGAGCCGCGCTTCGACGGCGAGAAGGTCATCCTGCCGCAGGCCACACACGATGCCTGGGCGGCCTATGCCGACAGCGGCATGCTGGCCGCTGCACAAGACTACCGGCTCGGCGGCATGCAGCTGCCCTACACCGTGGAGGCGGCGGCCGATGCGTTCTTCGCCAAGGCATCGGTGAGCATCGGCGGGGGGCTGCTGACACGCGGCAACGCGGGGCTGCTGATGGCGCATGGCACCGAGCGCCAGAAGCAGGTGTTCGCGGCCACCGAGTTCAGCGGCCGCTGGTCGGGCACGATGTGCCTGAGCGAGCCGCAGGCGGGCTCCAGCCTGTCGGACATCACCACGCGTGCCGAGCCGGACATCGACGAATCGGGCGCCGACTTCGAGCACGACCCGCTCGGCCCGCGCTACCGCCTGCGCGGCAACAAGATGTGGATCTCGGCCGGCGAGCACGAGCTCACCGAGAACATCATCCACCTGGTGCTGGCGAAGGTCCCGCGCGAAGACGGCACGCTGGTGGCGGGCACCAAGGGCATTTCCCTTTTCATCGTGCCGAAGAAGATGGTGGGCGCCGACGGGCAGCTCACGGGCGAGCGCAACGACGTGGCGCTGGCGGGCCTGAACCACAAGTGCGGCTGGCGCGGCACCACCAACACGCTGCTCAATTTCGGCGAGGGCAGGTTCCGGCCTGACGGCAAGGCGGGCGCGGTCGGCTACCTCGTCGGCAAGCCGGGCGAGGGCCTGCGCTGCATGTTCCACATGATGAACGAGGCGCGCATCGCCGTGGGCCTGGCGGCCACGATGCTGGGCATGGCAGGCTTCGAGGCCTCGCTGGAATACGCGCGCCATCGGCCACAGGGCAGGCCGGTGGGACCTGCCGGCAAGGATGCCTCGCAGCCGCAGGTGCCGCTCATCCAGCACGCCGACATCAAGCGAATGCTGCTGGCGCAGAAGAGCTACGGCGAAGGCGCGCTGGCGCTCGAGCTGTACTGCGCACGGCTGGTCGATGAAGCGCATACCGGCGAGGCCGCGGCGGCCAAGGAGGCCTCGCTGCTGCTCGAAGTGCTGACGCCCATCGCCAAGAGCTGGCCGAGCGAGTGGTGCCTCGAGGCCAACTCGCTGGCCATCCAGGTGCTGGGCGGCTACGGCTACACGCGCGACTTTCCGGTGGAGCAGTACTGGCGCGACAACCGCCTGAACATGATCCACGAGGGCACGCACGGCATCCAGGCGCTGGACCTGCTGGGCCGCAAGGTGGTGATGGAAGGCGGCGCGGGCCTGAAGCTGCTGGCCACGCGCATCAGCGCGACCATCGAGCGTGCGGGCCAGGTGCACGGGCTGGCCGAGCCGGCCAACGCGCTGGCCGCGGCATTGCAGAAGTTGGGCGCGGCCACCAAGTCGGCCTGGGCCACCGGCAACCCTGAAGAGGCCTTGGCCAACGCCACGCCGTACCTGCAGGCCTTCGGCCACGTGGTGCTGGCGTGGATCTGGCTGGAGGTGGCGCTGGCCGCCGAGGGCAGCGCGGCCCCGGCACGGGCGGTGCTGAAGCCGGGCAAACTCGCCGCGATGCGCTACTTCTTCGCCTACGAGCTGCCGAAGATCGACGCCTGGCTCGGCGTGGTGTCGCGGCGCGAGCCGCTCACGCGCGAGATGCGCGACGAGTGGTTCTGAACGCACCAAGGCATCCGCACGCCCATGGCACTGTCCAACAAGCAGATCGGGGTACTGAGCTGGGTGCTGGTCGGCAGCGGCCTCGCGCTGCTGTGCCTGGGCTACTTTGCACGCCGCAGCGGCGTCGAGCTGCTCGGCCTGGGCCTTGCCGCCGCGGGTGCCGCCGACGCCGTGGCCGGCGTGGCGCTGCTGTGGTGGCGCTCGCGCCGGCCGGATTGACGCCCCTCATCAACCACGACACCCAACTCTCGGGAGACCGATCATGAGCACCCCGGTGCAAAGACTCTTTGACCTCGCCGGCCAGGTGGCCCTCGTCACCGGCGGCTCGCGCGGGCTGGGCCTGCAGATCGCCGAGGCGCTGGGCGAGGCCGGCGCGAAGATCATGCTCACGTCGCGCAAGGCGGCCGACCTCGAGGAGGCGGCGGCCGACCTGGCCGCCAAGGGCATCGACGCCCGCTGGATCGCCGCCGACGCGGCCGACCCCGAGGGCGTGAAGAAGGTGGTGGCCGAGACGATGCAGCGCCTGGGCCACATCGACATCCTGGTCAACAACGCCGGCGCCACCTGGGGCGCGCCGGCCGAGGACTACCCGCTGGAAGCCTGGGACAAGGTGATGAACCTGAACATCCGCAGCATGTTCCTGTTCAGCCAGGCGGTGGGCAAGGCGAGCATGATCCCGCGCAAGCGCGGCCGCATCATCAACGTCGCCAGCATCGCCGGCCTGGGCGGCAGCATGAATGTCGAGTTCATCGCCTACGGCGCCAGCAAGGGCGCGGCGGTGAACTTCACGCGCACGCTGGCCGGCGAGTGGGGCGAGCACGGCATCACCGTGAACGCGCTGGCGCCAGGTTTCTTTCCGAGCAAGATGACGCGCGGCACGCTGGAGTCGATCGGCGTCGACAAGCTCGCGGCCAACGCGCCGCTGCGCCGCATCGGCGACGACGACGACCTGAAGGGCGCCGCGCTGCTCTTCGCCAGCGCCGCCGGCAAGCACATCACCGGGCAGATCCTGGCGGTGGACGGCGGCGTGTCCGCCGTGCATGGCGGCGGCTGAGCCTGCACCCCGCCTCTTCATCCCAACGTTTCA
>JAEUPC010000078.1 GCA_016789865.1 Rubrivivax sp.
CTCGCGCCGATCTTCGCCGTGTGGTTTGGTCTCGGCATCGGCAGCAAGGTGGCGCTGGGGGTCACACTCGTCTTCTTCATCGTCTTCTTCAACGTCTACCAGGGCGTGAAGGAGGTCAGCCCGGTGGTGCTGGCCAACGCACGCATGCTGGGCGCCAGCCGAAAGCAGCTGCTGCGGCACGTGTACCTGCCCAGCGCCACGAGCTGGGTGTTCAGCTCGCTGCACACCAGCGTGGGCCTGGCCTTCGTCGGCGCGGTGGTCGGCGAATACCTCGGCAGCAGCCAGGGCGTGGGCTACCTCATCCTGCAGGCCGAAGGCACCTTCGACATCAACACGGTGATGGCCGGCATCCTGGTGCTCACCGCCTTTGCGCTGGTGCTCGACGCCGCGGTGGGCCGCATCGAGCGGCGGCTGATGAAGTGGCAGCCGCGGGTTGCCGACACCGAGCGGCTCTGAAGGCCCGGGAGGGCTCTGCTCGGCCGCCGGTCAGATGGTGATTCGCCACAGCAGCCACGCCGGCAGGCCCGCGTAGAGCGCCAGCAGGGCGGCTCGTTCCAAGCCCCGGCGCACGGCCACGGCCAGCGCGGGGCGCCACCGCGCCGCCGCCAACGCACCGGCCTCGACGGCCGCGCGAAGCACCGCCGCGCACAGGGCGACCCCGACGACCCAGGCTGCCCACCACAGTGCGAAGGCGGCCGCGAAAGCACCCACGCCGAAGGTCTGCAGCTCCCCCAGCGCGCCACCGTAGGCGATGTGCTGGTGCAGGCGAAAGGCCGGCACCGCCAGCAGCCCGGGCAGCAGCAGGAACTTGGCCACCGGGCGCGACAGCATCCCGCGTGGCACGGCCGCGGCGCGTGCGCGCGCGAAGGCAGTGGCCCACGCCGGCGTGCGCTGCAGCGGCATGGTGGCCGGCGGCGGCGCGTCGCTGGCTGCGCCCGGCAGCGGCGTGGCCGCCGCCGCCGCGCGCGCCAGCGCCTGCGCCAGTGCGAACGCCTCGATGCCGCCGAGCGCCAGCGGCCAGCGCTCGCCCGATGCGAGCCGCAGCCACGCACCGGGCACCGGCAGCGGCAGCCGCCAGGCTTCCACCGCTGCGATGTCGCGCATGGCCAACTCCGCACGCCGGCCATCGCGACGGGTCAGCACCAGCCGGTCGCCTTCGAGCACCGGGCGTGCCTCGAAGGCCCACAGCAGCAGCATCGCCGCCACCTCCGGCGCGAGGAACAGCGCCGCGAACGTGCGCAGCTGGGCCAGCGTGTTGGACATGAACGAGGTGTCGCCGAACAACACCGCCCCCGCCATCCACAGCAGGCTGCCGCGCGCCAGCAGCCGCAGCGCCGCGGCGGCCGGGCGCACGCCCCGGGGCAGCGCGACCACCTTCGCGGGCAAGGCCGCCAGCGTGGCAGCCTGCGGTTCACCAGCCGCGGCTTGCGAGCGCCGACTCGACCAGGTCACGAGCGCAAAGACGACGGCCGCCAGCGCGAGGCCCCACGCGCACGCACGCCCGACCCAGTCACCCCACGCCACCATCAGCGTGCGCGGCGGCGTGGCCACCGGCAGCTCGCCCACCACCAGCGTGCGCTCGCCCATGCGCGAGCCGGCCTGCACGCTGCCGGTGGCGTCGATCACGGCACTGAAACCGTTGGAGGTGACGCGGAACTGCGGCAGCCGCGTCTCGATGCTGCGGAAGGCAGCCACCGCCTGATGCAGCTGCGCACCCAGTGGCCGCTCGGTGAACCACGAGTCGTTGGACATCGTGAGGATCGCCGTGGCGCCCAGCCGCGCGCCTTCGAGGGCCAGGGCGCTGTCCACGGCATCGAGGCAGATCAGCGGCAGCACCGGCACCTCGCGGCCGTCGGCCAGGAAAAGCGGCATCACCCGTGCACCGTTGCCGGCGCGCCAGGTGCCGGCCCAGGGCAGCCATTCACGCAGCCACGGGCCTTCGAGCCACGCCGGCACGAACTCGGTGAGCGGAAACGGCCGCGTCTTGCGATAGAAGCCGACGAGGCCACGGCCCGGCGCCATGAAGGCCGCGGCGTTGTACTCGCCGTGCCCGTCGCGGTCGTAGGTGCCGAAGACGAAGGGCACGCCGGCGGCGTTGACGATGCCGGCGATCTCCTGGTCGAGCTCGGCGCCGGCTTCGCTCTTGGGGCGCGCGAAGGTGGTCGGGTACACCGTCTCCGACCACAGCACCGCATGCACGCGCTGGCGCTCGACGGCGTCATGGCTCATCGCGTAGTGCGTGTCGAGCACCTCGCGCACCACCGCGGCGGCGCTGCCGCGTTCGCGCCTCAGGCGCTCGTAGTCGACGAGGTTCGACTGCACGAGGCCCACGCGCAGCGTGGGGCCGGTCGGCGCGGGCAATGTGGCCAGCCGCGCCGCGCCGTAGGTCGCCAGCGCGGCCGGCACGAGCGCGGCAAGCACGAGCGGCGCCGCCTTCGAACGCACGCCCTGCCTGCGGCGGCCGAGAGCCACCGCGATGCCGATGTTCGCCAGCAGCAGCAGCAAGGTCAGCCCGGCCGCACCGCCGACATCGGCCGCCTGGCGCAGCAGGCGCGCGGGGTACAGGCCGTGGCCGAGGGTGTCGCCCAGCAGCTTGGGCACGATCCACTCGGCAGCCACCCACGCGGCGGTGGCCGTCAGCAACGGCAGCGCCGGCAAGGCCGGTGGTGCCTCGCCCTGCGCGCGGCGCAACGGCGCGCGGGCCCACGCGGAGGTGATCGCCGAAGTGATCGCCGAGGGGATCGCCGAAGTGTTCGCCGAAGCGTTCACCGAGGGGATCGCCGAGGTGATCGCGTAGGTGATCGCAAACACGAGGAACTGCGGCTGAAACAGCGGCGCGGCCAGCAGCAGGATCGCCAGCCCCGCCGCTTCGTCGATCTGCGCCAGCCGCGCGATGGCCGAGCCGAACCACGGGAACACCGCGGCCGTGAAGCCCACCGACATCGCCCACGCGTTGAGCAGCACACCGCCAAGGCCACGCGCCGCCGTGAGCGTGAGCAGCCACGGCACCAGCGCCACGAACCCGAGCGCCCAGCCGGCGCCGCCCTGCGCGTACAGGCCCGACAGCACGGCGCTGGCCGCGATGCCCAGCGGCACCCCCGCCCATGCCCCGTGGCGGTGGCTGCGCGGCGGCCGCGGCGGTTGCTCTGCCGAGCCGGGAGCGGCCGGCCTCACTTGCCGGGTGCGAAGGGTGCGGGCGGCGCGAGCGGCGCGAGCGGCGCGGGCACGACGATGCGCCGCACCGGCAACCCCGGGGGCGCAAGCTCGGGCGGCACCACGCGGTCGGCCGGCACCGGTACCGGGCGGCCGGCGGCATCGACCGGCTGCAGATCGGGCGAGAACATCAGGATGGCCTCGATCGGCTGCCCGTCATCGGTGGCCTGGTGGTGGCGCACGTAGCCGGGCGGCAGTTCGAAGCCCTCGGGCACCGCCAGCCCGACGAGCGGCGGCCGCGTGCCCGGCGGCGAGAACGCGCCCAGGCCCGAGCGCACGCCGGCGGCATGCAGCCGCGCGATCACCTCGGCCATCGTCGGTGTTTCTCCAGCGTTGATGAAGTCGGCGATGTCGGGCGTGAGGTCGCCGTTCGGGTCGCGGTGGCGCGGGATCTGGCGCGGTGCGGGCGCCGCGCCCTTGCCGGTGGGCGGGGCGGGCAGCGCTGCAGCCGGCATGGCTGCCGCAGTGGTGGCGGCAGGCGCCCCGGCCACGACCTCGGCGAAGGGCGCCGGCCTCGGGGCCACCGGGGCCACGGCCTGCGGCGGCGCCGGCTCGGGCTGCGAGGTCGACAGCCACCAGTAGACCGGGCCGCCGATGCCCAGCCCCAGCGCGAAAGCGACCAGCCCCAGCGTCCACCCGCCGGGTGGCGCGTCGTGGTCCGGCGGCTTCAGCGTCGGGCCTGAACGTCGCGGCCCTGCCATGGCTTTGCCCGTTGCGCGGTGGTTGTCAGGGGGTGGGTGGGTTGGCCACCGACAGCGCCCAGCCCATGCGCTCGTGCCCGTAGCGGTTCCAGATGGGGCTCTTGCCGCCGGTGAACGAGGTGTAGCGCGGCGCCCCGGTGCCCGTGGTGCCGCCGAACAGGCCGGCCGTGACGGTGCCGTTGACGTAGGTGGGGTGCGTGTCGTCGGACTGGATGTAGTCGTAGCTGCTGCTGGACGAGACGAAGTGCGTGTTGGCGTCGCGCAGCGTCGGGCGCAACGTGCCGGTGATGCGCGTGACGTAGCTCGCCTCGCTTTCGCCGGCCACGTAGCGCAGCGCGTCGGAGTCGACCTGGCCGTCGCCGTTGCTGTCGTGGTCGGCACCCATGTACTGCGCAAAGCTGTCGGCGCACTGGAAGCCCTTCTGGCGCGCGTACTCGCACATCCAGTAGTTCATCGTCGCCACGCGCGGCAGGAAGATGTCGCGCAGGCTGACGGTGGCGCCGGTGGTGGCGTCGCGGCACGAGCTTTGCACGTTGTCGGCGTTGTAGCCGGGGTAGTACAGGTTGGCGATGATCTTCAGCCGCGTGCCGGCGTAGGCGTTGGCGTTGATGTAGTCCATCGCCGCGGCGACATAGGTCTTGCAGTTGTTCACCGCCGTCTGCAGGCCACTGTAGCTGCAGGTGCCGGTCTGGCTCTTGAAGCTGGAACGCGCCTGCAGGCCGTCGTTGCCGCACATCTCGAAGGTCACCACGCGCGTGTTGCTCGACTGCATGTACGAGCGTTCGGCGACGATCTTGTTGTTGTAGATGTCGGAGGCCACCGCGCCCGACTTGGCGCGGCGCACGCTCTCGATGTCGGCGTTCCACAGCGCCGAGAGGTACTCGGCGTCCACCGTCGGCGCCGCGTACTTGGCGGCGCTGGTGATCGAGCCGTTGTAGCCGGCGTAGATGGAGTCGCCGTAGGCCACCACGCGGTACTTGGTGGTGGTGCCGGTGCGGTCGATGGTCCACGAGACGTTCTGCGTTAGCGTGTTGGCGACGGCGGCCGAACCGGCCACCAGCAGCGCCAGCGCCGGCAGCCAGCGGCGCCACATGGAGCGGGCATTCACGAACACGTTCATCGGGTGTCTCCAGGCTCTTGAACTCGCCTTGGGCTGCAACGGGAGAAGGAAAAGCCAGGGGGCCAATGGCCCATGCAGCACGGCGGCTCGGGGTTGTCGCGGCAGTGTGGACGAAAAGCTAAGGCGGGTCCAAGGCGCCGGCATCGGGGGATGCCCTCGGTCGGCGCGCGGCCACCCGCGCTTGGGGTGGATCCGTCACGGCCGGCAAGTGGGTCCATCGCAGGACCGACGCCCTCCGAAGCTGTCGCCGCACCGCGCCTTGTGGCTCCACCGGCAACTGCATAGACTGCCTCGCCCGGGGCCATGGTGGCTGCGAAGGACGAGAGAGCGATGGCCAAGACGGCGCTGTGCATCGGCATCAACAACTACCCGGGCACCGACCTCGACCTCGGCGGCTGCGTCAATGACGCGCACGACTGGGCCGCGCTGCTGGGCGGCCGCGGCTTCAAGGTCACCTCGCTGCTCGACGCCGCGGCCACCAAGGCCGCGATGGCCGAAGGCATGCGCCGGCTCATCGGCGGCGCGGCCAAAGGCGACCTCGTCGTCATCACCTTCTCCGGGCATGGCACCTTCGTGCCCGACACGAGCGGCGACGAGCCCGACCGGCAGGACGAAGGCCTGTGCCCCTACGACATCCAGGCTGGCGGCGGCGCGCTCATCGACGACGAGATCCACCAGCTGTTCGCCGCGCGCAAGCCCGGCGTGAAGCTGGTGCTCATCTCCGACAGCTGCCACTCCGGCACGGTGACCCGCACGCTGGGCAGCGAGCAGCCGGCCGACCTGCCGCGCCGGCGCTTCATGCCCTACGCAAACTGGGCTGCGCAGGGCCGGGCCACGGCACCCGCCACACCCGCCACACCCGCCACACCCGCCACACCCGCGGCACCCGCGGCACCCGCGGCTGCCGGCGTCGCCAAGGCCGCCAAGGTCATCGCGCGCGGGCGCCCGCCCTTCAAGCCGGCCCTGGCGGCGCACGAAGGCGACCTGCTGCTCTCGGGCTGCGAGGAAGGCCCCAACCGGTTCAGCTACGACACCCGCTTCAAGGGCCGGCCGAACGGTGCCTTCACCTACTACGCGCTGAAGACGTTGAGCGAGGTGGAGGCGGCCAACCCGCAGGCCACCTACGCCGACTGGCACAAGGCCATCGCCAAGGCGCTGCCCACGGCCAGCCTGCCGCAGCGGCCGCAGATCGTGGGCACCGACGCGGCGAAGAACGCGCGCATCTTCGCCTGAAGCCCGTGGGCCGCCGGCGCCCACCCCGCCTCACCGGGGCGCCCACCGGCCAGCCCACTGGCCAAGCCGCCGGGCTGCCACCGGCGCGCCGCGCAGGAGAACCAACGACATGAGCAACGACACGAACCCCGACGCCATCTCCCTGGCCGTGCGCGGGCGCGCGCTGGCACCGCGCCTGCCGGCGATGTTCGGTGCCGCCTCCCGCGATGCCCGCGGCGGCGACGGTGCCGGCGACCCCTTCCTGCCGCCGAACTACCTGCGCGCCCGCTCGACCACCGACCTGGCGCCGGCCGCGCGCGGCGAGTGGACCGAGGAGCAGACGCATCGCGCCGCCGACGACGAGGTGCTGGTGCTCGAGCTGGCCGACGGCGGCGTGCTCGTCACGCACCCGGCCAACCTGCGCGAGGCGCTTCAACGCTCGCACCCCGAGGTGGTGGGCGACGGCGGCACGCTGCACCTGGACCGCCTGCGCGCCGGCGGGGCCGGCACCTCGCGGGGCCTGGGCAGCAGCCTGGGCAGCCTGGTGCAGCGCGTGTTCACCTTCGCCGCTGGCGAAGGCAAGGCGCGCGACGCCATCATCGACAAGGCGCTGGAGAAGGTGGCCGACCCGCTGCTGCTGGGCGTGAGCTGGGCCGGCACGAAGGCGCTGATGTGGGCCATCGAAGAACGCCTGGAACAGCCTGCCGGCTCGCTGCGGCGCTGGGACGGCGGCACCGGCTTCGGCACGCCGCCGGCCGGCGGTGGCGGCGGTGGCGGCGGTGGCGGCAGTGGCGGCAGCAGTGGCGGCAGTGGCGCCGAGCCGATGCTCGTCTTCGTGCACGGCACCGCCTCCAGCACGCGCGGCTCGTTCGGCGACCTGCGCGAGAGTGACCCGGCGCTGTGGCGCTCGCTCGAACGGCGCTTCACCGGCGGCATCTACGCCTTCGAGCACCGCACGCTGTCGGAGTCGCCGATCGACAACGCGCTTCAACTGGTCGCGGCACTGCCCACCGGCGCCCGCGTGAGCCTGGTCTCGCATTCGCGCGGCGGTCTGGTGGCCGACCTGCTGTGCCTCGATGGCGCCGATACCACCGGCCTGGCGACCTGCATCGCGCGCTACCGCTACCCCTTCGCCCGCACCGGCACGGCCGATGCCGCCGAGTCCGAGCGCGTGCGCCGCGAACTCGACGCCGCGCATGCCGCGCAGCGCGAGCAGCTCACACAGCTGGGCGCGCTGCTGCGTGAGCGCTCGCTCGCCATCGAGCGCTACGTGCGCGTGGCCAGCCCGGCGCGCGGCACGCGGCTGGCGGGCGGCAACTTCGATGTCTTCATCTCCGGGCTGCTCACGCTGATCGGCCAGATCCCGGTGCTGCGCGCCAGCTTCGCCTACAACGCCTTCAAGCGCGTGGTGGTCGAGATCGCGAAGAACCGCACCAGGCCGCACATGGTGCCGGGCATCGAGGCGATGCTGCCCGACAGCCCGATGGCCGGCCTGCTGCGCGCCGGCCCCGCCCGCCGCCAGGTGGAGATGGCGGTGATCGCCGGCGACATCGACGGCGGCGGGCTGCTGCAGCGCCTGGGCACGCTGCTCACCGACACGCTGTTCTTCGACCGCGAGGACAACGACCTCGTGGTGGATACCGCCGCCATGATGGGTGGGGTGGCAGAGCACGCCGGCGCGCGCGTATTGTTCGACCGCGGCGCCGAGGTCTCGCACTTCAACTACTTCGCCAACCCGCGCACGCGCCAGGCGCTGGCCGACTGGCTGCTGGGCGGCCCGGGTGCCGCCGGCGCGGCGGTCTTCAAGCCACTGGCGGCCCCCGCCGAGAACTTCGCGCCAGCCCCGTCGCGTCGCGACGGCGTGCCCGACACCCGTCCGGTGGTGGTGCTGCTGCCCGGTGTGATGGGTTCGCACCTGGCGCTGGCCGACCCGAAGAAGGCCGGCGAGCTGGACCGCATCTGGCTTGACCCGCTGGACATCGCCAAGGGCGGCCTGAAGTCCCTCGCGTGGGGCAAGCCGAACGTGCAGGCCGAGGAACTCTTCTCGCTCTTCTACGGCAAGCTGGCCAATCGGCTGCAGGCCACGCACGACGTGCGCCGCTTTCCCTACGACTGGCGTCAGCCGCTGGACGTGCTGGCCGACCGGCTGGCCGCGCTGCTCGTCCCGCTGCTCGACGCGACCGAAGGCCGACCGGTGCGCCTGCTCGCGCACAGCATGGGCGGGCTGGTGGTGCGCGCGGCCATCCACAAGCACAGCCCGGTCATGGACCGGCTGATGGCCCGCCCGGGCGCGCGTCTGGTGATGTGCGGCACGCCGCACCAGGGTGCGCACTCGATGGTCGAGAACCTCATCGGCAAGGGCGACACGCTGCGCACGCTGGTGCGGCTGGACCTCGCCAACGACATGCAGGAGGTGCTGGACATCGTCGCCGGCTTCCGCGGTGCGCTGGCGCTGCTGCCCAAGCCCGGGTTCGTGGACACCTTCCAGGGCCAGACCGAGGGGGCAGGCACGCCCGTGGGCGGCGAGTTCTTCGACTACCACTCGGCGGCCACCTGGGCCGACTTCCGCCCGCGCGTCACCGACCGCTGGTTCGGCGACGGCAAGGTCGGCCAGCCGGCACAGGAAACGCTGGAAGCCGCGGCCTGGCTGTGGCGGCAGGACGGCCGCGACACGCCCGCGCTGCCGGCCGCCTACACGCCCAACACCATCTACGTGGCCGGCGTGGCCGCGCACACGCCCTGTGGCGTGCTGCACGACGCCAAGGGCCAGCTGCGCATGGTGGCCACCACGCGCGGCGACGGCACCGTCACCTGGGACTCCGGCCGCATCAAGGGCATCGGTTCCTTCTACTACCTGCCCGCCGCCCACGGCGACCTGCTGGCCAAGAGCGAACACTTCGACGCGCTGATCGAGCTGCTGGCCGAGGGCCGCACCGCGCGGCTGCCCACGGCGCCGCCGGTCACCCGCGCGCTGGAAGCCGAGGCACCAACGCGCTACGACGCCGGGCCGCCGGTGGTGGCCGATGCCGATGCGGTGGCACGCATGGCGGTCGGCGCCTCGGTCGAGGAGCGCGTGGCGCCGCAGGGCCAGCGTGAACTGCGCATCAGCGTGCGCGCCGACGACTTGCGCTTCGTGCGCAGCCCGGTGCTCGTCGGCCACTACCAGGACGACCCGATCGCCGGCGCCCAGGCGCTGATCGATCGCGAGGTCATGGCCGGCCAGCTGCGCGAACGCCACGAGCTGGGCCTGTACGCCGGGCCGCTGGGCAGCGCCACCGTGGTGCTGCTGCCGGCCGATGCCACCGGGCAACGCGGCGGCGTGGTGGTGGCCGGCCTCGGCCGCTACGACGGCACGCTGACGGCAGGCCACCTGACCGAGGCCGTGCGCACCGCCGCGCTGCGCTATCTGCTGCATGCCGCCGACGTGATCGGCCGCGACAAGCCGGTGCCGCCGCTGGCCGCGCTGCTGCTGGGGCAGAACTCCAACACCCACATCTCCATCGCCGCCTCGGTGGAGGCACTGGTGCGCGGGGTGATCGAAGCCAACCGGCGCTTTGCCGAGACCACGCGTTCGACGTCGCAGATCGCGCAGCTGGACATCGTCGAGCTGTACCGCGACACCGCCATCAGCGCCTTCTATGCGCTGCGCGAGCTGCACGAACGCCTGAACGAAGTGGCCGCGGCCAGCGGCCACACGCTGGTCATGGCCGACACGCTGGTCCAGGGCGAAGGCGTTCGCCAGCGCCTGTACGACCGT
The DNA here is from genome assembly GCA_016789865.1 of Rubrivivax sp. Classification (GTDB taxonomy): domain Bacteria; phylum Pseudomonadota; class Gammaproteobacteria; order Burkholderiales; family Burkholderiaceae_C; genus Rubrivivax. The sequence continues at coordinate 10,004 of JAEUPC010000078.1, forward strand.
GCCGGCGACGGCTACTGGCCCAACCTGTTCGTCACCGGCATCGACGCGGACGCGGATCCCGCAGCCGCCCCTGCCGCCCGCAGCGAAGGCGAGCGCGCCGCGGGCCGCCCCACGCGGCGGCTGGCCGACCGGCTGCGCTTCCTGTTCGTCGGCCAGCGCGCGCGCGCCGAGGCCGTGATGCAGCAGCGCCAGCCCGGCGTGCTGGAAGAACTGGTGCGGCGGCAGATCCACGTGCGCAGCTGGCAGCCCGACTTCGGCCGCACGCTGTTCCAGCTGACCGTGCCGCACGAGTTCAAGGACACGCTGCGCCAGACCCCGCGCGCCGTGCTGGTGGTGGACGAGACCACCGCCAACCTGCCCTGGGAGCTGCTGCTGGCCGACGACCCGGCGCGCGGCGCCGCCGCCGCCGCAACCGATGCCCAGCCGCTGGCGCAGCGCATGGCGCTGGTGCGGCGCTTCCAGAGCGACCGCTTCCGACCCCAGGTGCGGCAGAGCACGGGCCGCGCGGCGCTGGTCATCGGCAACCCATCCTGCGAAGGCTTTGCCGAGGCTTTCCCGGCACCGGCCGGCGCCAAGGCCACGCTGCCGCCTCCGAAGCTGGATGGTGCCGAGCAGGAAGCCGAGGCGGTGGCCGCGCGGCTGCACGGCCTGGGCTACGAAGTGCAACGCGCCATCGGCGAAGACCAGACTGCCGATGCCGTGCTCGTGCAGCTGTACCGGCGGCCCTGGCGCGTGCTGCACATCGCCGCGCACGGCGTGTTCGATGTCGTGCACCGCGACGGTCTGTCGCGCAGCGGCGTCGTGCTCTCCGGCGGCTTTCTCATCACCGCCGCCGAAGTGCGGGCGATGGAGTCGGTGCCCGAACTGGTGTTCCTCAACTGCTGCCACCTGGGGCAGGTGGACGCCAGGCACGAGGCGCCGCTGCGCGAACCCAACCGCCTGGCCGCCAGCGTGGCACGCGAGCTCATCGACATCGGCGTGCGCTGCGTGGTGGTGGCCGGCTGGGCCGTCACCGACACGCTGGCCGAGCGCTTCGGCAGCGTCTTCTACGACGAGCTGCTGTCGGGCCGGGCCAGCTTCGGCGAGGCCGTGCACGAGGCGCGCAAGGCGCTGTGGGCGCTCGACCCCGACGACATCACCTGGGGCGCCTTCCAGGCCTACGGCGACCCCGACTGGCGCCCCGAGCGCAGCCGCGGCGGCGGCGGGCGCCCCGACGGCTACTTCGCTTCTCCCGAGGAAGTGCTCGATGCGTTGAGCAGCCTGCGGGTGGCCATGTCGCGCCGCGATGACGCGCCGACCCCGCCCGAGCGGGAGGAGCGTCGGCGCGCGGTCGAACTCCTGTTCGAGCGGCGCTGCCGACCCGAGTGGCGCGGCCGGGCCGAGCTGCAAAGCGCGCTCGGCGCGACCTGGTACTCGCTCGGCGAGTTTGCGCGCGCGCGCGACGCGTACCTCGCGGCGCTGGCGGCCAGCGGCCCGCGCGGCGTGGTACCGGTGCACGACATCGAGAGGCTCGCCAATGCCGAAGCCCGCATGGTTGCGCAGACCGAGGATCCGGCCCTGGCCGACCTGCCCCTGCTGCGGCTGGAGATGCTGGATCGAGCGACCGCGGACCTGCTCAAGCCGGTACGCGCGTCGAGCGAAGAGCGCAGCGCGTTGCTGGGCAGCGCGTGGAAGATCAAGGCCGACGCTTGCGCTGCACGCATGCTCCGCACCCACGGTGGCGATGCAGAGCTTCGTCGCGGCTTCATCGAGGCGCTGCGCGAAGCCTCGGCCGCCTACGGGTCGGTGGAAGGCCGGCCCGGGCAACCCGACTTCAAACCCTACCCCGCCCTGAACCGGCTGGCGCTCGATGCGGTGCGCGGCTTCCCGGATGCCGCTGCGCGCAGCGCCGCGGTCGAGGTCGCGCGGGCCTGTGCCACGGTGGCGCGCAAAGGCCTGGAGGAGCACTTCGACGTCTGGAGCGCGATCATGGTGCCCGACGCCGCGCTGACCGAGCATGTCATCGATGGCCGCCTGGCGGCGCCCGGCGAACCCGGGCGCCAGGCGGCGCATGCCGTTCGCGACGGCTACCGGTCGGTGCTGGAGCGAACGCCCATCAAGCCCGTCGAGCTCGACTCGATCCTGGGGCAGATGCGAAAGACTTCGCGCCTGTGGCGCGGCATCGCTCACGTAGAGCCCACTCGGGCGAGCGAAGCGCGGCGCCTGGCCGCCCGGCTCGAGTGGCTGGGCGATGTGCTGGGGCGGCGCCAACCGTCCGACACGCCTGCACCCCTGGACGCGCCGGCTTCGGCAGCAGCGGCAGGGACGCGAAGACGTTCGACCACCGCCCCATCGGCACCGGCCGTACCGCCCCCCGCGCCCACGCCCCCGGCGCCGCGGCCGGGGCGGTCGGCCGGGGCCGCCCAGCGCTCGGGCACGCGCGCCGCGGCCCCAGCCAGCACGCGCCCACGAAAGACAAGCGCGAAGCGCTGATCGACCGTGAATCCGACCGTCTATCGCGCCATGATCAGCAGCACGGCGAATCACTTCGCCGAGGAGCGTGAGCAGGCGCGTCAAGCCTGCGAGGCCGAGCGTTTCCTGCCGCTGATGATGGAGTTGCAGCTCCCTGGCGACGAAACCGCCGAGGAAATGTCAAGGCGGCTGGTGGAGGAGTGCGGCGTCTATGTACTGCTGCTGTCGCACCGCTACGGCTCGCGGCCACAGCGCGACCGTCCGGCCTACACGGCCATCGAGATGGACCTGGCGCTGCAGCTGCGCAAGCCGATCATCGTGCTGCAGTCGGCGCCCGACGCACGGGTGCGGGCCGACAGCGTCGAACGCGGCGGCCGTGCAGTCGCCGGGCTTCGGAAACTGGTCGCCGGCGCCCTCGAGGGAGGTCGCATTGCCGCCCGCTTCAACAGCCCGGCCGAGGTGCGCCGGCTGGTCGCCGAGGGCCTGCGTCGCGAGCGCCAACAGCTCGCCCGGGCGCCGGCCCGGCCCTCGACCCACCCGTTCTGCGCATTGATCGGAAGTGCGGCCGACGATCTGCGCGACGAGCGCGCCGCCGCGCGCGACGCATGCGAACGCCATGGCGTGCTGGCGCTGCTGCCCGAACGCGAGCCGCCCAGAGTCGACGAGGGCTCCCAGGCGATGTCGATGCGCCTGGTTGGCGAGTGCGACATCTACGTGCTTCTGCTCGGGGTGCGGGGCCTGGTGGCCGCCGGGCGAGACAGCCGTTCGTTGACCGAGATCGAGTACGAGGAAGCGCTGCGCCTGCACAAGAAGACCTTCGTGCTGGGTGTGGCCGGCGACGCCCCGGTACGGTTCGACCAGATCGGGGCCGCCCAGCGGATGACCGAGATGCTGCAGCGCCTTCGGCAACGGGCCGAGGAACGCGGCCAGGTTGCATCCTTCAGCAACTGCGCCGATGTGGGCTATTTTGTCGGCGCGGCGATCAAGGGCGCTCGCGAAGTGCTCGAGACGGCGCGCGCCCCAGGCGCTCTGCAACGCCTGCACGAAGACGAGGCCCAGTCGCTGGCAGATGCCAAGCGGGCCAGTGCCCGGCTCCACCGGCATGCATTGCAGGCACTCGACCCCCAAGCCCTGGAACTGCTCACGCTGAACCTGAAGGAGTTTGGCGGAACCCATGCACCCCCTCGGCCGCCCTGACGCGGCCCCGCCCTCGCCCGCCGCCGTGCCCTGTGAGTGGCACGGCATCCGCACCCTCCGACCCCCTCCATCGAAAGCTGGGAAATGCCCAAACCCTACATCCTGAAAAAAGGCGACACGCTCGCCAAGATCGCCGCCGCGCAGCTCGGCGACGCCAAGCTCGCCTCGCTGCTGGTCAGCTACAACGGGCTGGCCGGCGCGCGCGACATCGTCGTCGGCCAGGCGATCCACCTGCCGCCGCGGGCCGACATCGCGGCAGCCAAGGCGCCCAGGCGCAAGGGCCAGGCCAAGGCGCGCAGCGGCGGGCCCATTCGCCCCTGGCCCGCGGCGCCCAACGGGCTGGCCGCGATCCTGGAGATGTTCGGCGACCCGGCGCCGTTCGTGCTGCCCGACGGCACCGTGAGCCCGAAGTGGGAGATCCAGCAGATCGCCCGCGCCAAGCTGCCGTTTCCGATTCCGTACACCGGCAACCCGGCGGTGATGATCACCAAGATCGCCTGCCACAAGAAGCTGGTGCCGCTGTTCGAGGCGGTGTTCGCCGACATCCAGGCGCAGGGCCTGCAAGGCAGCGTGAAGACCTACGGCGGCGGCTACGTCGCGCGCATGAAGCGTGGGCAGTCCAAGCCCTCCACCCATACCTGGGGCATCGCCATCGACCTCAACGACCGCACCAACGCGATGGGCACCGCTGGCGACATCGACCCGAAGCTGGTGGCGCTGTTCGAGAGCTACGGCTTCGTCTGGGGCGGACGCTGGGGTGGGGCCAACAAGGACCCGATGCACTTCCAGTACTGCAGCGGATACTGACACCCTCCCCCCCGAAGCGCCTGCGGCGCCTCCCCCCTGGGGGCGCAGCCAGCGGACCGGCAAAGCCGGATCCACGGCTGCCGCTTGGCGGCGTGGTGAGCCGCCAAAGGCAAGTCGGTCGCGGTCAACCCTGGGCGGGGTGCACCGGCTCGCCCAGGTTGTGCATCAGCCGGTTGGCCCAGCCGAAGATCGCCGCGGCGTGCAGGAGGTCGATGGCCTCCTCGTCGCCGATGCCGCAGGCGCGCAGCGCCTCGATCTCCGGGGCGCCCAGCGCCGCCGGTTGCAGCGTGACCGCGCGCGCGAAGCGGGCGACGGCGCGCTCACGCTCGCTGCTGCCGGCCGTGGCAGGGTCGGCAAACACCTGCTCCACGGTGTCGTGCCGGCGCGCGAGCTGCGCATAACGCTGCGCGTGCACTGACGTGCAGTAGACGCAGCCGTTGCTCACCGACACCACCATCGCGGCCAGTTCGCGCTCGGCGCGTGGCGCGCCGCCGTTGGCGTACATGATGGCGTTGTAGGCCGCCGAGCGGTGGCGCAGCATCAGCGGCTGGTGCACGAGCGTCAGGTAGTACTGCGACGTGCGCGCCTGCGCGTGGCTCTCGTCGAGCACCTGCAGCTGCAGCGGCGTCGCCTCGGCCAGCGCCACCGGCTGCAGCCACGAGCGCCATTGCAGCGTCTCGTTGGTGAAGCCGTTGCGGCGGATGACGGGCGCCGCCACCGCTGCGCTGGCCTGCGCGGCGCCCGGCGACGAAGGCGCCTTCGCCGACGACGCCGCCGCCGCCGTGACGTGGGGCCCGCCGTGGGTCGTGGCGTCGGCCGCGGTGCGCGCCCCGGCGGCAGCACGCAAGGCCCTCAGCCCCGCCACCACCCGCGTCTGGCAGGACAGGAAGGCCACCAGCTGCGCAAGCGCCACGATCGCCGCGTCGGCCAGGCCCGCGGTGCGCAGCGCCTGCAGCGCGGCGCGGTCGCCGCGGCGTGGGTCTGTGGTGAGCAGGCCGGCCCAGTGCCGCATCGCGGGCCCGGCGGCAGCCGGTGCATCGGCTTGCGCGCCGAGCAGCGCGCGGTAATGCCCGGCCAGCTCGCCGGCCCCGGCGGCTTCGCAGCAAAACACGGCCACGCGCAGGCGGTCGGCCGTGCTCAGGCCGGGCACCGGTTCGCGCAGCAGCGCGTCGTGGCTGGCCTGCGTGCCGGCGATCGCGGCGGCACGCAAGCGCCGCGCCGCAAAGAGCGGCATGCCGGGCATTAGGCCCACGGCGTGGTCGATGACGTCGGCGGCATCGGTGGGGTCGGTCACGGTCTCGGTTCTCCCTTCGGTTCGAACGGCGGCAGCGGCGAGGCAACCCACTCGTCGCCGAACACTTCGGGCTCGGCATAGGCCTGCATGCGCGCGAAGTGGTGCGCCACGTCTTCGGTGTACAGCCGCGCCGCCAGGCCGTGCGCGAGCTGCAGCGCGCCTTCGCTGATGGCCGGGATGTCGCCGGTGATCACGCCCAGCGACAGCGCCGCGGGGTAGCAGAAGCAGTGGATGCGCTCCAGCCCCGGGCAGTGGTGACCGGCGCGGGGCTGGAACTCGAAGTCGGGCCCGAGGTCGGGCGACGCCGACAGCTCGGCATCCTCCTGCCCCGGTTCGGCGTGCCAGCGGTGCTGCCACAGCCGCACATGCGGCGCGATGTGGCGCAGCATCGGCCGCTGATTCCAGTCGAGCGCGAAGCCGGTGGCGAAGACGAGGAAGTCGAGCTCGATCGGGCCGGCCGACGTGAACACGACGAGCGCGCCGCCGCGCTGTTCCGCACCCTGCACCGCGCAGCCGAGGTGGAAGAAGGCGTTGGCGTGCCGCGCCACGCGCTGTGTGCTGTTGCGCGGCGGCGGCACCTGCTCGACGTTGATGTAGTGGCGGTAGCGCCACTTCCACGCGTCCGGCAGCCGGCCGTAACCGTGCACGAAGCCGGGGTTGCCGGCGCCCTTGCCCTTGTTGATGCGCGGGATGTCGGGGCGGCGGATGAGCAGGTGCACGCGCGCGGCGCCGCACTCCAGCGCCGTGCCGGCGCTGTCCATCGCGGAGGCGCCGGCACCGATCACACCCACGCGCAGGCCGCGCAACGTGCCGTGGTCCAGCTCGTCGGCCGAGTGCGCCCAGCGCGTGCGCGGCAGCGCGTTCGCCCAGGCCGGCACCCAGTTCCCGCCGAGGCCCGCGCGGCCGGTGGCCAGCACGCAGCGGCGGGCGTAGACGCTGCCCAGGCGTTGGCCCTGTTGCTGCGCGTGCTCCAGGCGCAGCTCGACCAGCCCTTCGTCGCCACGCGGCAGCACGTCGGTGACGCGGTGCAGGTTGTGCACCTCCAGACCAAGCACGCGCCGGTACCAGCGCAGATAGTCCATCCACATGAGGCGTGGAATCTTGTCCAGCGCCTCCCAGGCCGGGCTGCCGAATTGCGCTTCGAACCAGGCGCGGAAGGTCAGGCTCGCCAGGCCGAGCGCGGGCCCGGCGAGCTGCTTGGGCGAGCGCAGCGTCTCCATGCGCGCCGTGGTGGACCACGGGCCTTCGAGGCCGGCCGGCGCCTCGTCGACGATCTGCACGCTCATGCCGCGGTGCTGCAGCGCCGCGCCGAGTGCCAGCCCGGCCATGCCGCCGCCGATGATGGCCACGTCGGCCACCGGCTGCCCCTGGTGCACGCGCTCGGGCGTCCAGCGCGCAGCCGGCAGTTGCAGGCAGGCCAGCTCGTAGGCCAGCCGCTGTTCCAGCGCAGCCAGGCCGCGGGCCGGTGCGGCAGCAGGGGGTGCAGCGCGGTTGGAGGGCGGGTTCATCGTCATGTGCGCAGTGTGCTGCGACTCACCGCGCCAGCGCCTGCACGCCCGCTTCGGGCCCGTGCCGCCCGATGGCGGCCACGGTGGCGGCGATCGCCGCGTCGAGCAGCGGTGCGCTCACCTGCAGCGCCGCGGCCTCTTCGCGCGCCAGCCGCAGGTCCTTCAGCAGCAAGGCGAGCGTGAAGGTCACCGGCCCATCGCCGCCCAGCATGCGCGGCAGGTAGCTGTCCAGCAGCAAGCTGCGGGCGGTGCCGTCGGCCAGCGCCGGCAGCAGCGCTTCGGCCGACACGCCCGCGGCACGCGCCAGCCGCGCACCATCGGCCAGGCCGAGCAGGATGCCGGCCACCAGCGTCTGGTTGACGAGCTTGACGCGATAGCCGCTGCCGGCCGGCCCGCAGGGCACGAGCTTGTTCGCGAAGGCCTGGAGCAGCGGCTGCGCGCGCTGCAGTGCCGCCGGGTGGCCGCCGACGAAGCCGGTGAGCGAGCCGCGCATCGCCCCGGCCACACCGCCCGTCACCGGCACTTCGAGGACCTGGTGGCCATGGTCGGCGGCCAGCCGCTGCGCGGCAGTGGCCACGCGCGGCGCTGCGGTGGTGAGGTCGATGAACAGCGTGCCCGGCCGCGCGCGCGGCATCATGGCCTCGTGCAGGGCGCACACGTCGTCGCTGCCGGTGACGATGGTGCAGACGATGTCTGCCCGCTCGGCCAGCGCCTGTGCGCTGTCGGCCCATTCGACCGGGCTGACCGGGCTGACCGAGCCGACCGCGCCGACCGGGCTGCCCAGGCCTTCGCCATCCGCCCATGCCGCCCCGGCCACCGCGCCGCGCCGCCGCGCCCACAACACCAGTGGCCAGCCGGCGGCGTGCACCCGTTCGGCCATCGGTGCGCCGATGCGGCCGAGGCCGATCCAGCCGATGCGCTCGCGCCGTGCGTCGCCCCCGCTCATCGCATGGCCCGCATCGAAGCTGCTCGCCGCCGTTCGCCGCCATTCACCGCCGGTGGGGCGCCTGGGCCGGCGTGTTCACTGCACCTGGATCTTCGCTTCGCGCACCACGCGGCCCCACTTGTCGATCTCGGCGGCGAGGTGATCGGCCAGCTGTCTCGCCGTGCCGCCCAGCGGCGTGGCGCCGATGTCGGTGAGGCGCTTTCTCACCGCCGCGTCGGCGAGCGCCTCGTTGGCCGCCGCGTTCATGCGCTCCAGCGCCACCGCCGGCGTGCCCTTGGGCGCCAGCAGCGCGAACCAGGTCGAGCTCATCAGCCTGGGCGCGCCCAGCTCCACCATCGTCGGCACGTCGGGCAACGCGGGCGAGCGCTTGTCGGCCATCACGCCGACAGCGCGCACGCGGCCGGCCTTCACCTGGCCAGCCACGCCGGGGATGAGCTGGAACATCAGCTGGATCTCGCCGGAGATCAGGTTGGTGACCGCGTTGCCGGGGTTGGAGAACGGCACGTGCACCATCTGCGCACCGGTCTCGCGGCTGTACAGCTCGCCGGCCAGGTGCATGCTGCTGCCGATGCCGGTGCTGCCGTAGCTGAGCTTGCCGGGGTGGGCCTTGACGTGTTTGGTGAAGTCTTCCAGCGTCTTCACCGGCAGCTCGTTGTTGACGACCAGGATGTTGGGCACGTCGGCCACCAGCACGATGGGCACGAAGTCGCGTTGCGAGTCGTAGCCCATCTGCTTGTACATGGCCTGGTTCACCGCCAGCGTGCCGGCCCAGGAGAACAGGAAGTTGTAGCCGTCGCCCGGCGCCTGCGCCGCCGCGGTGGCACCGATGTTGCCGTTGGCACCGGGCTTGTTGTCGACCACGAAGTTGGCCGGCAGCCGCTTGCCGATCTCCTCGGCCATGATGCGCGCGATGGTGTCGCCGGTGCCGCTGCCGCCGGGCGAGGGCACGATGAGGCGGATGTTCTTGCCGGCCGCCGGCCAGTCGGTGGCGGTTTGCCCCAGCACCGAGGCAGGAATGGTGCCCGCCACCAGGGCCAGCGCGGGCAAGGCCGCGGCAGCGGCAAGGCGCTGAAGCACCACGCGGCGCGCGGCGGCGATCGGCAGGGAACGCATCGGTCGTCTCCTCGTGTTGTCTGGGGTCGCGGCCGCGATCTTGTCACGGCCGCCCGACCCCGGCCGGGCGCGGGCCATCGCCGGCCGCCGCCATCCGCCGCGCCATCCGCCGCGCCACCCCGCCGCGCTGTTCGCCTCGGCTCAGCCGGGCTTTGCGTCTGCTGCGTCGTCGCCCGGCGGCAGCACCAGCTCGAACTTCTCCAGCTCCGCGGGGCCCAGTTCGGTGACCTCGAGCTTGTGGTCAACGAAGAACGACGAGATGACCGCCGTGCCGGGCTGCGTGGGCTCGGCGGCGGTCTTGTGCTCGATGGCATCGAGCAGCTCGGCCAGCAGCCGCGACACCCCCGGCGAGGCCGGCGGCGCAACCAGCCCGTTGACCTGGCGCAGCATGATCTGCAGGCTGGCCACCGACAGGTCGAGCAGGAACGCGGGCTCGTCGTGCGCCAGGAGTTGCTGCTCCAGCGCGACCAGGTGCGTGAGCACCCGGCGGCTCTCGGCGCGGTTGCCCAGCAGTTCACCGAGCGCGCGGCCCATCTGCCGCGTGGGCAGCTCGGGGGCGGTACCGCGGGCCGCTGGCGCGCCGGGCAAGCCCGCGCGGGCCCCGGGCATGGCGCCGCCGGCCGGTGCTGCGGCCGTTTCGGCGCGCGCCAGCTCGACCGTGATCTTCCCCCCTTGCCGGCGCAGGCGCAGCTGGTCGACGAACACGGCGCGCCACAGCCGCGCGGGCGACAACGCCCGCAGCGCGCGGGCGGCGCGGTCGCTGGCCAGGCTCTCGTCGCGGCGCGGGGCCGCGGGCGGGGTCGGTGGTTTGGGCGTGGGCCGGGCCATCCCGTCACCATCGGCACGGCCTGCCTAAACTGGAGCCTCTCGGTCGTGGGCCTGCACCGCCGTGGCGGTCGTTGTGCGCGCGCCGAGCAACCACCCCTCCATGGGCCTCGCATGCTCCGATCAGACCCCCCGAGCCGAACCCGGCCGTGGCCGCTGCGCCGCGATGTCTTGCGCCAGCTGGCTGCCGCGGGTCTCGCGATGACCGGGTTCCATCAGGCCGGCGCCGACGCCTCCGGCCGCGCACTGGGCTCGTACTACGCCCGGCACATCGCCCTGGCCAGCGGCCGGGCCTTCGTATGGGACGGGTCCGAGGCGCCGCGCCCGGCCTGGAGCGCGCTGGGTGATGTCGTACAGGCGGCGGCCAGCCAGCACGCCTGGTACCTGCTGCGTGTGCAGGGTGACCTGCTGCGTTCGGCGGATGCGGGCGAGGCGGCACCGCGCCTGCGGATGCGCGGCGTGGCCAGTTTCGCCGCCGGCCAGTCGGGCTGGTTCGCGATCGATGCCGCCGCCGCCCTGTGGTACGCCGCCACCGCCGGCGTCACCGCCGATGCTGCGCCGGTGCGCGTGGCCAGCGACGTGTCCGCGGCCTGCATCGGCGACAGTGCCGACTACTACATCAATCGCGCCGGCGAGCTGTTCGTCAAGGGCTTGGCGCACCGCGGCCAGTACGGCGACGGCAAGCTCACCGCCACGCCGCACTTCGTGGCCACCGCCGGCAACGCGGTGGCCGTGCGCGCCCACACCGGCCACGCCCTGCACCTGAAGCGCGACGGCAGCGTGCACGGCACCGGCGGCAACCGCTACGGGCCGCTGTCTTCGCACGGCCTGGGCGACAAGGCCGACCGCTGGGGGACCCTGTTCGAAGGCGCGGTGGCGATCGCCACCGGCTCACGGCACTCGCTGGCCGTGCGTGCCGACGGCAGCCTGTGGGCCTGGGGCGAAGGCTTCGAGATCGCGCCGAAGAAGATCTTCGACGGCGTGGCCGAGGTCGCCGCGGGCGACACGGCGACGCTGGCGCTCACGCGCGACGGCCAGCTGTGGCAGTGGGAGCGTGGCGGCCTGCCACGGCGCCTTCGCCTCGCGTGAAGTGGCGGCGCGGCCCGCCCGCCCCCCGTGACGGGTGCGGCCGGCCGCACCGCGCTCAGCGCACCAGGGCCATCGAGATCCACGGCTGCCAGGCCACCAGCGCCAGACAGCCCAGCAGCATCAGGATGAACGGCACCGCGGCCCGCACCAGCAGGCCGAACTTCTGCTTGAAGGCGCCCATCGCCACCAGCAGGTTCAGCCCCACCGGCGGGGTGAGGAAGCCGACCTCGAGGTTGACGATCATGATGATGCCGAACAGCACCTTGTCATAGCCGTACGCCGCGGCCAGCGGCGCCAGGATGGGGCCGAGGATGAGGATGGCTTCGCCGCTGGTCATCAGGCAGCCCACGACAAGCAGCAGCGCGTTGACCAGCAGCATGAACACGAGCGGGCTGTCGATGTACCCCTTCATCACTTCCACCAGCGCCAGCGGCACGCGGTGCTCGGTGAGCACGAGGTTCAGGCTCAGCGCCACGGCCAGCAGCGGGAACAGCGTGCCGCCGAGCTTGCTGGCTTCCAGCACCACTTCGTAGAACTGGCCGAGCTTCATCTCCTTGTGCACGAAGGTCTCGATGACCAGCGCGTAGACCAGCGCCACCGCCGCGGCCTCCAGCGCCGAGAAGTAGCCGCTGTAGATGCCGCCCAGCAGGATCACCGGCATCAACAGAGCCCACACGCCCTCGCGCAGCGAGCGCAGCAGCAGCGCCAGGTCGAACGGCTGCGTGGGCACCTTGCGGTTGACCACCATGGCATGGGTGGCGAACACGGCGAGGATCAACAGGCCCGGGCCGACGCCGGCGATGAACAGGTCGACGATCGAGGTCTCGGTCACCAGGCCGTAGAGGATGAGCGGGATCGACGGCGGGATGATGATGCCCAGCGTGCCGCCGGCCATCACCACGCCCAGCGCATAACGGTTGTCGTAGCCGGCCGAGCGCATCGCCGGGTACATCACGGTGCCGATGGCCAGCATGGTGACGATGGACGAGCCCGAGATCGCCGCGAAGCTGCCGCAGCTGAGCACGCAGGCCACCGCCAGGCCGCCGGGCAGCGGCCGCGTGAGGGCCTGCGCCACTTCGATGAGCCGGCGCGCGGTGCTGCCCTTGGTCATCACGCCGCCGCACAGCAGAAACATCGGAATCGACAGGATCAGCTCCTTGTCCAGCGAGACCCACATGTCCTCGAGGATGTAGTCCAGCTGCCCCTTGCCCCACACCAGGTGCACCACCGCCGCCACCGCCAGCAGGATGACCAGCAGCGGCTGGCGCAGCCACAGCAGCGCCAGCAGCAGGCCGGCGATGAGCAGGGCGCCGGTCATGCCGATGCTCCGACGACGATGGCCCGCCGCGCCGTGCTCATTCCTGGAACTCCGGCGGCGCCGGCCGCGTGGCCGGCCACGCCGCGAAGATGAAGTAGCGCAACGCCGCCGACGCGAAGCCCAGCGGGATGAACGCCTGCACCGGCCACGGCGAGACGTTGATCACCGCGGCCAGCACGCCCGACTGCCGGGTGGCCAGCACGAACACCACGCCGTACCAGGCCACGCCGAGCAGGAAGACGCCGGTCACCACGTCGGCGATGCGGTTCATCGCCGGGCCCAGGCGCCTGGGCACCCAGCCGAAGCACACCCGCGGCACCAGATGCACGCCGGTGGCGGTGGCCACGCCGATGCCGGCGAACGAGCCGATCACCAGCGCGAAGATGGCCAGCTTCTGCGAGCCGAACAGGCCCGTCGCACCGACCTTCACGCCCAGCGCGTTCATCACCGGGCCGTAGAACTCGCGGCCGATGACGTCGATCACCAGCACCGCGGCGATGAAGACGAAGCAGGCCACCGCCAGCCAGCACTCGGCCTGGTGCCAGCGGCGCAGCAGCGTGACGACGGCCTGCGGCGCCGCGCCGGGCGCCAAGGCATGTTCGGGGCCGGCCGGGCCGGGCGCCGCGCCGGTCATCGTGACAACCGCAGTGACCCCACGGCGGCCTGCCGCACGAGGCCTACTTCGCCCCTTCGCAGGCCTTCTTGCCGGCCTCCATCAGCGCGTAGAACTTCTCGCCGTCGGCGCCCAGATCCTTGGCCATCGCGCCCCAGAAGCCGCCCAGCGCATTGCGCCACTCGGCGCGCTGCTCGGGCGTGGCCTCCACCACCGTGCCGCCGGCCTGCTTGTGCGCACCGGTGAGCGCGGTGTCCACCGCGCGGATCTCGCCGCGCAGCAGCGCCGAGGGGTGCTTCACGCGGTCGCGCTCGATGGCGGCCCGCGATTCGGGCGGCAGCTTGTCCCACACGCCCTTGTTCATCACGGTAATGCCGGCGGCGTCCCACAGCGGCAGCTTCACCATGAACGGCGCGATCTTGTTCAACCCCGAGGGCAGGTAGAACGCGTAGGGCGTGGGATAGGTGTCGATGAGGCCGGTCTGCATCGACGAGCCGACCTCGGCCACCGCGGTGGGCACGGGGTTGGCGCCCATCGCCTTCCAGAACTCGTTGTTCTGCTTGTTGGTGACCACGCCCACCTTGATGCCGCGCACGTCGGCCGGTGTGACATAGGCCTTCTTGCCGGGCAGGTGCACCGGGCCCACCTCGCCCCAGCCGATGAACTTCAGGTTCTTCCGCTCCAGCGCGTCGTGGGTGTACTTCGCCACGTGGTTGTCGAGCACGCAGTCGCGCTGCGCGGTGCTGGTGAAGTACAGCGGCAGCTGCAGCAGCGCAACTTCGGGCACCTGCAGCGCGATCGCGCTCAGCGTGAACGAGCCCATCTCGATGCGGCCGCGCGAGATCTGCGCGATGGCGTCGTTCTCGCTGCCCAGCTGCGAGTTGTAGAAGGGCGTGATCTTCAGCGCCCCCTTCGATTCCTCCAGCACGCCGGCGGCGGTGCGGTCGATCTGCCTGGCCCACGGCGACGTGGGCGGCGCGGACGAGGCGAACTTCACCTCCACCGGCTGGGCCACCGCCAGCGTCGCGGCGGCGGCCAGCGGCAGCAGGGCCAGCCGCGTTGCCGGGCCACAGGAAAAGCGGGCGCGGCGGCCGGCGCGGTTCAGCTTGTGCATGGGCATGTCTCCTTGAATGTCGAATTGCCGGGCGCCGGGTCTGCGGTCTCGGCCCGGTGCGGCGTGTGGGCCCAGTGTTGCAGCAGCGGCGCCTTTCAGGCATCGGGGTAAGGCCGGGGCCCGACCACGGCGAAGTTGCGGTCGAAGCGCTCGACCAGCGCGAACAGCTCCAGCAGCGCGGCCAGGCGCCCCTGGACCTGCAGCCGACCGGCCTGGAAGGCCTCGGGGAAGGTGGTGCGCTGCATCGAGACCTCGTCCAGCAGCGAGCGCGCCAGCGTGATCGAGACATCGGCCCCGGGGTCGGCCACGCCCAGGCGGTGCGTCAGGGCGCCGTTGTCCAGGTTCAGCAGCACCTGCTCGCCGGTGTCGCTGAAGTGCCAGTGGATGCGCAGGCGCTTGCCGGCGGCCCGGGTCCCGTCGATGCGGATGGCGAGGAAGTCGAACCACAGGTCCAGCGGCAGCGCCTTCACCATGTCGGCGCTGGCCGTGCCGGTGCTCGGCAGCCTGGGCGCGCCGTGGCGCAGCTCCAGCGCGCCTTGCAGGTAGGCGTTGCGCCAGGTGGCCGACTCGGCCTGGTAGCCCAGTTGCTCCAGCGCATCGGCGCACAGCGCGGCGGCCTCGGCGGCCGGGGCCGCGCCGGCGTGCACGAGCAGCGCGCCCACCTCGGCCACCCAGCGGTACTCGCCGCGCTCGAAGTCGGCCCGCGCGCGTTCGAGCACCGCGTCGGCGCCGCCCATGTACTCGACCATCTTGCGCGCCCGCGCCGCCGGCGGCAGCGGGTCGAGGCGCGCCGGGTGGCCGTCGTAGGCGCCCAGGTAGCGCTGCACCACCGCGCGCACGTTGTGCTTCACGGTGCCGTAGAAGCCGTGGCAGGCCCAGTCGCGTTGCAGGCTCTCGGGCAGCTGCAGCACCTCGGCGATCTCGCCGGCCAGCCAGCCGCGGTTCATCAACCTGAGCGTCTGGTCGTGCACGAACTTGTACAGGTCGCGTTGCCGCGCGAGGAAGCCATCGATCGCCTCGCGCCCCCACACCGGCCAGTGGTGCTGGGCGATCAGCACGTCGCTGGCCGAGCCGTAGCGCTGCAGCGCGCCGTCCAGGTAGTGCGCCCAGGCCCGGGCGTCGCGCACCTGCGCGCCGCGCAGCGGCAGCAGGTTGTGGAAGTTGTGGCTGGTGATCTCGGTCATGTTCAGCACCCGCAGGCCGGGGTGGTGAACGATCAGCTCCGAGGGCGCCTCGGCCCCGGGCGTGAGCTCGAACACGCATTCGATGCCGTCGATGACGTGGCGCTCCACCGCCTGCTCGATGGTCAGCGTGGGCGGGATCAGCGTCACCGTGCCGGTGGAGACGTTCTTGCCCAGCCCCGCGTCCACCTGCCCGAGCGGGCCGCGCGGCAGCAGCGCGCCGAACTGATACAGCGCTCGGCGCAGCATCGCGTTGCCGGCCAGCACGGTTTCGCTCACCGCCTCGGCCATGAAGCCGGCCGGCGCGATGACCTGCACGCGGCCGGCCTGCACATCGGTCTCGTCGACCACGCCGCGCACGCCACCGAAGTGGTCGACGTGGCTGTGCGAGTAGATGACTGCGCGCACCTCGCGCCGCGGCCGGTGCTGGAAGTACAGCTCGAGCGCTGCGCGCGCCACCTCGGTGGAGATGAGCGGGTCGATGAGCACGAGGCCGGTGTCGCCCTCGATCACCGTCATGTTCGAGATGTCGTAGCCGCGCACCTGGTACATGCGCTCGGTGACCCTGAACAGCCCGGTGATCATGTTGACGCGGGCGTGGCGCCACAGGCCGGGGTGCACGCTGTCGGGCGCCTGCTCGTCGTCGAGAAAGCCGTAGGCGGCCAGGTTCCACACCGGGGCCCCGCTGGCGCGCTGGATGACGCCGGCCGGGATCGGCGCGATGAAGCCGCGCTGCGCGTCGGCGAAGGACTGCGTGTCGGTCAGCGGCAGCCAGCGCCGCGCCGCGTGCTGGCATTGGCGCGTGAAGGTGGTGGCGGGCTTGGCGCCCGGTGGGTTGTGGTTCAGGTCCATGCGGAAGGCTCCGTCGAGCGTGCTGTGTTGTGGGGTGCTGTCCCGTGCCTGGTGCCGTGCCTGGTGCCGTGCCTGGTGCCGTAGCGGATGCCGCGCGTGGCCTCGCGCGGGCCGTGGTGCACCGTCGGCGTGCCCGGCCGCCGCGTGGCAGGCACGCTCACTGCCGGGCGAGTTCGGCGCCGGCCTTGGCCTCGGCCTGCGCCGAGGTCATCGGCCCGAGCGCGACGCTCACCTTGAACAGGCGGCCGGTGAACTCGAACGGCGCGGCGTAGTGCGATACCGGCGAGCCGCGGTCCAGCCCGATGTCCAGCCCGCTCCACGAGGTGAGCGTGTTGAAGCCGTGCGGGCACTGGCGCCGGCCCACCGCTTCGTCGTCGAAGGTCAGCGTGACCTCGCGGTGCACCGGCACGCGAAAGCTGCCGCCGACCGGCATCTGCCGCTCCACCCAGGGCCCCAGCGTCACTGTCACGCCCAGCCGCTGGCGGCCGGGCCGCAGCGGCCGCTCGGAGCGCAGGAGTTGGTGCTCGCCGCCGACGTTGAGGTCGTGCACGAGGTGGCCGCCCTGCACGTACAGGCTGTAGCCGGAGGTGGCGTCACCGTGCGCGATGAGCACGCCTTCGCAGCCTGTCTCGGGCACCCGCACATCGGCCTCGATGCGGTAGTCGCGGCTGCGCAGATCGGGCGCCACGTCGGTGGGCAGGTGGCCCATGCCGGCATGCAGCACGAACTGCGTGCGTGCGCCCTGCACGCGGCGGCCGTTCTCGGCGAAGCGCTCGCCGAAGCGGTCGTCCAGCGGCAGCACCTGGCAGCGCTCGGCCTCGCGCCACCAGGTGTGGACGAGCGCGGCCAGCCGCTCGGGCTCGGCGGCCGAGAGGTCATGGTTCTCGGCGAAGTCTTCGTCCAGGTGGTACAGCTCCCACACGTCGTCGTCGAACGGCCGGCCCCTGGGGTGGAAGGCCACCGCCTTCCAGCCGGCGTGCCACAGGCCGCGGTGGCCGAACATCTCGAAGTACTGCGGCCGCGCGCGCGGCGGCGCGCCGGCGTCACGCAGCAGCGCCGCGAAGCTCTCGCCTTCCAGCGGCAGGCAGGTGCGGCCGGCCTGCTGCGCGGGCGCCTTCAGCTTCAGCAGGTCCAGCAGCGTGGGCACGAAGTCCACCGCGTGCCGAAAGCCGTGGCGCAGTTCGCCCCGCGCCGCCAGGCCGCTCGGCCAGCTCACCACCAGCGGGTCGCGGATGCCGCCACCGTGCGTGTTCTGCTTGTAGCGCTTCAGCGGCGTGTTGGCGCACATCGCCCAGCCCCACGGAAAGTTGCTGTGCGTGGCGGGGCCGCCGATGTCGTCGATGCGCGCCACTTTCTCCGGCGGCATTTCGGGGCGCAGGTTGTACGGCCCCATCGCGTTGACCATGCCGATCGGCCCGCCTTCCTGGCTGGCGCCGTTGTCGCTGAGCACGCAGATGAGGGTGTCGTCGAGCTGTCCGCTGGTTTCGAGGAAAGCCACCAGCCGCGCCAGTTGCTGGTCGAAGTGGTCGAGCATCGCGGCGTAGGCCGACTGCAGCCGTGTCGCCAACGCCCGCCCCGGCGGCGGCAGCGAATCCCAGGCCATCACGCCGTCGTTGCGCGGCGGCAGCGTGGTGCCGGCGGGCACCAGGCCGAGCTCGACCTGGCGCGCCAGCCGCCGCTCTCGCTCGACGTCCCAGCCATGCGCGAACATCGCGTCGTAGCCGTGGATGAGCCCGGCCGGTGCTTGGTGCGGCGCGTGGCAGGCGCCCGGCGCCAGCCACAGGTGCCACGGCCGCTCAGGGCGGTCGGCGGCGTGCTCGCTCAGGCAGCGGATCGATTGATCCACCAGGTCGGCGCTCAGGTGATAACCGGTATCGAAGCCGCCCGGTGGCGCGACCGGCGTGTTGTCGCGCACCAGCTCCGGCGCGTACTGGTCGGTCTCGGCATCCATGAAGCCGTAGAAGCGGTCGTAGCCGCGCCCGAGCGGCCAGCCGTCAAACGGGCCGGTGGGGCCGGTCTCCGACAGCGGCGTGACGTGCCACTTGCCGACCATGTAGTTCACGTAGCCGGCCGGGCGCAGCATCTCGGCCAGCGTGGCCGCCTCGGGCGCGATCTTGCCTCGGTAGCCCGGGTAGCCGCTGTCGAAGTTGGCCAGGCAGCCCATGCCCACGCTGTGGTGGTTGCAGCCGGTCATCAGCGCGGCGCGCGTGGTGCTGCACATCGCCGTGGTGTGGAAGCCCGTGAGCCGCACGCCGCGCGCGGCCAGCGCGTCGATGGTGGGTGTGCGGATGGTCGAGCCGTAGCAGCCGAAGTCGGCGAAGCCGACATCGTCGAACAGCACAACGAGCACGTTGGGCCGCTTCACCTCTTCGGACCGCCCGCCCGGCCCCGGCGGCCACCACGGGCGCGACTCGGCGACGGTGCGGCCGATGTGGCCAGCGAACGGGGCATGCGGCATGGCGGGCTCGGCGATGGGTGGCCCCATCGTAGGCGCGCCGCCCTGGCGCGGCCATCCGCAATGGCCCGACGCGCCGCGGGCCGCCGTTCAGGCGTAGGTCGATTGCGGCGACGTGGGCGCGAAGCCCTGGCGCTGCAGGGTGCGGCCACCGACCAGGTCGAGCAACTCGTCGCGTTGCAGCGGCAGCGTCAGGAACGCATCGACCTCGGCCAGCCCCAGCGACGATGCCGAGGCCATGCCCACCAGCGCCTGCGGTGCGCCCACCATCACCACGGCCGGCGGCTCGCGCCCGCGGTCACCGGCCGCCAGGCGCAACTGCAGCGCCAGGCGTGCCGCGCCCTCCTGCCCGCTGCCTGCGTGCAGGAAAGCAAAGCGGAAGCCGCGGGTATTGACGCGGTCCAGCGCCTCGGCCGCATCGCGCGCACGGTGCACGGCAAAGCCGAAAGGCCCCACCTCGGCGACGAGGAAGCGGAACACCTCCTCGCCGGCGTCGACCACCAGCACATGCTCGACGCGCGCTGGGGCCGGCCGCGGCGGCAGACGCGGGCGCGGCGCGCCGGCGGGGGCCGTCGCCCGTTGGGGCGGCAGCTCCTGGAGATCGATGGCCTGCGTGTCCCCCAGCCCGACCAGCGTGATGCGTTCATGCGCGGGCATCAGCGGCGGGCCGGGCGGCGCGGTAGGAGCCTGCATGACCGCCGCGTCCGCCCGGCCAGGCAGGTCGGGCGCGGGACGGCGCTTCGCCCGGGCCGCCACGGGCCGTGCTGGAGGCTCGCCCGCCTCTTGGCACGGCGGGCCAGGCGCTGCGCTCACCGCCTGGGCAGGGGGTTGCAGCAGCGGGGGCGCGGGGCATGGGGTGGGTGTCGGACCGGCGTAGGCCGCCGGGGCCGCCACGGCGGCTGCGCTGGCGGCCGCGGTGGCCGTTGCCTCGTGATCAGGATCACGTTCGCACTCGCGATCACGCTTGCGCGCCGGCGCCGGCACGGGGGCCGGTGCAGGCGCGACGATGGGCACGGGTGCGCAGCCCAGGTTCGGCGCCACCTCGACAGCGGGCCGGGGTTCCGTGGCCTGCGCCCGCTGCGCCGGGCTCGGGGGCGCCGCACCTTCGCACACGGCTTCCACCCCGCCCGCCGGCCGGCCCAGCCGGTCGATGCGCGAGAACAGCCGCAGCACGTTCAGCGGGCGCGGCCAGTGCAGCAGCGCGCCCGGCAGCGTGCGGCTGCCTACGGCGACGATGCACAGGCTGCCCGGCGCATCGTCCGCGCGGGCCTGCAGTGCCTCGATGGCCAGCACCGCCTCGTCACCTTCGGCATCGGTATCGACCAGCAACAGCTCGGCCTTCTCGGGCCGCGAAACCTGGGCGTACGCAGGCTCGCGCTTGGGCGCGAGCCGGAGAAAGGCCTCCAGGGCGGCACGCTCCTGGGGCTTGAATCCCAGCAGCGCGATGCGCGTGGGCAGGCTCATCGCGAGACGGTCCTTGTGCGAGACGGCGGTGTCTCGCTATCGGCCGCCGCGCGCCGAACCTGAGCCCGCCGCCAGTGGTGCGGCGGAACTACGGCGCGGCGGGGTGCTCAGCGGGGCGTCAATGGCAGCCGCGCCGCGGGCCGCTCGCGGCCGGCCACGTCGTGGAACTGCAGCACCAATGCGCCGGTGTCGCCCTCGATGCGCAGCACGCCATAGGTGTGCTCGACCTGACCGTCGTCGGTGTACAGGCGCTGGGGCTTCAGTGCCGCATCGACCTTTCCGCTGCCGGGGCCGGCGCGCAGCGCGCCGATATTGGCCTCGTGCACGTCGGGCTCGCCGTCGCCGTCCAGGTCGTAGGCGAAGAGGTTGCTGAAATGCTGGTCGCCGGTGAGGAAGACGACGTTGCGGATGCGCCGCTCGCGGATGTGGGCCATCAACTCGTTCAGCTCGCGCCGGTAGCCGTAGGGGTTGCCGTCGTCGACTGCAGGCCACGAGTCGCGGTAGATGCGGCCTTGCGGGTCACGCTCGTTGCCGCCCTCGATCGACAGCGGCACCGTGCTGACCACGATCTTCCACGTCGCGCTGCTGCGGGCGAGCGCGTCCTTGAACCAGGCCTTTTGTGCCGCGCCGAGCATCGTCTTCGGCGCTGCATCGCTGTCGACGCGGTAGCGCGGGTCGCGGTGGCTGCGCGTGTCGAGCATGAACACTTCGGCGTGCGCGCCCCAGCGCCAGCTCCGCCACAGGCGCCGCGCCTCGGGGCTGCCGGAAGGCACGGTGGGAGCGGCGGCCGCGGCCGCAGCGGGCTCGGCCAGCACCGGGATCGGGTTCCACTCGAACATCGCCTGCCGCCCGGCGGCGTAGAGCGCGGGGCTGAAGAACACCGACTGGCGCCGGCCGCCCACGCGCGGGCGCGCCGGGTCGGACTGGCTGCGCAGCCTCGCGTCGCGCGCCGCTTCTTCGTCGGTGGGGCCGCGCGTGAGTTCGGGGCCGCCACTGTCGTTGACGAGTTCGTGGTCGTCCCAGGTGGCGATGATCGGCGTCGTACGCAGGAAGCGGTCGAAGTGCGCATCGCTGCGGTGGTAGTGCCAGTCGCGCCGGAAGTCGTCGAGACTGCTCACGTAGCCGGCGCCCGGCTTGGGGATCTGGAACGCGTTGCCCTTGGCGAAGGTCCTGTCGGGCGCCTCGGCGGTGACGGGGCGGTCGGAGTACAGCATGTCGCCGAGTGCGATGAAGGCATCGGCGCTTTCGCCGCGCATCGGCTCGAAGATCGGCCAGCCGGCGCGGCCGCTCGGGTTGCCGGGCGCCAGCCGGCCGTAGCCCTGGCCGCCGAGATCGGCGCCGAAAAGCAGCTTGACGCCGCGCCTGTCCGCCGGCGCCGGCGCCGTGACGAACGACGCACGCGCAGGCAGCGCCGTGCCGTCGCCGCGCACCAGCCGCCAGTGGTAGCGTGTATCGGCTGCGAGACCGCCGACTTCGGCCTGTGCGGTGAGCGCCCCGGCATCGATGCGCACCGGCAGTCGCGCGCGCACCTGCTCGAAGTGCGCGTCTTCGGCGACCTCGAAGCGGTGGTCGCCGGGCGCCTCGGCGCGGGCCCAGAGCACCGCGCCGTCGGGCCGTGGGTCGCCGGTGGCGAGCAACTGCGCGGCCGCAGGGGAGGCGCTGGCCAGCGCGGCCAGGGCCAGCGGGACGAGCCGGGCGGCGAGCTTCATGACGGGTGTCAACTCACGCATCGAATTGCCTCAGCCCCTGCTTGCTGATCGCGTAGCCGGTAAGCGTGCGGTCGGCCTGCGACAGCCGCCAGTCGAGCATGCGGCGCGTGCAATGCAGTGCGGCTTCGCGGTGCGCCGGGTCATCGGCGACGTTGACGAGCCAGTGCGGGTCGCTGGGCAGGTGGAACATCAGCGGCGGCAGCGCCGCGCAGTGCACATAGGCAAATCGTTCGTCCAGCTGCACCGCGAGCGAGCAGTCGTCGCGCGGAATGCCCAGCCGCTCGTGCGCCGCGCCGCCGGCGAGATCGCGGAAGTCGTATTCCCAGTGCGCCTCGCGCCGCCACTGTGAAGGGCCCGGCGATCGGGTGAAGGGCAGCAGCGAGCGGCCGTTGCACTGCCGCGGCACCGGCGCGCCCAGCCACTGCATGATGGTCGGCAGCACGTCGACGTTCTCGGTGAACGCCTGCACCTGCTTGCCGCGCGTGGCGTCGGCCTCGGGCCGCGGGTCGACCACGATGCACGGCACGTGGTAGCTCTGCGGGAAGTAGCCGCGCTTGGCCACCAGGTGGTGGTCGCCGAGCTGCTCGCCGTGGTCGGAGGTGAGCACGATGAGCGTGCGCTCCAGTTGGCCGGTGTCTTGCAGCAGCTGCATCACGCGGCCGACATGGTGGTCCACCTCGGCCAGCAGGCCGAAGTAGGCGGCACGCATGCGCCCCACGTCGGCCAGGCTCAGGTCGCGCGCCAGGCCCGGCATCCAGTGCATCGCGCTGCTGACCTTCATCGTGTCGAGGATGAGCTTGGTGAGCGGGTGCACCGCGGCCTCGGCCTCGGCGCTGGCGGCGCGCACCGGCGGCAGCGTGTCCTTGGGGTGCACCCGCTGGTGCCACGGTGCCGAGGGCATGAGCGGCGGATGCGGGCGGAAGAAGCCCAGGTGCATGAACCAGGGTTTCTTCGCGCGGATGCGCAGGTAGTCGAGCGCACCCTCGGCGCACCACGCGGTGTCGGTGTGCTGCTCGGCGATGGGGCTGGGCGCGAACCAGGTCGGGTCGTGCTCGCCGGGCGGCGGGCGGAACAGCTGCTCGTAGGTGTCGGGGATGGTGTAGCCCTGCCCCGACAGCCAGGCCAGGTAGTGCGCGCGCGGCTCTTCGAAATCGCGCACGATGTTCCAGCCGCCGGCGATGGAGTTGGTGGTGAAGCGCGGGTCGTTGGCATGCGCGTGCCGCGGGTCGGGCACGGTGGTGGTGTAGCCCACCAGCGCGGGCTCGTAGCCCAGTTCGCGCGCGAACATCGGCAGCGTCTTCAGGTGCTGCGCGGTCGGCGCGTCGTTGGTGATGACGCGGTGGTTCATCACGTACATGCCGGTGGCGATGGAGGCGCGGCTGGGGCCGCAGGGCGAGCCCTGCGCGTAGTGGCGGCGGAAGGTGACGCCGCGCGCGGCCAGGCGGTCGATGTGGGGCGTGACGGCGTTGGGGTGGCCGACGCAGCGCAGCGCGTCGCCGCGCAGCTGGTCGATGATGAGCAGCAGGACGTTGGGTTGGTCAGGCATGGCGGTCGGGCACGGTGGTCAGGCGTTCAGCTCAGAGCCTGTGACTTATTCGGGCGTGCCCGAGCAGCGCGCCAGAAGGCGTCCGATCGAGGCGCAAATGCGAGCCATAGCCCGGGCTATGGCGAGCATTTGCAACGAAGAGCGGGCGTCTTCTGGCGTGATGAGCGGGCATGCGCGAATAAGTCACAGGCTCTCAGGCGCGCGTGTCGGCGCGCGCCAGATCGTGCAGACGCAAACAGGCGGCGCGGTGCGAGGGTCCGGTCGCGATCGATGAGACCGACCCGCCCGTCACCTCGATCAGCGCCGGAATCTCGCCGGCGCAGGCCGGCACGGCATGCGGGCAGCGCGTGCGGAACACGCAGCCGCTCGGGCGGTCGATGCCGCTGGGCGGCTCGCCGGCCAGCGGCTCGAGCTTGGGTCGCACGGTGGGGTCGGGCACCGGCACCGCAGCCAGCAGCGCGCGCGTGTACGGGTGCGCGGGGTGCGCGAAGACCTCGGCCGTGGGGCCGACCTCGACCAGCCGGCCGAGGTACATCACCGCCACGCGGTCGGCCACCATGCGCACGACACCGAGGTTGTGCGTGATGAAGAGCATCGTCAGGCCCAGCCGCCTGCGCAACTCGGCCAGCATGCGCAGGATCTGCGCCTGCACCGAGACATCGAGCGACGACACGGCCTCGTCGGCGACGATGAAGCGCGGCTGCAACGCCAGCGCCCGCGCGATGCCCACGCGCTGGCGCTGCCCGCCGGAAAGCGCGTGCGGGAAGCGCCGCGCCAACGAGGCATCGAGCCCGACCAGCGCCAGCACTTCGGCCACGCGCGCCGCACGTTCGGCGCGTGTGCCGACCTTGTGCACCGCCAGCCCCTCGGCGACGATCTCGCCCACCGACTGCCGCGGGTCGAGCGAGGCGAACGGGTCCTGGAACACGATCTGCATCTGCCGGCGCAGCGCGCGCAGCTCGGGCGGCGGCAGGCCGATGAGGCTTTGGCCGTCGAAGCGGATGTCGCCGGCGGTCGGCTCGATCAGGCGCAGCAGCGTGCGGCCCAGCGTCGTCTTGCCCGAGCCCGACTCGCCCACCAGCGCCAGCACTTCGCCTTCGCGCACGCTGAGGTCGACACCGTCCACGGCCTTCAGCGTGCGCGCGCGCCACCAGCGGCGGCCGAGCGGAAACCAGGTGGAGACACGCTCGGCGACGAGCAGGTCGCGGGCGGGGCCGGTTGGAACGGAAGGCACCGCCGCTGAATCACCCGCGGACCCGCGGGCCTGGCGATCGGGGGCGCCGCTCGTCATGCCGATCGTCGCGCCGCTCGTCATGCCGGTCGTCGTGCCGGTCGTCCTGCCGCTGGTCATGCCGCTCGTCCTGCCGCTCGTCCTGCTCCTGCCACCTCGATCTCGGCGTGCCGCGCGCAGCGCACCGCCCGGCCGGCGCCAAGGTCGGCCAGGGCCGGCATCGCCTCGGTGCAAGGCCCGGCCTGCGCGAACTCGCAGCGCGGGTGGAACGCGCAGCCGCGCGGCAGCCGCGTCAGCGCCGGCATGCTGCCGGCGATCGGCTGCACCAGCTCACCAGCCACACTGCCGGCCACATTGGGCATCGAGCGCAGCAGCCCGGCGGTGTAAGGGTGGCGCGGCGCGGCGAAGAGCGAGCGCACGTCGGCATGTTCGACCACGCGGCCGGCGTACAGCACCGCCACCTCGTCGGCCATCTGCGCCACCACGCCCAGGTCGTGCGTGATGAACAGCACCGCGGTGCCCATCTCGGCCTGCAGCCGGCGCATCAGCGCCAGCACCTGCGCCTGCACGGTGACATCCAGCGCCGTGGTCGGCTCGTCGGCAATCAGCAGGCGCGGCCGGCAGGCCAGCGCCATCGCGATCATCACGCGCTGGCGCATGCCGCCCGAGAGCTCGTGCGGGAAGGCGCGCACGCGCGCTGCGGCGTCGGGAATGCCGACGAGCTGCAGCATCTCGAGCGCGCGCGCGTCGGCCTGCGCGCGCGTCAGCCCTTCGTGCCGCACCAGCGCCTCGGCGATCTGCCAGCCGACGCGGAACACCGGGTTCAGCGAGGTCATCGGCTCCTGGAAGATCATCGCCAGCGCCTTGCCGCGCAGCGCCTGCATCTGGGCCAGCGGCGCGCCAAGCAGTTCGACGATGCCGCTGTTCCCCTGCGTTGCATCGCCCGAGTCGAGGTGCACCTGGCCTTCGAGCGTGACACCGCGCCCTTTCGCGCCGCGGCCGGCCAGCCGCATGATGGCCAGCGAGGTGAGCGACTTGCCCGCGCCCGACTCGCCCACCAGCGCCAGCGTGCGGCCAGGCGCGAGGTCGAAGTCCACGCCGTCCACGGCCGGCAGCAGGCCGGCCTCGGTGTGCAGCAGCACGCGCAGGCCGCGCACCGAGAGCACGGGGCGCACACCGACCGCGGCCGTGGGCTCAATCATCTACTTTCACGTCCAGCACGTCGCGCAGCCAGTCGCCCAGCATCTGCACGATGAAGGTGATGGTGACGATCACCAGCGCCGGCGCCACCGCCACCCACCAGGCGAAGATGAGGTGGTCGCGGCCGTCGCCGACCATGCGGCCGAGCGACGCGGTGGGCGGCTGCACGCCGATGCCGAGGAACGACAGCGAAGACTCCAGCAGCAGGATCGACGGGAAGTTCAGCGTCAGCAGCACGATCAGCGGGCTGGCGATGTTGGGCAGCACATGCTTCACGGCGATCCACGTCGTGCTGGCGCCCAATGCCCGGCTGGCTTCGATGAACGGCATCTCGCGCACCTGCAGCACCTGGCCGCGCACGATGCGGGCGTAGGTCTCCCAGCGCGCCAGGCCGACGAGCAGGATCAGCACCGGAATGTCGGAACCGAAGGCCGCGATGCCCACCAGCACCAGCAACAAGAAGGGCACGGTGATGAAGACATCCACCACCATCATCACCACCCGGTCGACCCAGCCGCCGACCAGCCCGCTGACCAGGCCGGCCAGCGTGCCCACCACCGCGCTGACGATGAGACCCAGCAACGCAATGCCCACGCTGACGCGGATGCCGTGGATGCAGCGCGAGAGCAGGTCGCGGCCGAGCTGGTCGGTGCCCAGCCAATGCCCGGTCTCGTAGCCTTCCATGCCGAGCGGCGCCTTGAGCTTGAGCAGGATCTGCGTCTGCACCGGGTCGTGCGGCGCCACCCACGGCGCGAACAGCGCGGCCAGCGCCAGCACCACACCGATGCAGATGCAGCCCTTGATGACGCCGGGCATGCGCCGCCAGGCCAGGCGGCGGCGCAGCGTGAAGCCGGCATCGGCCTCATCGGTGCCGACCGCTGTTGCGACGGCGGTCGCGGCGGTGGCTGCGCTGGCGTCGTTCATGCCGCGCTCACGATTCCACCCGCACGCGCGGGTCCGCCACGGCGTACAGCAGGTCGACGACGAGGTTCACGCCCACCACCACCAGCGCGTAGGCGATGACGCCGAACTGCAGGATGGGGAAGTCGCGCCGCGACACCGAGCCGGTGAGCACCTTGCCCACGCCCGGCCACGAAAACACGGTCTCGACGATCAACGAGCCGTTGACCAGCCCCGCCACCTCGAGCCCGAAGACGGTGATCAGCGGCAGCACCGCGTTGCGCAGCGCGTGCAGGCCGATGACGCGCGGCTCCATCAGACCCTTGGCGCGCGCGGTGCGCACGTAGTCCTGGTTCAGCACATCGAGCAGTGTGCTGCGCATGTAGCGCGCGTTCACGGCCATCAGCGGAAGCGCCAGCGTCACCGCCGGCAGCACGTAATGCGCGGGTGTGCTGGCGCCGGTGCTGGGCAGCCAGTTCAGGTGGTAGCCGAAGACGAGGATCAGCAGGATGGCGATGATGAAAGACGGCACCGCGTAGCCGACGAAGGTGAAGGCCACCGCCGCGCGCGCCCCGGCCTTGCCGCGCCACAACGCACTGGCCATGCCCAGCGGCAGACCCACCACCGTGCCCAGCAGCAGCGCCAGGCCGGCAAGCTGCAGCGTCGGGCCCATGCGCTCGGCATACACGGTGGTGACCGGCCGGCGCTCGACGATGCTGACGCCGAACTCGCCGCGCGCGATGTTGCGCAGGTACAGCGCGAACTGCTGCGGCAGCGGCTGGTCCAGGCCCCACTCGCGCTCCAGCTCGACGGTCTGCTCGGGCGTGGCACCGTCGCCGTACAGCAGGTCGACCGGTGAGCCGGTCATGCGTACCGCGGCAAAGCACCCGGCCAGCACCAAGAGGACGGTCAGCAGCGCGCGAGCGACGCGCCAGGCGAGGAAGTGCAACATCGCCCTGGGGCGCGCGGGCTGCGTCTTCTTTCAGCGATCCGGCAATTCAGCGCTTCAGGCTCACCTGGCCGGCGCGGAAGGTCAGCTCGTAGGGGCGCTGCGCGATCGGCACCTTCCACTCGATGTCTTCGCGCATTGCATAACCTTCATACGGCTGATACAGCACGATCCAGCCGCTCTCGGCATCGGCGATTTCCTGCAGCTTGCGGTAGGCGGCCACGCGCTCCTTGGTGTCGGTGGTGAAGCGCGCCTTCTCGTAGGTGGCCTTCCACTCCGGGTGCGCGGGCTTCCACAAGCCCCGCTGCGTGACCCAGCTCTTCTCCGACCAATGTGTGTCGAAGGCGCCCATCGGGTCGGGGTAGTACATCGGGTTGGACCATGGGCGCATGTGCACGTTCGTGTGGTCGCCGCTGCCGAAGAAGGCTTCGCTCTGCTTGAGCTTGACGTTGATGCCGGCCTTCTTCCACATGTCGGCCACGGCCTGCGCACCCAGGTCGCCGTACAGGTAGTACTCGGGGAAGAAGACGATCTCGATCGGCTCGCCCTTGTAGTTGGCCTTCTTCAAGAGGGCCTTGGCGCCTTCGAGGTCGTACTTGTAGTAGTTCAGGTCGGGCATGAACAGCGGCTCGCCGTACTCGGCGAACTGGTGTGCCTTGGGCGCCTTGCCCTTGCCGGCCCACAGCGCCTTCACCAGCAGCTCGCGGTCGATGGCGAGATTCAGCGCGCGGCGCAGGTCGGGGTTGGCCATCTGCGGGTGGCTCATGTTGATCACCCAGACGTGAAAGAGCGGCAGCGCTGCGCCGACGATGCGATAACCCTTCACGCGGCGCACCGCCGCCTCCTGGTCGGGCGGCACGTTGGTGATGAAGTCGACCTCCTTGTTCACCAGCGCCGTGATGCGCGCGGCCACCTCCGGGATGCGCAGGTAGGTAAGCTTGTCGAACGGCGCGCGCTCGCCCCAGAACTTGTCGTGCCGCACCAGCACGGCCTGCTCGTTGGGCTTGAGCAGCTCCACCATGTAGGGCCCGCTGCCCACGGGCTTCAGCGCCGAGGCATCGAGGCCCACCCGCTCCACGTACTCCTTGCTCGTGATGCCGGCGTTGCGCGCCGACAGCAGCGTCTCCATCAGCGGGTCGGGCCGGTGCGTGTGGATGCGCACCGTGAGCCGGTCGACCGCGTCCACCGACTTGAAGTTGTAGAAGAAGCGGCCGTTGCTGGCCCGGAAACGCGGATCCTTGGGCGCGAACACGCGCTCCAGCGAATACTTCACGTCCTCCGCATCCATCGTGGTGCCGTCGTGCATCACCACGCCGTCGCGCAGCTTCAGCTCCATCGTCGTCGGCGCCACCATCTTCCAGCTTGTCGCCAGGCCGGGCACGAACTTCAGCGGGCTGGCGTAGTTGTCGCGCTCGATCAGCGTGTCGAACAGGTTGTGCAGGAACTGCGCCTCGTTGTTGCCGGTGGCCTCGTTCACGTCGAGCGAACGCGCGTGCGAGGCGACGCCGATGCGCAGCTCGCGCGGCTGCGCGAACGCCGTGCCGGCCGCCACCAGGCCCAGCAGCGCTGCGCCGACCCAGCCACCCAGGCGGCCGACCGCCTGCTTCCACCGACCCGATGTATGCATCACAACCTCCTGCTGGTTCTGCTGACGAGGCCGCGGCCGGCCGCGAGCGCCTCTCTCACGCCACCGCGCGCGCGATGCGCCCGCGCACCCAGGCCGAGAACAGCTCGGCGACGATGACGATGCCGACGATGGTGAGGATGATCGCGGCGACCTGGCGGCTTTCCACGCGCTGCACGCTCTCGCGCAGGTAGTGGCCCATGCCGCCGGCACCGAAGAAGCCCACCACCGTGCTGGCGCGGAACACCACGTCCCAGGTGTAGATGGCGATGCCGGCCCAGGCCACGCGCACCTGCGGCAGCACCGCGTAGATGAAGGTCTGCAGGTGCCCGGCGCCGGTGGCGCGGATGGCTTCCACCGGCCCTTTGCGGACGGCCTCGATGGCCTCGGCCATCAGCTTGCCGCCGAAGCCGATGCAGAACAGCGTCATCGCCAGCGTGCCCGGCAGCATGCCGAAGCCGACGATGGCCACCAGCACGATGGTCCAGATCATCTCGTGCACCGAGCGGCAGCTCATCACGACGAGCCGGCACACCGGGTACAGGAAGCGGCGGCTGGGCGTCATGTTGAACGACGCGAACCACGCCAGCGGAATGGCGATGAGCAACCCCACCACGGTGGCCACGTAGCTCATCTGGAAGGTGTCGATGATCGCGTCGACGAAGTCGGGCTTGACGACATGCGACCATTCGGGCGGCCAGTAGCGGTTGGCCAGCACGCTGCCGATGCGCTGGAAGAGGCCGGGCAGGCGCTCGGCGTCGATGCGCAGCACGTCCATCGACCACCACACGAAGGCCAGCGCACCCAGCAGCGCGCCGTACTTGTACAGGCTGTGGGGGAAGCGGAAGCGCTTCCACTCGGGCAGCGGCTTGGCGGCGGCGGCGGCGGATGTGGCAGAGGTGCTGCTCATGTCAGATCACCTTCTTTCGTGCCCATGCGGAGAACAGCTCACCGAAGATGATGAGCAGCAGGATCACGAAGATCACCGTGGCGATGCCGCCGTAGTTGTAGCTGGCCATCTGCCGGTGCAGCGCGAGCCCCAGGCCGCCGGCGCCCACCAGCCCCATGATGGTGGAGCGGCGAATGTTCACGTCCCACTCGAAGATGCAGTTGCCGATGATGGTGGGCAGCACCTGCGGCACGATGCCGAACATCAGCACCTGGAATCGGTTGGCGCCCACTGCGCGCATCGCCTCCACCGGGCCCTGGTTGACGTCTTCGATCGCCTCGGCCACCGTCTTGCTGATGAAGCCGATCGAGCGCACCGCCATCGCCAGCACGCCGGCCAGCGCGCCCAGGCCCACGGCGGCGACGAACACCAGCCCCCACACCACCTCGTGCACCGATCGCGAAACGGTCATCAGCGTGCGGCCCAGCAGATAGGTGCCGCGGCCCAGCGGCGAGATGTTGGCCGCACCGAGCCAGGCCACGGGAATGGCCATCAGCATGCCCAGCAGCGTGGCGAGCGTGGCCATCAGCACCGTTTCCAGCGCCGGCTCCCACAGCGACAGCAGGATCGAGGCGTCGAAGTCGATGAAGCGCAGCGCAGCGCTCCAGATGCCTTGCGCGCTGATGCGGCTCCAGTCGGTGTCGCCGACGACGATGGCCTCCACGCTCCACAGCACCAGCGCGGCGATGGCGGCGTAGCGCGCATAGCGCCAGGTGCGTGCGCGCCGGCGGCTGGCGGCCAGTTCGGCAATGCGCGCGGCGTGGTGCGGCGCCGGCATGCCGGGCATCGCGGCCGGGCCGCGTGGCGTGGTCGCCTCGGCAGCAGCGGCCATGGCTACAGCACCTCCATCGCGTAGATGTCGGCCAGCGCGTGCTTGTCCACGCTGCCCGGCGGGCCGTCGAACTTCTTGATGCCGTCCTGCAGGCCGATGACGCGGTCGCAGAACTCCAGCGCCAGGTCCACGTCGTGGATGTTGCACAGCACCGGCACCTGGAACTCGCGCGCGATGCCGCGGATCATGCCCATCACCTCGCGCGAGATCTTCGGGTCCAGCGCCGAGGTCGGCTCGTCCACCAGCAGCAGCTTGGGCTCCTGGATCAGCGCGCGCGCGATGCCCACGCGCTGGCGCTGCCCGCCACTGAGCGCATCGGCGCGCTTGTCCAGGTGGTCGATGAGGCCCACGCGGTCCAGCAGCGCCACCGCCTTGGCGATGTCTTCCTTGCCGTACAGGCGAAACAGGCTCGTCAGGCTGCCCATGTAGCCCAGCCGCCCGGTGAGCACGTTGTCCATCACCGACAGCCGGTCGATGAGGTTGAACTCCTGGAAGATCATGCCGATGTTGCGCCGCTGCCGGCGCATTGCGCCTTCGTCGAGCTTCAGCAGGTCCTGCCCTTCGAACAGCACCTGCCCGCCGGTGGGCTCCACCAGGCGGTTGACGCAGCGGATCAGCGTGCTCTTGCCGGCGCCGCTGGGGCCGATGATGGCCACGAACTCCTCGGCGCCGACATCGAAGCTGATGCCCTTGAGGATCTGCTTGCCCGCGGTGTAGCTGACTTGCAGATCCTTGACTTGCAGGACCGCGGCCATGCAGTTGTCTCCTGTTCTTGCGGCGCGCTGTCCGCGCGCCGGCGTCACCGCACCTGGCGCGAAGGCCGGTGCGGCGGGTCCCGCGTCACTTCTTCTGCACGTCACGGATGACGTTGTAGTCGGCGTCCTTCATGGCCACCACCTTCTCCGACTTCACGTTGGCCAGGTACTTGCGGCCGTCTTCGTTCTGGTCCACCAGCAAGAAGGTGTCGGCGATCTTCTTCTTCAGGTCATCGCACAGCGTGTTGCGGTAGACGAACGGGTCCTGCGGCAGCAGCGGCGAGTACCACAGGTAGTTGAAATCGTCCTGCTTCACCTTGCCTGCGTTCACCGTCTCCATGAAGCGGTGCGTGGCGACGAAGGCCGCATCCACCTTGCCCTCGGCCACGGCAATGGCACCCAGATCGTGGCCGCCTGAGTAGACGACCTTGGAGAAGTAGTCCTTCAGCGGCGGCAGGCCGGCCTGCTTGGGGAACACGTGCTCGGGCACCAGCCCGCCGCTGGTGCTGGCCGGGTCCACCAGCGCCACCACGCTGCCCTTGAGCGACGCGTAGTCGGTGAACTTGCTGCCCTTCTTGGTGATGAGCACGGCCTTGTAGCCGGGGCCGGGTTCCTGGATGCCGTTCTTCAGCCGCGAGTAGGTGCCGAACACCTCGACCGAGGGGTCCTTGCTGCGTGCGATGACGTAGCTCTCGGGGCCGAGCACGGCCACGTCGACCCACTTGCCCAGCAGCGCCTCGACCACCGAGCTGTACGAAGTGGGCATGTAGAACTCGATCTTCTTGCCGGTGTTCTTGGCCAGCTGGTCGAGGATGGGCTTGTAGTAGCCCAGCTCGCGCAGGCTGTCCTGCGTAGGCACCAGCGAGAACTTCAGCACGCGCGGGTTCTCGCACTGTTGCGCGAAGGCGGGCAGCGGCAGCGCAGCGGCCGCGGCCATGGCCGCAGCGATGAACGAACGACGGATGTACATGGCAGTCTCCTCGGGGGTGTTTGCGGGTGGGGCGGAAGTCGATCGGCAGTCAGGGCACGATGGCGGCGCGAAGCACCTTGCGGTCCTCGGCATCTTTCATCGCCTGGCCCACTTCGTTCAGTCCGTACTTGCCATCGACCAGGTCCTTGAACGGGAAGCGCTGGCGATTCACGGTGACGAAGTCCAGCGCCTCGATCAGGTGCCGCGGGTGATAGTTGTGCACCCCGCGCAGCGTGATGAGCTTGCGCAGGATCTGGTTGACGTCGATGTTGACGAAGCTGTCGGGGTTGACCACCCCGCCCAGCACGTAGTGGCCGCCGGTGCGCAGCATCTGGATACCGGCGGGGATGACGCTGGGGTAGCCGCAAACCTCGATCACCGCGTCGGCCCCTTCGGGCCTGCACAGCGCCTTGACCTTCTTGACCATCTCGGCTTCGCTCGTCGCGGCGGGGTCGATGACCTCGTCGCAGCCGAAGCGCTTGCCCAGTTCGCGCCGAGCGGCCACGGTGTCGATGCCGATCACCAGCCGCGCACCGCGCGCCTTGGCGATGGCGCTGGCGTACAGCCCCAGCAGCCCCAGGCCCTGCACCACCACCGCGTCACCCATGCGGATCTCGGCCTGCTCGGTGACGCAGATCACCGTGGCCACACCGCAATTCACCGGGGTCGCTTCTTCGTCGCTCAACACGTCGGGCAGCCGCAGGATCCACGAGCGCGGCAAGATGTAGCAGTACTGGCCGAATCCGCCGTGATGGTGCGGCTCGGTCGTGACAGCCATGTGACCGTACTTGTCCACGCCCGGGCTCTTCTGCGGCAGATCGAGCACCTCGGTGTAGTAGTTATCGCCGGGGATGAAGTACTCGCTCCAGGTGATGCGGTCACCTTCGCGCAGCGCATCACCGCGCATGTCCTTCGTGACCCCGGCACCCAGCGCGACGATGGTGCCGATGATCTCGTGGCCCAGCACGCCGGGCGTGGGGTTCGGGCGATGGCCGAGGTAGCTGTGGATGTCCGAGCGGCAGATGGTGCACATGCGCACCTTGACCAGCACTTCGCCCGGCCGCGGCTCGCGAATGGGGAACAGGCGCAGCTCGAAGGGCGCGTTCGGCTGGTCGTACACGGCCACCTGGCCGGCTTCAGGAAACATGAAGACCTCCGTCGAACGCAGACGCGGCCCAGCGGCCGCCGCGCAACCGGCTCTGCCGGGCCGCTGGCGGTGCCCCCTGGGGGGAGGCGGCCGAAGGCCGCTTCGGGGGGGTCGAACTCATGCCGTGCCGTTGATCGCGTAGTCGAAGATCTGGTACGACTTGAGCGGGGCGCCCGCTGCCTTCACCTTGTAGGCATCGTTCAGCGGCCGACTCAGGATGAACGGCACCTTGGCCTCGCTCACGCCACCGTGCGTGCGCAGGCGGTGGCCCTTCAGACCGGCGAGGTCGTGGTTCTTCGCCGAGGCGCCGATGCACACGTCTTCGCGCGACACCACCGCCACGTCGGCCTCGCGGTCGGGCGGCATGTCGAACATGCGGCACGCGGTGGCCTTGTCCAGCGCCAGCTCGATGCCGTCGATGCCCGAGATGTGGTCGATGATCTGGCGCGCCGTCACCTTGCCGCGCGACCACACGCGCACGAACCCGCCCAGCGCCCCGTGGTGCGCGACGAAGGCGTCGGTGATCGGGCAGATGACGATCGTTTCGTCCTTGCCGAACTTCGCGTCGAGGATGTCCTGCAGCCAGATCACGTTGGGCTCGCCCGCGGCATTGCTCTTGTCGCTCATGCCGTGGTCGGCGGTCAGTGCCAGCGTGATGTCCTCGGCCGCCAGGCGCCCGAACACATCGTCCAGCCGCTCGTAGAAGCGCAGCGCGTCGGCCTCGTCGGGCGACCACTTGTGCTGCACCCAGTCGGTGAGGCTCAGGAACAGCAGGTCGGGGCGGCGCTCCTTCAGCAGCTTCAGCCCCGCTTCCAGCACGAACAGCGACAGCTCCATCGAGTACATGCCGGGCTTGTCCATGCCCAGCCACGGCAGCACGTTCTCGATGCCGTTCTCGGCCAGCGTGCACTTCTCGACGAACTCGGTGGAGAACGACACATGGCCCTGGCTCACGTCCAGGCCCTTGGCCAGTTGCTTGCGCAGCTTGTCCTTGGCGGTGATCGAGACCACCTTGGCGCCGGCGGCGGCGAAGCGCGCGATGATGGTGTCGCCGCGCAGCAGCTCGGGGCCGGTCATGACCACCGGCTGCCAGGTGGCGGTGTCGAGGTAGAAGTTGCCGGAGATGCCGTGCCGTGCGGTCGGCGTGCCGGTGATCAGCGACATGTTGTTCGGGCAGGTGAACGAGGGCATCGAGCCGTCGGCCACGCCGGCGAAGCCCTGGCTCACGAAGCGGCGGAAGTTCGGCAGCTTGCCGTCGGCCAGGAAGCGCTGCAGGTAGCGCGGGTCGCCGCCGTCGATGCAGACGACGACGACGGGGCGCAGCGGCCAGCGGTAGGTGGTGCCGTTGGCTTGAACGGTGGGCTTGGTGGGGCTCATGGGTCGGGAAGGGCTTTCGCGGTGCAGGGAGCGGTTCAAGAAGCTCGTGGGTTCGTGAAGGGGTGCCAGGGCCTGGGCGCGGTAGGCTTGCGGTATCGGCGCGATGCAGGCGCAGTGGGCGCAGCAGCGGCGCGTCAGCGCCCACCGCCCGGCGTGAGCGCGGCGTGCAGCCGCGCGCGGCTGACCAGCACGTGTTCGGTGAGCAACTGCTCGGCGCGCGCTTCGTCGCGCGCGGCCACCGCCTCGACGATGGCCTCGTGCTCCTGCGTCGACAGCGGAATGTTGTCGACACTGCGCGAGATGGTGGCGCGGCGGTACAGGTCGAGCTGGTTGACGACGCCGCGGTAGTGCGCCAGCAGCGCGTTGTTGCGGGCGGCGCGTGCCAGCAGGTCATGGAAGTCGACGTTGAGCACGAAGTAGTCCTCGGCACGCCGACCCTTCTGCACCTGGTGCATGCGGCGCACGATGGCGCGCAGCTGCTCCACCTCGTCGGGCGCGACGCGGCGCGCCGCCAGCCGGCCGATGAGGCCTTCGAGCGCGGCACGCACCTCGTAGAACTCGTTGGCCTCTTCCAGCGACACCTGGCGCACGAAGACGCCGCGGTTCTTCTCCACGCGCACCAGGCCCGCCTGGCTGAGGGCGCGAAAGGCCTCGCGCACCGGCCCGCGCGAGACGCCCAGCGCGGTAGCCACATCCACTTCGTTGAGCTTGCTGCCGGCGGCGATTTCGCCGCTGATGATGCGGCGCTCCAGTTCCTGCTGCGCCAGAGTCGCCAGCGAGTGCTCGCGCAACAGGCCGATGGCATCGGCGGCCATCGGCGGGCGCGCAGTGCGGTCGGCGGGTGTTGCGGGCATGAGGGGGTCTGCGGCAAGGGTTGTCGCGATGCTAAGGGCTTGGTTTGCAGATTGTCAACAAAATGCAAAGTGGCAGGGCCGGGTGGGGCGGCCACAGGCCGGCGGCCGAGACGCCGACGCCGGCTCTGCCAACTCGACCCTGCCCAGCGGCGCCCCAGTCCGGCCTCGACGACCGGCAACGCTCAGCCGACGAAGCGCACCCCGCGCTCCTGCGCGCGCAGCCGCGGATCGTGCGAAAGCACGGTGAGCGGCCGACCCTCCAGCGCCTCCATGCACCGATCGAGCGTCTCGTCCTCCAACCGGCGCATCGCCTCGGCCGTGTAGAAGGTGAGGTGCGGCCACAGCAGCACGTTGGGCAGCGCAAACAGCGGCGACATCGGGTGCCCGGTGTGCGCCAGCGGCTCGCGGCCATACACATCCAGCGCCGCGCCCGCCAGCCGCCCGGCCGCCAGGGCCTGGACCAATGCCGCCTCGTCGACGATCTCGCCACGCGAGACATTGACCAGGTACGCGCTGGGCTTCATGCACGCCAGCTCGGCTGCACCCAGCAGGTGGCGGGTGCCGGCGTCGAGCACGCAATGGATCGAAACCGCATCGCAGCGCGGCAGCATCGCGCGCAGGTCGGCGCAGCGCTGCACGCCCGGGGGCACGGCATCCTCGGCCAAGCGGGGGTCGTAGGCCAGCACCGGCATGCGAAAGGCCGCCGCCATGCGCGCCACGCTGCGCCCGATGCGCCCCAGGCCCACCAGGCCCAGGGTCCGGCCCGAAAGATCGGCGGCCATCCAGCGAGGCTCGGGCCAGGCCCAGCCTTCGCGCTGCATCTGCGCCTGGATCGGCTTGAAACGCTTGAACAGGCCCATCAGCAGCGCGAACGCGCCCTCGGCCACCGTCTCCTCGGCATAGGCCGGCACGTTGGCCACCGGCAGGCCGTGCCGGCGCGCCGCATCGATGTCGATGGCGTCGATGCCCACGCCGTACTTGACGATGGCGCGCAATCGCGGCGCCGCGGCGATGGCCCGCGCACCGATGCGCGCGTAGCACATCAGCAGCAGGTCGGCATCGGCCAGTTCGCGCACCAGGTCGTCCTCGCTCGCGCCGTCGGGCAGCACGACGAGCCGCACGCCCAGTTCGCGCAGCCGGGCATCGACGCGCCCCATCTCCAGTTCGCGGTCGGTGCGCACGACCTTCAGGGCAGCGAAGTCCGTCATGCGCGGATTGCAGCCACCCGAACCCCAGTTGTCAACAATCTGCAAACTGCTCGTTTGTGCCGATGCCCGGCCGCCGCGGTGCGGGCACCATCGCTTCCTTCCAGAAGCGGGCCCGGCCCCGGTCATCGCGTCACGAGCCTGTCGCAGTTCGCGGGCATGCTGGGCGATTCGCTCCGGACTGTTTTCCTGATGCGCGTTCCTGGTGCGAGTTTCCTGGTGCGATTGCGCCGCGCCTGCAATGTTCACGGCAGCCGCCACCGCTCTCTGTTCTGTTCGACAGCCCTGAGTCCCCTTCCCCACCCTCACCGGAGATTGCCCGATGCGCAGTACCGCCCTTCACCTGCTGGCCACGCTGGCCGTGGCCGTGCCGGCCGCCTTCATCGCCGCGCCTGCGGCCGCCCAGAAGACCACGCTGCTGGTCTACACCGCGCTGGAGACCGACCAGCTCAAGGCCTACCAGGAGGGCTTCGCCCGGGCCCACCCCGACATCGACATCAAGTGGGTGCGCGACAGCACCGGCGTGATCACCGCCAAGCTGCTGGCCGAGAAGGCCAACCCGCAGGCCGACGTGGTGATGGGCGTGGCCGCCTCCAGCCTGGCGCTGATGGACCAGCAGGGCATGCTGGAACCCTACGCGCCGCTGAATCTGGACGGCATCATGGCCCAGTACCGCGCGAAGAAGAACCCGCCGGCCTGGTTCGGCATGGACGTGTGGGGCGCCACCATCTGCTTCAACACGGTCGAAGCGCAGAAGAAGGGCATCCCCAAGCCCGAGAGCTGGAAGGACCTCACCAAGCCGGCCTACAAGGGTCAGGTGGTGATGCCCAACCCGGCCAGTTCGGGCACCGGCTTCTTCGACGTGACGGCGTGGCTCACGCTGTTCGGCGACGACGCCGGCAAGGGCGGCGGCTGGAAGTTCATGGACGGCCTGCACGAGAACATCGCCCAGTACACGCACAGCGGCAGCA
The DNA here is from genome assembly GCA_016789865.1 of Rubrivivax sp. GTDB lineage: Bacteria > Pseudomonadota > Gammaproteobacteria > Burkholderiales > Burkholderiaceae_C > Rubrivivax. The sequence continues at coordinate 48,450 of JAEUPC010000078.1, forward strand.
AGCCCTGCAACATGGCCGCCGCGGGCGAGTTTGTCGTCGGCATCAGCTTCGAGTACCGCGCCAACACCAACAAGGCCAAGGGCGCGCCGATCGACCTGGTGTTCCCTAAGGAAGGCCTGGGCTGGGACCTCGAGGCCTTCGGCATCCACAAGGGCACGAAGAACCTGGCCGCAGCCAAGAAGCTCGCCGACTGGGCCAGCAGCAAGGACGCGATGAAGCTGTATGGCAAGAACTTCGCCATCACCGCGATGCCCGGCGTCGCCGACCCGCTGCCCAACGTGCCCAAGGACTACGAGAGCCGGCTGGTCAAGAAGGACTTCTACTGGGAAGCCGGCAACCGCGAACGCATCCTGGCGGAGTGGAACAAGCGCTACAACGCCAAGAGCGAACCGAGGAAGTAGGCTCCCCCCGAAGCGGCCTTCGGCCGCCTCCCCCCAGGGGGCAATGCCAGCGGGCCGGCCAAGCCGGACCCGCGGCAACCGCTGGCCTGGGTGCCACCCATCCCCCGCGACCGTGACCCCGTACCTCCAGCTCGAAGGCATCCACAAGCACTTCGGCAGCTTCACGGCGCTCAAGGCAGTCGACCTGGCCATCGCGCAGGGCGAGTTCGTCTGCTTCCTCGGGCCTTCGGGCTGCGGCAAGACGACGCTGCTGCGCATCATCGCCGGCCTCGAGGCGCACAGCGCCGGCCGCATCCAGCAGGCCGGGCGCGACATCGGCCGGCTGCCGCCCGCGCAGCGTGACTACGGCATCGTCTTCCAGAGCTACGCGCTGTTCCCCAACCTGACGGTGGCCGACAACGTCGCCTACGGCCTGGTCAACCGCAAGGTGCCCCGGGCCGAGGCAAAGGCGCGCGTCGGCGAGCTGGTCAAGCTGGTCGGGCTGCCCGGCAGCGAAGACAAGTTTCCGGCGCAGCTGTCAGGCGGGCAGCAGCAGCGCATCGCGCTGGCGCGCGCGCTGGCCACGTCGCCGGGCCTGTTGCTGCTGGACGAGCCGCTGTCGGCGCTGGACGCCATCGTGCGCGTGCAGTTGCGGCAGGAGATCAAGAGCCTGCAGCGGCGGCTCGGTGTGACCACCATCATGGTCACGCACGACCAGGAAGAGGCGCTGTCGGTGGCCGACCGCATCGTGGTGATGAACCACGGCGTCATCGAGCAGGTCGGCTCGCCGATGGACGTGTACCGCGAGCCGGCCTCGCCGTTCGTCGCCGATTTCGTGGGCCGGGTCAACGTGCTGCAGGGCACCGCCGAGGACAGCGACCAGGTGCGCGTCGGCCCCAGCCTGTTCGAGTGCGCGCACGGCCGGCCGCGCGGCTCGCCGGTGAAGATCTACCTGCGGCCCGAGGACGTGCTGGCACGCACGGGGGCGGCCACCGCGCCGGGCGCTGTGCGGCCGGCCGAGCCGCCTTCGCCGGCGCCCGCACCGGTCTGCGGACAAGCAGCCGCCGGCCAGGCCGGCGCCCCGCCCCTGCGGCGGCCCATGCTCGAAAGCGCCAGCGACTCGGTCTTCGCCACCGCCGTCTTCGGCAGCCGCTTTGCCGTGGGCGACCCCAACACTTTCGAAGCCGAGATCGAGAAGATCGAGTTCCTCGGCTCGTACTGCCTGGTGCGCATCGCAAGCCCCGCGCTGGGCGAACAGAAACTCACCGTCTACCTCTCGCTGAACTACCTCACCGAGCAGCAGTTGCAGGTGGGCAGCCGCCTGCCGATGCGGCTGATGCGCGGGCGCATGCGGGTGTTCTGAGCAAGGCGATGAGCACGCTGGCCGCACCCGCCGGGCCACCACCGGTCACGCCGGCCAGGCAGCCTCGCCTGGCCGCCACCGCGAGCGACCGCGTCGCCACGGCCGCGCTGGTGGCGGTGGCGCTGCTGCTGGTGGCCTTCCTCGCCGCGCCGCTGGCGGCCATCGGCCTGCAGTCGCTGGAAGACAACCAGGGGCGCTTCATCGGCATCGCCAACTTCGTCAGCTACGCGCAGACGCCGGCGCTGCTGACCTCGCTGTGGAACAGCCTGTGGGTGAGCGCCGTGGTCACGCTGGTCACCGTGCCGGCGGCGTTCCTGTCGGCCTACGCACTTACCCGCAGCCGCATGCCGGGCAAGGCGTTGTTCCGCGGCATCACGCTCATCCCGCTGCTGGCCCCGTCGCTGCTGTCGGCCATCTCGCTCATCTACTGGTTCGGCAACCAGGGTGCGCTCAAGGGTGCGCTGGCCACCTTCGGGCTCGCCGAGATCTACGGCGCGCCCGGCATCGTCATCGCCGAGGCCTTCGCCGTGTTCCCGCACGCGCTGATGATCCTCGTCACTGCACTCACCGCCGCCGACGCGCGCCTGTACGAGGCGGCCGATTCGATGGGCACGCGCGCCGCGCGCAAGTTCTTCACCATCACGCTGCCGGGCGCCAAGTACGGCCTCATCAGCGCCAGCCTCGTGGTCTTCACGCTGGTCATCACCGATTTCGGCATCCCGAAGGTGATCGGGGGCAACTTCAACGTGCTGGCCACCAACGTGTTCAAGCTCGTCATCGGCCAGCAGGATTTCCAGCGCGGCGCCGTCGTCGCGCTCTTGCTGCTGGCGCCGGCGGTGCTCACCTTCTCGGTGGACCACCTCGTGCAGCGCAAGCAGACCGCCATGCTCACCGCCCGCGCCGTGCCCTACCGCCCCAAGCGCGCACCGCTGTTCGACGCCGCGATGGGCGCGTGGTGCCTGCTGGTGGCGGTGCTGATGCTGGCGATGCTCGGCATGGCGGTGTTCGCCAGTTTCGCCAGCTTCTGGCCCTACAACCTGGCGCCGAGCCTGCGCCACTACAAGATGGGCCTGTTCGATGCCGAGTTCGGCGAAGGCTTCGTCAACAGCCTCATCATGAGCGCCGGCACCGCGGTGTTCGGCACGATGCTCGTCTTCGTCGGCGCCTACCTGCTGGAGAAGACGCTGGCGCCGCGTGCGCTGCGCGGCGGCGTGCGGCTGCTGGCCACGCTGCCGATGGCCGTGCCCGGCCTCGTGCTGGGCCTGGGGTACATCTTCTTCTTCAACAAGCCCACCAATCCGCTGAATGGCCTCTACCACACGATGGCGCTGCTGACGCTGTGCACCATCGTCCACTTCTACACCACCGGGCACCTCACGGCGGTGACGGCGCTGAAGGCGCTGGATGCCGAGTTCGAGAGCGTCAGCGCGAGCCTCAAGGTGCCGCAATGGGTGACCTTCTGGCGCGTGACGCTGCCCATCTGCACGCCGGCGATGGTGGACATCGCGCGCTACTTCTTCGTCAACGCCATGACCACCATCTCGGCGGTGGTGTTCCTCTACTCGCCCGAGACCAAGGTGGCCAGCATCGCCATCCTCAACCTCGACGAAGCCGGCGACATGGGGGCCGCGGCCGCCTGCGCGGTGCTGATCGTCGCCGCCTCGGCGGTGGCCACCCTGCTGTTCTGGGTGCTGGCGCGCATCGTCGAGCGGCGCACGCAGGCGTGGAAGGCCTGACCCACTGACCCCGTGACCGCTGAACCCCCGGATCACCTCCTCCTCATCGTCCTGCACTCCGCCCATCACCATGGACCGCGACGCCATCCTGCTCACCCCCGGCCCGCTGACAACCACGCTGCGCACCAAGCTGGCGATGCTCAAGGACTGGGGCAGCTGGGACGCCGACTTCAACGCCGTCACCGCCGGGCTGCGCGAGCGGCTGCTGGACATCGTGCACGGGCGCGAGACGCACGTGGTGGTGCCTTTGCAGGGCAGCGGCACCTTCAGCGTGGAGGCCGCGGTGGCCACGCTCGTGCCGCGCACCGGCCATGTGCTGGTGCCCGACAACGGCGCGTACTGCAAGCGCGCCGCCAGGCTCACGCAGATGATGGACCGCAAGGCCACCGTGATGCCGGTGGCCGAAGACGCGCCGATCAGCGCCGCGGCAGTCGAGGCGCAGTTGAAGGCCGACCCGTCGATCACCCACGTGATCCTCATCCACTGCGAAACCGGCACCGGCGTCGAGAACCCGCTGGCCGAAGTGGCCGCGGTGTGCGAGCGGCACGGCAAGGGCCTCATCGTCGACGCGATGTCCAGCTTCGCCGCGCTGCCCATCGATGCGCGCACGGTGCGCTTCGACGCGCTGGTGGCCGCCAGCGGCAAGTGCCTGGAAGGCGTGCCGGGCATGGGCTTCGTCTTCATCCGCAAGGCGGTGCTCGAGACCTGCGCCGGCAACAGCCAGAGCCTGGCCATGGACCTGCACGACCAGTGCGTCTACATGGGCAAGACGGGGCAGTGGCGCTTCACGCCGCCCACGCACGTGGTGGCGGCGCTGTCGGAGGCGGTGGCGCAGTTTGTCGAAGAAGGCGGGCAGCCGGCGCGGCTGGCGCGCTACATGTCGAACTACCGCACGCTGGTGGACGGCATGGCGCGGCTGGGCTTCAGGCCGTTCCTGCGGCCGGAAGTCCAGGCGCCGATCATCGTGACCTTTCATGCGCCGGGGCATCCGGCCTACGACTTCAGGAAGTTCTACGCCGCCGCCAAGGCCCGCGGGTTCATCCTCTATCCGGGCAAGCTGACGCAGGTGGAGACGTTTCGCGTGGGGTGCATCGGAGCCATCGGCGCCAACGAAATGCGCCAGGCGGTCGAGGCGGTGGCGGATGTGCTGCGGGAGATGGGCATTCCGAGCGGCGCGCCGGGGGTGTGATGGTTCGGGCGGTGCGGCGGTGAAGGCTTCCCTCGAAGGCTGTGGCGGCAAGGCAGCAGGCCCGATGGGCGCCCGCGCGTCGCGGCGCCCTCCGCTTCGCGGAGGGTTCGCTGCGCTGCTCGCCGAGCAGGGCCGCTCGCGCAAAGCAAGCATGCTGCGCGGTGCCGCTTGCGCGGCCGACCCTGCCCGGCTGCGCTGCTCGGCGCTCGCTCCTGATTGCGCGGGCGCCCTTCGGGCCTGCTGCCCTGCGAGACCCGCTGCGGTTTTCCAAGCGCTCGACCACCTCGTGCGTGCCCGCTCAGGCGCGGGTGGGCCACCCTCGCCTGAGCCGCGCCGTCCATCGAACGCCCTCCTTCGAACGCCGCCCTCCAAGCGCCAACCACGAACGAGTCGCCAAACGCCCACTCCGCTCACACTGCAGATACCTGGAGACCCCACATGCCCAAGAAGAACAACAACGCCAAAGAACACCCGGCGCTAGCCGCCATCCGCGCCAGCGGCACCGGCAAGGTCAAGGTCGCCGTCAGCGACATCGACGGCATCCTGCGCGGCAAGTACCTGCACCGAGACAAGTTCTTCGGCGCCGCCGAAGGCGGCTTCGGCTTCTGCGACGTGGTGTTCGGCTGGGACAGCCACGACCAGTGCTACGACAACACGCAGGTCACCGGCTGGCAGCACGGCTTTCCGGATGCGCTGGCGCGCATCGACCTCGGCACCGCGCGCCGCGTGCCCTGGGACCACGGCGTGCCCTTCTTCCTCGGCGAGTTCGTCAACGCCGACGGCTCACCTTTCCCCGTGTGCCCGCGGCAGACCCTCAAGCGTGTGCTGAAGCGTGCCGAGAAGCTGGGCTTCGCGCCGATGGCCGGCGTCGAGTTCGAGTGGTTCAACTTCACCGAGACGCCGCAGAGCTGGACCGCCAAGCGCGGCGTGGGCCCCGAGCCCATCACACCGGGCATGTTCGGCTACTCGTTGCTGCGCATGGCCGACCAGCGCGGTTTCTTCAACGCGCTGATGGACGAGATGCTCGCCTTCGGCGTGCCCATCGAAGGCCTGCACACCGAGACCGGCCCCGGCGTGTACGAAGTGGCCATCACCTTCAGCGGCGCCCTCGAGGCGGCCGACCGCGCCATCCTGTTCAAGACCGGCGCCAAGGAGATCGGCAAGCGCTTCGGCGTGATGCCCAGCTTCATGGCCAAGTGGAGCCAGCAGTACCCGGGCTGCAGCGGCCACATCCATCAAAGCCTGAGTGACGGCCAAAGCAACCTCTTCTACGACGCGAAGAGCAAACGTTCGATGAGCAAGCTCTTCGAGAGCTACTTGGCCGGACAGATCGCCTGCCTGATGGAGTTCGCGCCGATGTTCTGGCCCACCGTCAACAGCTACAAGCGGCTGGTCGACGGCTTCTGGGCACCGGTCAAGCCGACCTGGGGCCTGGACAACCGCACCGCGAGCTTCCGCGTCATCGCCGGTTCGCCCAAGAGCACGCGGCTCGAGACCCGTTGCCCCGGCGCCGACATCAACCCGTACCTGGCGATGGCCGCCGTCGTTGCCGCCGGCCTGCATGGCGTGGAGAAGGGGTTGAAGCTCACGGCGCCGCCGATCACCGGCACCAACGTCGGCGGCGAGAACATCCCGCGCGCGCCGCGCTCGCTGGCCGAAACGACGCGCATCTTCAAGGCCAGCTCGATCGCCCGCGACTGGCTCGGCGACACCTTCGTCGACCACTTCGCCGCCACGCGCGAGTGGGAGTGGCGGCAGTGGCAGGACGGCGTCACCGACTGGGAGCTCAAGCGCTACTTCGAGATCATCTGATCGAACCGGTGGCGCTGTCCTGCCGGAAGAACACGGAGAACGGTGTAGAGTAAGTCGTTCTTTGACTTTGCCTTACCGACGCACGAGAGCAACGATGGCCGAGACCGCGACCCTGACCAGCAAGAGCCAGCTGACTTTGCCGAAAGCCGTGCGCGATGCGATGGGTGTCGGGCCAGGCGATCTGATCCACTTCGTGCCCAGCCTGAACGGCTTCCGCATCGTCGCCACCAAGGGCGACATCACGCGCCTGCGTGGCGTCTTCAAGGGCCGGACCACCAAGCCGGTGCGCATCGAAGACATGGATCGCGGCATCGTCGAGGCTGTGGCGGCACGCGACAAACGATCGCGCTCGCGATGATCGGCGTCGATACGAACATCCTGGTTCGATATCTCGTCCAGGACGATCCCCGGCAAGGCGCCATCGCGGCGCGGTTTGTCGAAAAGGACCTCAGCTCCGAGCGGCCCGGCCATGTCTCCCTCGTCGTCCTGGCCGAGACCGTGTGGGTACTGCAGGCGCGCTACGGCATCGACAAGACCGACCTGATCCCGATCATCGCGACGCTCGCGGCCGATGCGCGCTTCGTGGTGCAGGACGCCGACGCGCTCTGGCTCGCGCTGGAGAGTTGCGAGGAGACCGACGCGGACCTGGCCGACGCGCTGATCCGTCAGGTCGACTCTCTCCACGGCTGCTCGCACACGGTGACCTTCGACAAGCGCGCCGCGAGGCTGCCCGGCATGGTGTTGTTGCAGTAGCCATGGCACAGGCGCGAACCGCTTCGCCATCGTGAGCAAACCATGACCATCACCCGCTTCGCCTTCCCCACCCCCATCCACTTCGGCGTCGGCGCGCGCAAGCTCGTCGGCCCGCACCTGCTGGAGCAGGGGCTGAAGCGCCCGCTCATCGTCACCGACAAGGCGCTCGCGAAGCTGCCGGTGCTGGCCGAGTTCCGCACGCACCTCGATGGGCTGGAAGTGGCCGTCTTCGACGGCGTGCAAGGCAACCCCACCTGCGCGCAGGTGATGGCCGGTGCGGCGGCATACCGGGCGCACGGTGCCGACTGCGTCATCGGCTTCGGCGGCGGCGCGGCGCTGGACGTGAGCAAGGTCGTGGGCCTGATGGCCGTGCACGCGGGCGACGTGCTCGAGTACGTGTGGGACCACCCGCAGGTGCGGCCCATCACCAACGAGCTGCCGCACTTCGTGGCCCTGCCCACCACCAGCGGCACCGGCAGCGAGGTGGGGCGCAGCTCGGTGGTGAGCGAAAACGACACCCACGTCAAGCGCACCGTCTTCAGCCCGAAGATCCTCGCCAAGGCGGTGTTTGCCGACCCGGCGCTCACCGTGGCGCTGCCGGCGCCGGTCACCGCCGCCACCGGCATGGACGCGCTCACGCACAACATCGAGAGCTATCTTTCGCCGGCGTTCCACCCGCTGTGCGACGGCATCGCGCTCGAAGGTCTGCGCATCGGCGCGCGTGCGCTGACGCAGGCCGTGGCCGAGCCCGGCAACATCGCCGCGCGCGCCGACATGATGATGAGCTCGATGATGGGCGCCATCGCGTTCCAGAAGGACCTGGGCTCGGTGCACGCCTGCGCGCACGCGCTGGGCGCGGTATGCGACATGCACCACGGCCTGGCCAACGCGCTGATGATCGACACGGTGCTCACCTGGAACCACGAGGTGGTACCGCAGAAATTCGACGAACTTGCGCACGTGGCCGGCGTGGCCGGCGGCGGCTTTGCGTTCATCGGCTGGCTCAAGCATCTGAAGCAGCGCATCGGCATCACCGGCGGGCTGGCGCAGCGCGGCGTCACGCCGCAACACCTGCCGCGGCTGGTGCCGCTGGCCGCGAAGGATTTCACCGGCGCGACAAATCCGCGCCCGGCCACCGAGGCCGACTACGAGCGCCTCTTCCTGCAGGCGATGTAATCCGCGCTCCGCCGCTCTTCCCCTTCGTGGCATGGCTTCGAACTCACCGCTGCTCATCGGCGTCTCGGCGCGCATCTACTACCCCGGCTCGCAGGGGCCGCTGCCCGGCGTGTTCACCAAGACGCTGCACTACCTGGAGCAAAGCGTCGCGCACTGGGTGCTCTCGGGCCACGCGATGGCCGTGATGATCCCGGCCGTCACCAAGGACAGCATCGTGCTGCGCAGCGACCTCGACCTGCACGACTACGCGCAGGCGCTCGATGGCCTGGTGCTGCAAGGCGGCAACGACGTTGCGCCCGAATGCTACGGCGAGCAGCCGCTGCACCCCGACTGGGCCGGCGACGTGGTGCGCGACCGCTACGAGATCGAGCTCATCGACGCTTTCGTGAAGGCCGGCAAGCCGGTGTTCGGCATCTGCCGCGGCCTGCAGCTCATCAACGTGATGTTCGGCGGCACGCTGTGGCAGGACATCGCCACGCAGGTGAGCGGCTCGCGCGCGCATCGCGAGATCGGCAAGTACGAGCGCCACTTCCACGAGGTGGCGCTGGAGCCGGGCTCGCGGCTGGCTGCGCTGTACCCGGGCGTGGCTCGCGCCGTCACCAACAGCATCCACCACCAGGCCATCAAGGCGCTGGCGCCGGGCTTCGAGGTCGAGGCGCGCTGCCCCGAAGACGGCACCGTCGAGGCCATCCGCCGGGTGCCCGCCGGCGGGGCACCAGGCGGCTTCGTCGCCGCCGTGCAATGGCACCCCGAGTTCCACGAACCCGGCAGCGCCGACACCTTCGACGACAGCCCCATGCTCGAGGACTTCCTGGCCGAGTGCCGGCGCGTCAAGGCCGCAGGCTGACCGCCGCGGCGGCCGGCTGGCCCGCCGCGGGCGCGCGCCGATGCAGGCAGCGCCACAGCACGTCGCGCAGGTGCGCGGCCTCCACCGGCTTGGCCAGGAAGGCGTCCATGCCGGCGGCTTCGGCCTCCTGGCGCTCACCCTCCAGCACGGCGGCCGTCAGCGCAACGATCGGCAGCGCCTCGCGCGGCCAGCGCTGCCGCAGCGCGCGCGTGGCCGCCAGGCCGTCGAGCTCGGGCATGTGGATGTCCATCAGCACCAGTTCGAACGGCTGCCCGCGCGCGGCCGCCGCCTCCACCTCGGCCACTGCCGCACGGCCATCGGGCACGGCGGTGGACTCGATCGACCACTGCGCCAGCAGCGCCTGGCCGATCAGGCGGTTGACCTCGTTGTCTTCGGCCAGCAGCACGCGTGCGCCGGCCAGGCGGCCGTCGTCGGCCACTGTCGACGCTGGCGCCGCCGTCGCCGCCGGCGCCGCACCGGCCTGCGGCGCAGCCGCCGGCAGCGGCAGCTCGATCCAGAAGCGGGCGCCCGCCCCCGGCACGCTGGTCACGCCGACATCGCCTTGCATCAGGCCGGCGAGCTCACGGCAGATGGCCAGCCCCAGGCCCGTGCCGCCGGTGCGCCGGGCGCGCTCGGCGTCGAGCTGGGTGAACGGCTGAAAGAGCCGCGCCTGCTCGGACAGCGGAATGCCCGGCCCCTCGTCGGCCACCTCGAAGCGCAGCCGGTCCGCGCCGCCCCGGCGGACCCCGAGCGTCACCGAGCCCCGCGCGCCGAACTTCAGCGCGTTGTTCAGGTAGTTGGTGAGCACCTGGCGCAGCCGCGCACCGTCGCCATGCACGCGCGCGGGCAGGTCCGCCGCGGCGTCGAACACCAGCCGCAGGCCCTGGGCTTCGCACAGCGCTGCGTAGGCGCGCTGCAGCGAGCGCAGCAGCTCACCGAGGTCGAAGTCCGACAGCCGCACCTGCAGGTGGCCGGCCTCGATCTTGGCCAGGTCGAGGATGTCGGAGATGACCGCGGTCAGCGCCGCGGCGCTGTCGCCCAACAGGTCGAGGTACTCATTGCGCCGGGTGTCGTCGAGGCCGGGCTGGCGCGCCAGCTGGGCCAGCCCGACCAGGCCGTTCAGCGGCGTGCGGATCTCGTGGCTCACGTTGGCCAGGAACGCGCTCTTGGTGCGGCTGGCCGCCTCGGCAGCGTCGCGCGCCGCGGCCAGCGCGGCGCGGCGCTCGTGTTCGGCGGTCACGTCACGCCCGACGCCCCAGTACCCGATGAAGCGCCCGTCCTGGTCGAAGCGCGGCCGGCCGCTGATGGCCAGCTGCTCGCTGCGGCCGTCGGCGTCGGGCTGCGAATGCACCACCAGCTCGAAGGGCTGGTGGGCGCGCAGCGCCGCGACATGCGCGTCGCGTTCGGCCGGGGGCAGCCCGAGCCCCGGCGTCTCCCAGGGGTGGCAGCCGATGAAAGCCGGCGGCAGCTCGCCCGCGCTGAGCGGCACGTGCACCGTGGGCCGGGAAAAACGCAACTCGGCGTCCAGCTCCCAGTAGCGGTCGGCCGCAAAGCCCAGCAGCTCAGTGAGCGCCTGCTCGCGGCGCCGCATGGCCTGTTGCCAGCGTTGCACAGCATGGGCGATCAGCAGGCCCCAGACCAGCGCACCCAGCAGCAGCACGAGGTGGGCGATGAGATCGTCGACCAGCGGCGTGGCCGCCAGCCCCTGGCGGCTGTCGATCCAGCCGGCCGACTCCACGAGGTACAAGGCCACCACGCAGGCCAGCGCAGCCACACAGGCGACAACCGCTTCGCGCCGCCCGGCCAGCAGGGCCAGCAGGCACACCATCACCGGCGTCGCCCCCAGCGCGATCGTGCGCAGGCCCTGGCCGACGCCCAGGGCGATGCCATGCACGAGGACCATGCCCAGCAGCACCGCGGGAAGCATGCGCCGCTCGGGCAACGCGCCGCCGCGCCAGCGGCCAAGGATCGCGTAGCAGGTGCCCACCGCCAGGCAAGCGGCCACCAGCACGTTGCGCACATCGGGGGTGAGCGGCATCGGGCACCAGGCCAGGACCCCCGCCGCCACCGCGCTCAACGCGGCGCCGATGAAGAGGAACCACTGCGCGGGCGCCATGCCGCCCGGCGGTTCGCCGTCGTCGCCTTGCCCTGCCACCGCGGTTGTTGTTGGTATCACGCCCGCACCCTCAGCTCGCCTGCCGGCTCGCGGGGGCATTCTGGATCATCGGCACCCGGCCTGGCCGGCTGGCCCGCACGCCGGGCCGCGGCCACGCGCCCGGCCGCGCAGGACTGCCGGGGCGCGCAGGCTCGCTGCGGGTGCTGCCTCACTGGCTATCATCCCCCGGCCCTGCCCGCTGCCGGCCCTGCGCGCTTGCCATGCCCCCTTCAGCGGCCCCCTTCGCACCCTCATGACCCACCCTGGCGCCCTGCTGCTGGCCTTCATCGGTGCGCTCGGCCTGCCCGGCGGCGCCCGCGCTGCCGTGGATCTGGCCGCGCTGTGGGACTTCTCCAACCCGGCGGCCAGCGAGCAGCGTTTCCGCGACGCGCTGGCAGGCGCAGGTGGCGACGATGCGGTGATCCTCACGACGCAGATCGCGCGCACCCACGGCCTGCGGCGCGACCTTGCGCGAGCCAAGGAGGTGCTTGCCTCGCTGGAGCCGCGGCTGGCCGCGGCCGGCCCCGAGGCGCGCGTGCGCCACGCGCTGGAGTGGGGCCGCGCCCACATCTCGGCCGTGACGCGGCCCGACGAACGCACGCCCGAGGCTCTGGCCACCGCCCGCTCAGCCTACCAGCGCGCGCTGGCCGTGGCCACGGAAGGGCGGCTCGATGGGCTGGCCATCGACGCCGTGCACATGATGGCCTTCGTCGACACCGCGCCGGCCGATCAGCTCAAGTGGAACCAGCAGGCGCTGGCGTTGGTCGTGGCGTCGGCGCAGCCCGAGGCCAAGGCCTGGGAAGCGTCGATCCGCAACAACCTCGCGCACTCGCTGCACCTGCTGGGGCGCCACGCCGAGTCGCTGCCGCACTACGAGCGCGCCCTGGCGCTGCGCCGGGCCAAGGGCAGCGCCCGCCAGGTGTACGTGGGCCGCTGGCTGGTGGCGCGTGCCCTGCGGCTCACCGGCCGGCTGGACGAGGCACTGGCGCTGCAGACGCGCCTCGAGGGCGAAATGCACGTCGTCGGCGGACCTGACCCCTTCGTCTTCGAAGAGATCGAACTCATTCATCGCGCCAGGGGCGATGCGGCCCGGGCCGCGGCCTACGCCGACAAGCTGGCCGCGGCGCGCCGCAAGTCCTGATCCGCCCCGCCTTCGCTCCTGCCCATCGAGCACCTCATGAAGATCTTCAACCCGGCCAACGGCGAGCTCATCGCCGAAGTCGCCGATGACGACGCGACCTCGGTCGCCGCCAAGGCCGCCGCTGCGCGCGCCGCGCAACCGGCCTGGGCCGCGGTGCCGATGGCCCAACGGCTGGCCGCCGTGCAGCGCTTTCGCGCCAGTGTCGTGCGCGAGCTGGACACGCTGGCCGCCACGCTGACGCGCGAGGTCGGCAAGCCCATCGCGCAAGCCAGGAACGAGCTGAACGGCCTCTTGCCGCGGCTGGACTTCTTCCTCGAACAGGCCGAGGCCGCGGTGCGCGAAGAGCAGGTCTTCAGCGGCGGCGGCATGCAAGAGCAGATCACGCATGTGCCGCTGGGCGTGGTGGCCAACATCTCGGCGTGGAACTACCCGTGGTTCGTCGGCTGCAACGTCATCGTGCCGGCGCTGCTGACCGGCAACGCCGTGCTGTACAAACCCAGCGAGTGCGCCACGCTCACCGGTCAGGCCATCACCCGGCTCTTGCACGAGGCCGGCGTCCCGCGCGAAGTGATGCAGTGCCTGGTGGGCGGCGGCGAGGTCGGCGCGGCGCTGCTGGCACAGCGCATCGACGGCTTGTTCTTCACCGGCAGCCACGCCACCGGGCGGCGCATCGCGCACGCGCTGGCCGGCCGGCTCGTGAAGCTGCAGCTCGAACTCGGCGGCAAGGACCCCACCTACGTACGCGCCGACGCCGACCCGAAAGTCGCTGCCGAATCGCTGGCCGATGGCGCCATGTACAACACCGGCCAGAGCTGCTGCTCGGTGGAGCGCATCTACGTGCACGAGGCCGTGCATGACGATTTCGTGCGGCACTTCCTGGCCACCGTGGCCACCTTCAAGGTCGGCGACCCGGCGGACCCCGGCACCTACATCGGGGCCATCACGCGCGCGCCACAGCTCGAGGTGCTGGAAGACCAGGTGCAGGACGCCGTGGCCAAGGGCGCCACGCTGCACGGCGGCGGCACCCGGCTGCCGGGCCCCGGCAACCACTTCCCGCCCACGGTGCTGACCCACGTCGACCACCGCATGGAGGTGATGCGCGAAGAGAGCTTCGGCCCCGTCATCGGCATCCAGAAGGTGAAGGGCGACGACGAGGCCGTGGCGCTGATGAACGACACGCGCTACGGCCTCACGGCCGGCGTCTACACGAAGGACGAGGCGGCGGCGCGCGCACTCCTGGCGCGCGTGAACGCCGGCACGGTGTACTGGAACTGCTGCGACCGCGTGAGCCCGCGCCTGCCCTGGAGCGGCGTGGGCGACTCGGGCATCGGCCTGACGCTGGGCGTGGCCGGCATCCAGACGTTCACGCGGCCGAAGGCGTGGCACTTGCGATCACCTTGAAACCCCGCCTCACGCTCTTCGACCTCGACCACACGCTGCTCGAAGGCGACAGCGACGTGCTGTGGTGCGATTTCCTGATGCAGCGCGGCATGCTTGACCGGGTGCAGTTCGCCGCGCGCAACGCCGCGATGGAGCGCGACTACCGCGCGGGCACCGTCAGCACGCAGGCGTTCAGCGAGTTCTACGTCGCCACGCTGGCCGGCCGCGGGCCCGCGGCGTGGCACCCGTTGCGCGTGGCGTTCCTGCACGAAGTGGTGGCACCCCGGCTGGGCGCCGCCGCCCGCGAACTGGTGCGCCAGCGTCAGCGTGACAGCGAGCTCGTCGTGCTCACCACCGCCACCAACCGCTACATCACCGAGCTCACCGCGGCCGAGCTCGGCATCGACCACCTCATCGCCACCGAGTGCGAACTCGGCGCCGACGGCGCCTTCACCGGGCGCACGCGCGGCACGCTGAACATGCGCGAGGGCAAGCCCGTGCGCCTGCAGGCCTGGCTGGCCGAGCGCGGCCGGCGGCTGGCCGACTTCGAGTGCCTGGCCTACAGCGACTCGATGAACGACATCGCCTTGCTCGAGATGGCCGACCGCCCGCATGCGGTGCACCCCGACGAGCGCCTGGCCGCCATCGCCGCGCAGCGCGGCTGGCCGGTGCTGCACCTGCACGGCCCCAAGGCGCGCTCCGCGCCTGCCCGCCCGCCTGAGTGAGCGCAGCGCGCCGCACCGCACCGCGACGGCCATGAACAACACGCAGCACGGCCCCGGCCAGAGCGAGGGCGACGTCAACAGTTCGCCGCGCCGCGCCGCCTGGCAGCACGAACACCTGGACGAACCAAGCCGCGCGCTGCTGGCGCGCGACAGCGCCGCCTTCCTGCACCAGTCGGTGTCCACGCCGTGCCTGGCCGCCATCCGCAAGGCCGAGGGCATCTACATCGAAGACCTGGCCGGCCGCCGCTACCTCGACTTCCACGGCAACAACGTGCACCACGTGGGCTACGCCCACCCGCACGTCATCGGCGCGATCAAGGCCCAGCTCGACGAACTGAGCTTCGCGCCGCGGCGCTTTGCCAGCGAGCGCGCGGTGCAGCTTGCCGAGGCGTTGTCGGCACGCTTTCGGGCCCTCACCGGCCGTGCCGGCCGCGTGCTCTTCACCACCGGCGGCAGCGATGCGGTGGAGGTGGCCCTCAAGCTCGCGCGCGTGGCCACCGGCCGCTTCAAGACGCTGAGCTTCTGGGACAGCTTCCATGGCGCGGGCTTCGGTGCGAGCAGCGTGGGCGGCGAGTCGCTGTTCCGCCACGGCCGCGCGGTGGGCCCGCTGTTGCCCGGCACCGAGCACGTGGCGCCGTTCGGCTGCTACCGCTGCGCCTACGGCCATGAGGTGAACGCCGAAGGCGAGCCCGACCTCGCGCGGTGCCGCCTGGCCTGCGCGGCGATGGTGAAGTACGTGCTCGAACGCGAAGGCGACGTGGCCGCGGTGGTGGCCGAGCCGGCGCGCGCGGTACCGTTCATTCCGCCGCCAGGCTACTGGGCCGCCGTGCGCGAGGCCTGCCACGCGCACGGCACGCTGCTCATCTTCGACGAGATTCCCACGGGCCTGGGCAAGACCGGCCGCTTCTTCGCCGCCGAGCACGACGGCGCTGCGCCCGACATCGTGGTGCTGGGCAAGGCGCTCGGCGGCGGCGTGCTGCCGATCGCCGCGTGCATCGCGCGTGCCGATCTCAACGTGGCCGGCGACTACGCCTTCGGCCACTACACGCACGAGAAGAACCCGGTCACGTCGGCAGCGGCCTTGGCCACGCTGGAGGTGATCGACCGCGAAGGTCTCGTCGAACACGCGGCCAAGCTCGGCGCGCATGCGCTGGCACGGCTGCAGGAAATGAAGCGGCGCCACGCGCTCATCGGCGATGTGCGCGGCCGTGGGCTGCTGCTGGGCCTGGACCTGGTGACCGACCGCGCGAGCAAGGCGCCGGCCGCCGACGCGGCCGACCGCATCCTCTACCGGGCGCTGGCCCAGGGGCTTTCCTTCAAGACGACGATGGGGAACGTGTTGACGCTGACACCGCCGCTGGTGACCACCTTCGCGCAGATGGACCAGGCGCTGGACATCCTCGAGGCCTGCATCGCCGAACAAGCGCCACACGGGGCTGCGGGTGCGGCGACGGCCACCGGGTCCGCACGATGAAGGGCCGCGCCAGCTGGCAAGCCCGCCTCGCCGCGCTGGGGGTGCGGCTGCGGATCAAGCCCAAGCTCGCCGACATGAGCGACATCGCGCGCGTGCGCCAGGCGTTCGACACGCCGCTGCCCTCGCCGCGCGGCGTGCGCTACACGCCGGACACGCTGGGCGGCGTGCCTGGAGAGTGGGTGGAGTCCCTCGCCCCCACGGAGGGCCAAGCGGCCCAAGAAGGGGCCCGTGACACGCTGCTCTATCTGCACGGCGGCGGTTTTGTCGGCTGCTCGCCGCACACGCACCGGCCGATCACGGCGGCGCTGGCGCGCCGCGGCTTTCGCGTCTACGTGCCCGACTACCGGCTCGCGCCCGAGCATCCGTTTCCGGCCGCGCCGCAAGATGCGCTGGCCGTCTGCCGCGCGTTGCGCGCGCAGTGGAACGAACAGCGCAAGGATGAGCCCGCCGCCGCGCCTGGCCGCTTCGTGGTGGCCGGCGACAGCGCCGGCGGCAACCTGGCGCTCGGCCTGATGCTCACGCTGCGCGACGCCGGCGAGGCGCTGCCCGATGCCGCGGCGCTGTTCTCACCTTCCACCGACATGGTGGGCGACGCGCCGTCGCTGGAGCTGAACACGCCGCACGACGCGATGTTCAACGGCCCGGCGCTCGAAGACCTGCTGCATGCGTATCTGCATGGCGCCGATGCGGCGCAGCCGCTGGCCTCGCCGCTGCGCGGCGATCTCACGGGGCTGCCACCGCTGCTCATCCACGTCGGCCAAAGCGAAGTGCTGCGCGACGACTCGTTGCGCCTGGCCAGCAAGGCGCGCGAGGCCGGCGTGCATGTGCAGTTGCGTGTCTTTCACGCCGTGCCGCACGTGTGGCAGATGTTGGGGCTGGTGCCCGAGGCGCGCCAATCGCTCGACGAGGCCGCGCGCTTCCTGCACCAAGCGGTGGCGCCGCCCGGCCCCGAAGAACTGGACGTGGCCATCGTCGGCGCGGGCCTGTCGGGCATCGGCGTGGGCGTGCGGTTGCGGCACGAGTTGCCCCAACTGAGCTTCGCGCTGCTTGAAGCACGGCAGGCCATCGGCGGCACCTGGGATCTCTTCCGCTACCCCGGCGTGCGCTCGGACTCCGACATGTACACGCTCGGCTACGACTTCAAGCCGTGGGTCGATGCGCAGGCCATCGCCGGCGGCCCGGCCATCCGCAGCTACATCGAACAGACCGGCGCCGAACACGGCGTGGCGCCCCTGGTGCGCCATGGCCACCGCGTGCTCGCTGCCGACTGGAGCGAGCGCGACGCGCGCTGGACACTGACCGTGCAGCGTGAAGGCCAGGCCGAGCCGATGCCCGAGCCGCTGAAGATTCGCGCCCGCTTCCTGCTCTTCTGCGGCGGCTACTACAGCTATGCCCACGGCCACCGGCCGCGCTTCGAAGGCGAAGAGCAGTTCGGCGGCACCCTCGTGCACCCCCAGTCCTGGCCCGAGGGGCTGGAAGTGCGCGGCAAGCGCGTCGTCGTCATCGGCAGCGGCGCCACCGCGGTGACGCTGGTGCCGGCGCTGGCCGAGCAGGGCGCCGCGCAGGTGACGATGCTGCAACGCTCGCCGAGCTACCTGTTCGCGCGCCCGGCGGTCGATGCCATGGCCGAGCGGCTGAAGCGCTGGCTGCCGCTGGCCTGGGCCTACCGGCTGACGCGGCTGAAGTACGTCGCGCTGCAGCTGTACTTCTTCCGCCTCGCTCGCAAGTACCCGCAGGCGGCAGGCCGGCGCCTCATCGGCATGGTGCGCGAGGTGCTGCCGGCCGGCTTCGACATCGAACGGCACTTCACGCCGCGCTACAACGTGTGGGACCAGCGCGTGTGCCTGGTCCCCGATGCCGACCTGCTCGAAACGCTGAAGTCCGGGCGGGCCGAGGTGGTGACCGACACCATCGAACGCTTCACCGAGGGCGGCATCCGCCTGCAATCGGGCAGCGAACTTCCCGCCGACATCGTCGTCACCGCCACCGGCCTCACGCTCAACGTGCTGGGCGACATCCGGCTGAGCAAGGACGGCACGCCGGTCGACCTGGCGAAGGTCTTCATCTACAAGGGCCTCATGTACAGCGGCGTGCCCAACCTGATCAGCACCTTCGGCTACACCAACGCCAGCTGGACGCTGAAGTCCGATCTCGTGGCGCGCTACACCTGCCGGCTGCTCGCGCACATGGAGCAGCACGGCCACCGCACTTGCGTGCCCACGCCGGCCGCGCCGCTTTCGGCCGTGCCGATGCTCGACTTCACCTCGGGTTACGTGCAGCGAGCGCTCGAACATCTGCCCAAGCAAGGCCCCGCCGCGCCGTGGCGGCTGAACCAGAACTACCTGCGCGATCTCGCGGCGCTGCGCTTCGGGCGCATCGACGACGGGGTGCTGGCGTTCGACCGGGCGCCCAGCGGGCAGCGGGCCGCGTAGACGCCGGCCGCGCCACGCCACTGATCGGGTTGTTTCGGTCCTTGCCGCGGGCGCACGCGCCACCCGGGCGTGGTCTCAACGCGCCGGCTTCGCCACCGGCACCAGCTCACGCAGCGCCTGCGCGAGCTCCGCGGCCTGCCACACGGCGATGCGGTGCTCGGTCGCGAAGGCGCGCGCCTGATCGGTGAATTCGCCGAGCCCGATGTACAGCGCATCGGGTGCCTCGGCCGCGTCGCGTGCCTGCGGCAGCGGGCGCAGCGCATCGAGGCCGGTACGCGCCGTCTTCCAGCGCCGCGCACTCACCACCATCTTGCGGCCCGCACGTTCCAGCTCGAAGTCGGCCGCCCCCTTGCCACGCTGCACCGTGTAGCCGTCGCGCACGAAGGCCTGTTCGAGCAAGCCGGAGAACACGGGCCAGGTCATCGCCGCCACGGCCGCCTCGGTGGCGGCGACACGCGCGGCGCCGGGAAGCTGCCACTGGCGCCGCGCGGCAAGCGCGCCGATGACGACAAACGGCAGGCCCGACAGCGCGCCGACGAGGCGGTAGTCCGCCGGCAGCAGCGCCCCGCTCAGCAGCGCCAGCACGAGAGCGATGGCCACGCTCACCCACCACGGCGACCGCAGCAGGATCGCGAACAGCGAGTTCTTCGCCATCTGCAGTTTCAAGCGGCTTCTCCGGCTGGCAAGGATGTGCAGGCACCCACGTCGGCATTGGCGTCGCACGGCGCCCGCGCCGCTTCAGGCGCGCCAAGACGCCTGTGCAGCTCAGGCCCCGAACGCGAAGTCTCGCCCCGGCGCCGCGGCGAACAGCGCCTTCGTGTACGCGTGCTCGGGCGCGCCGAACACGCGGTGCGCCGGGCCGTACTCGACCACCTCGCCCTTGCTCATCACCGCGAGCATGTCGCACACCTGCGAGGCCACGCGCAGGTCGTGGGTGATGAACAGCATCGCGATGTGCAGGCGCGAGCGGATTTCCTCGAACAGCTTGAGCACCTGCGCCTGCACCGAGACATCGAGCGCGCTCACGGCTTCGTCGGCGATGAGCAGTTCGGGCTCCATCATCAGCGCGCGCGCAATGCAGATGCGCTGGCGCTGGCCGCCGCTGAACTGGTGCGGGAAGCGCTGCATCGCGCTGTCGTCCATGCGCACCAGTTGCAACAGCTCACGCGCCTTGGCCAGCGCCGGCTCGCGTGCGAGGCCGTAGTTCATCGGCCCTTCGATCATCGCCTCGCCCACGGTGCGGCGCGGGTTGAGCGAGCGGTACGGGTCCTGAAACACGATCTGCACGCGCTTGCGCAGCGGGCGCAGCGCGCCGGCGCTCGCCGTGGCGATCTCGTCGCTGCCCAGCCTCACACTGCCGCCGCTGGGGTCGATGAGGCGCACGACGCAGCGCGCCACCGTGCTCTTGCCCGAGCCCGATTCGCCCACGATGCCCAGCGTCTGGCCGCGGCGGATCTCGAAGTTCACGCCCTTGGCCGCGTGCACGGTGCGGCGCTTGCCGAACCAGCTCTTGTCGTCGTAGGTCTTGGCCAGCGCCTTCACGCTCAGCACCACGGGTGCGGCGGCATCGACCGGCCGTTCCTGGGTGTTCAGCTTGGGCACCGACACCATCAGCATCTTGGTGTAGTCGTGCCGCGGGCGCTTGAGCACCTCGTCCTTCGGACCAAGTTCCACCAGGTCGCCCAGGCGCAGCACCGCCACGCGGTGCGCGATTTCGGCCACCACGCCGAAGTCGTGGGTGATGAAGAGCACGCCGGTGCCGTGGCGCTTCTGCAGGTCGAGCACGAGCTTCAGGATCTGCGCCTGCGTGGTCACATCGAGCGCGGTGGTCGGCTCGTCGGCAATGAGAAGCACCGGGTCGAGCACCAGCGCCATCGCGATCATGATGCGCTGGCGCTGGCCGCCGGAAAGCTGGTGCGGGTAGCTGGCCACCATGCGCTCGGGGTCGGGCAGCAGCACTTCCTTGACGATGGCCAGCACCTTCTCGCGGCGCTGCTCGGCACTGAGCTGCGTGTGCTCGCGCAGCACCTCGTCGATCTGGTCGCCGCAGGTCATCACCGGGTTCAGCGCCGTCATCGGCTCCTGGAAGATCATGCTCATGCGCGTGGCGCGCAGCTCGCGCAGGCGCGACAGCGGCGCATGCGTGATGTCTTCACCTTGCAGCACGACGCGGCCGGCGGTGACGGGCAGCTGCTTGGGCAACAGGCCCATCACGCCCTGCGCGATGACGCTCTTGCCGCTGCCCGATTCGCCCACCAGGCAGACGATCTCGCCGCGGCCGACTTCGAAGCTGACGTTGCGCACAGCCGTCGTACGGTCGCCACCCGAGGGCAGCGCGATCGTCAGGCCCGAGACTTCGAGGATCGTGTCACCGGTCATGAAACAAACCACCAAGCCAAGCGGCCGCCGCAAAGCCGGCTTTGCCGGGCCGCTGGCGGCGCCCCCCTGGGGGGAGGCGAGCGAAGCTCGCTTCGGGGGGGATCATCGTCTTGCCATCTTCGGGTCGAGCGTGTCACGCAACCCGTCGCCCAGAATGTTCACCGCCAGCACCGTGACCGCGAGGAACAGCCCCGGGAAGAAGATGTTGTGCGGGTATTCGTTGAACTGCGCGCGGCCCTCGGCCATCACGTTGCCCCAGGTCGGGATGTCCGGCGGCAGGCCGACACCCAGGAACGACAGGATGGCCTCGGTGAGGATGCCCGCGGCGCAGATGAAGGTGCCCTGCACGATCAGCGGCGCCATCGTGTTGGGCAGGATGTGCCGCCCCATGATCAGCCAGGTGGGGGTGCCCAGCGAGACCGCGGCCTCGACGTAGGGTTCCTCGCGGATCGTCAGCACCAGCGAGCGCACGAGCC
Organism: Rubrivivax sp.; assembly: GCA_016789865.1. Taxonomy (GTDB): domain Bacteria; phylum Pseudomonadota; class Gammaproteobacteria; order Burkholderiales; family Burkholderiaceae_C; genus Rubrivivax. The sequence continues at coordinate 69,868 of JAEUPC010000078.1, forward strand.
GCGTGACACGCGGGATTTCAGGGATCGCGATGGCGACGATCACCGTCAGCAGGCTGCCGCGCCACAGCGCCACCAGCGCAATGGCGATCAGGATGGCGGGAATGGCCATCACGCCATCCATCACGCGCATCAGGATGCCGTCCACGCGCCGCAGGTAGCCGGCGACGAGGCCGAGCACGATGCCCACCGCCAGCGCCACCACGGCCGTGGCCACGCCGACGATCAACGAGACCCGCGTGCCGTAGATGACCCGGCTGTGAATGTCGCGGCCGAAACTGTCCGATCCCATCAGGAAGCGGTGCTTGAGCTGCTCGCCTTCCAGCGTGGTGATCTCGCCCGTTTCACCGGGCGTGAGGTCGCGGCTGGCGGGGTCGAACAGCGACGGGTCCACCGTGCCCAGCCACGGCGCGGCCACGGCCACCAGCAGCAGGAGCGCCAGCACCGCACCGCCGATGCGCACCGACGCGTTGCGCCGCACGCGCTGCCAGGCGCTTTGCTGGCGCACGACCGAGGCCGCTTCGACCGAGAGCGCTTCGACGTTGAGTTCAGCCATCGGAAGGATTCGTCAGTACCGGATGCGCGGGTCGAAGAACACGTAGCTCAGGTCCACGAGCAGGTTGACCAGCACGTAGACGAACGAGAACAGCAGGATCACGCCCTGGATGGTGGGAAAGTCGCGCGCCAGCACCGCGTCCACCGTCAAGCGGCCTAACCCGGGAATGGCATAGACCGATTCGGTGACGACCACGCCGCCGATCAGCAGCGCGATGCCGATGCCGATGACGGTGGCGATCGGCACCGCCGCATTGGCCAGCGCGTGCCGCATCAGCACCTTCTTCTCGGGCAGGCCCTTGGCGCGCGCGGTGCGGATGTAGTCTTCGCCCAGCGTTTCCAGCACGCTGGCGCGCGTCACTCGCGCAATCAGCGCGATGTAGATCACCGACAGCGTGCACGCCGGCAACACCAGTTGATAAAGCCACGGCCCCAGACCTTCGGCAATCCGCTTGTAGCCCTGAACCGGCATCCAGCCGAGTTTCAGACTGAAGAGCCAGATCAGCACGTAGGCCAGCACGAACACCGGGATCGAGAAGCCCAGCACCGAGAAGCCCATCAGCGCGCGGTCGAGCCAGCCGCCATGCCGCCACGCCGCCAGCACCCCCAGCGGCACCGACACCAGCACGGCGATCGTGATGGTGACCAGCGCCAGGCTCAGCGTGGGCTCCAGCCGCTGCCCGATGAGCGCCGTGACCTCGGTCTTGTAGTAGTAGCTCTGGCCGAGGTCGCCGGTGAGCAGGTGGCCGAACCAGATGAGGAACTGCTCGGGGATGCTGCGATTCAAGCCCAGGGTCTCGCGAATCTGCGCGATCTGCTCGGTGCTGGCCTGGTCGCCGGCCAGCACCGCCGCCGGGTCGCCCGGCGTGAGCCGCAGCATCAGGAACACGAGCACGGCCACGATCAGCAGCACGGGCAACGTGGCCAGAAGGCGGCGGGTGAGGAAGGCGAGCATCGAGGGCGGCAGGGCGTGGTTCGAACCGATGCCGCACGCCGCGGCGGCCGGTGGAACTTCGGGTTCGGGTTGGTCCGCGATTCTCGACGGCCGGTTCGGCCCCGCGATCAGGGCAAACACTCCCGGGCCCTGCGCCCGCAGAGATCAGCCGGGCTCGGTCTCCACACCCGGCCCTGGCGGCAGCACGAACCCCTTCTGATTCGGCAGCGACAGGGCGCCACCGGCCTCGCCCGGCAGCTTGGGGGTGCGCCCCGAGGCCAGGCGGCGCAATGCCTGCAGCAGCGCACCACGATCCGTGGGAGGCGATTTTCCGCAAAGCGCGAGAGCGGCCGCCGTGCCGGTGACCAATGCTGCCGCGACCGACGTTCCGGCCAGTTGCTTGCGCGAACCCGTGAGGAACCCCGCGCCGTCGAGCTTGCCGAAAGCGAAGCCATCGACGCGGCGCCCGGTCGACGAGTACTCGCCCATGACATGACGCTGCCGATCGTGCTCGTCGCGCTCCACCGCGCCGACCACGATCGTGTGCCGCCCATTGGCCATGCTGCCCATGGTGCTGGCAATGGAGTCGCCGTCGGAGGCCGGCGAACGGCACCTCACGCGAAACTCCCGCACCGAAAGAAGAGAACCCGCCTCGAGGGCGGGTTCGTCACGGCATGCGGCGTGAGCCGCGCGCTCAGTCCTTCTTCAAGTTCCAGTACAGGTTCCCGTTGGTCACGAAGAACCCGCTGATGCCCTTGCGCGCAGCCATCGGCTGCTGGTACTCGCCGAGGACGACGTGCGTGCCGACCTCGAACATGCGCGCGTGCATCTGGTCGGCGAGCTTCTTCTTCACGCCGTCGTCGGTGGCGCGCATGAACTCGTTGCGGATGCCGACCATCTTCTCGTCGGTGGCCCAGCCGAACCAGGTACTTTTCTCGCCACGCGTGTCGGTCGTCGGGTTGGCGATCGGGCTCCACACGTCGAAGGCCTGCCAGGCGGTGAGGAACATGTGCCACCCGCCCTTGTCGATCGGGTCCTTCTTGGCGCGGCGGCCGACGAGCGTCTGCCAGTCCATCGCCTGCAGGTCCACCTTGAAGCCGGCCTGGCGCAGCAGCTGCGCGGCCACGTCGGGCAGCTTCTGGATGCTGGCCAGGTCGGTGGGCTTCATCACGACGATCGGCGTGCCGTCGTAGCCGCTGGCCTTGAGCAGATCCTGCGCCTTCTTCATGTTGCTCTTCATCTGCAGTTCACTGCCGGCCAGGCTGCCGTAGGGGCTGCCGCAGATGAAGATGGAACCGCAGGGCTTGTACAGGTCCTTCACGCCGACCTGTGCGCGCAGGAAGGCATCCTGGCTGAACGCCGCGATGACCGCCTGGCGCACCTTCGGGTTGTCGAAGGGCTTGTGCAGGTGGTTGAAGCGCGCCATGTACTGCAAGCCGTAGTTGGCGTACTTCGGCAGCTGCAGCCTGGCGTCGCCCTTCACGGTTTCGAAGTGGTCGAAGCCCAGCGCCTCGATGATGTCGACCTCGCCCTTTTGCAGCGCGCTGACCTGCGCCTGCGCGTCGCGCAGCGCCAGGTTCCACTCGACGCGGTCGACGAACACGCGCTTGCCGCCGGTGCTGCCGCTGGGCGGCTCGGCGCGCGGCACGTACTTGGTGTTCTTCAGGTAGACGGCCTTGTCGCCGGGCTTGAACTCGTCGCGCTTGAAGACGTAGGGGCCCGAGCCGATGTGTTCTTCGATCTGCTTGAAGGCATCGGTGTCGGCGATGCGCTTGGGCATGATGAACGGCACGTTGCTGCTGGGCTTGCCCAGCGCTTCGAGCATGAAGCCGTTGGCTTCGCCCAGGAAGATGCGGAAGGTGTCGGGCGCGGGCGAGTCCATGCGCTGCACGAACTGCATCAGCGCGCTGCCCATCGCGTCGCGCTTGCCCCAGCGCTGCAGGCTGGCGATCACGTCTTCGCCGGTGACCGGCTTGCCGTCGTGGAACTCCAGGCCTTTGCGCAGCTTGAAGGTCCACAGCCGCTTGTCGGGGCTTTCGCTCCAGCTGTCCACCATCTGCGGCTTGACCTTGCCGTTCTCGTCGGTGCCGAACAGGGTGTCGTAGATCATGTAGCCGTGGTTGCGGCTCATGTAGGCGGTGGTCCAGATGGGGTCGAGCACCGCGAGGTTGCTGTGCGGCACGACGCGCAGCACCTTGTCCTGCGCAAATGCACTGGAAGCTCCGAGCGCGCCAAACACGGCAGCGGCGGCGGCGAGGGCGGCGAGGGAACGACGGGGCAGTTTCATCCGGAAGGCCTTTCGAAGGGGGCGATGGCCAGCCGCCGCGGCGGAGCACGGGCGCCGCCGGGCCGCGAGACCTTGACCCGCGGATTCTCGACCGCCGCCGGTGGCCGGCCGATCAGGGCAAACACGGCCACCTGGCCGCCACGCCGAGCGGTCCGGCGGCTGCCCCGGGCACGAACGGAGTGCCCGGCACCACCGGAATGCACGGCCCGCCCGCGCCGTACACCCCCCGTGCACCGGGACCGGTGCGCACCGCGGGGCGCGCCCCTGTCCCTCATGGGCTCGGGGCCACCACCTCGTCGGCCACCTTGAATGGAGACATCCCCATGAGACCCCGACTTCCCGTGTCGCTGTTGCCGCTGGCCTGCGCACTGGCCTGGACGCTGGCCGCCGCGCCGGCGGCGGCCACCGGCAACGAGGCCCGCGCGGTGCAGGCCAGGCTGTCCGGCTACGAGGAGGTGCCTGCCGTCTCCAGCGCGGGCAACGGCACCTTCAAGGCCTTCATCGACAAGGCCACCGGCGAGATCGACTACGAGTTCAGCTACGCCGGCATGCAAGGCACGGTGACGCAGGCCCACATCCACTTCGGCCAGCGCGGCGTGAACGGCGGCATCGCCGTGTGGCTGTGCCAGTCGGGCACCAACCCGGCACCCGCGGCGGTGGCCGCGACGACGCCGGTGTGCGCGAGCCCCGCCGCGGTGTTCACCGGCCGCATCACGGCCAACAGCGTCCTCGGCCCCGGCGGCACGCAGCAGCTGGCAGCCGGCGAGCTGGCCGAGTTCGCCGCGGCGCTGCGCGCCGGCGTGGCCTACGTCAACGTGCACACCAACCTGTCGCCCGGCGGCGAGGTGCGCGGGCAGATCCGCCCGGGGCACCACCACCACCACCACCACCACTGACCCGCCAACCTGCGGCGCGGCCGCGGGCCGCCGCCGCAGCTCAGCCGCCGCCCAGGTGGCACGCCAGCGCGTCAAACGCCGGCAGCGACGTCGGGTCGAAATGGACGTTCGCCGCCAGCGGGTGCGAGCCGAAACGCGCAATCACCATCTCCGCGGCGGGGTCGATGTAGATCGCCTGCCCATGGACGCCGCGCGCGGCGTAGGCGCCGTGCTCGTTGTTCGTCACCCACCACATGTTGCGGTAGGCACCGCCGGGCAGCGTGGGCGGGCCGCCGGACTTGAAGGCCTCGGCGCTGCCTTGGCGGCAGATGTCTTGCACCACCGCCTCGGGCACCACCTGGCGGCCGGCCAGCGCCCCGGCGCAGCGCAGCGCCTCGCCCAGGCGCGCCATGTCGCGAAGGCACGGGTTGAGCCCACCGCCGGCGAACTCGGTGCCTTCGGCGTCGACCAGCATCGCGGCGTCCTGCTCGCAGGCCAGCGGCTGCCACAGGCGCTCGCTGAGGTGTTCGCCGAAAGTCTGGCCGGTGACGCGGCGGATGACCCAGCCGAGCACGTCGCTGTTCACCGTCTTGTAGTAGAAGCCCGCGCCATGCGGGCCTTCCTGGCGCAGCTTGACGAGATAGCGGTAGAAGCTCGTCGCGCCGTCATCGCCCGGCGGCCGCGGGAAGAGGCCGCCGGCCCGTGCGTGTTCCCAGATGTGCGCGGCCGGGTCAGCATAGTCTTCGCTGTAGGCCACGCCGATGCGCATGTCCATCACGTCGCGCACGGTGGCCTCGGCCCAGGCGCCGCCGGAGCCGGCACCGAGTTCGGGCACGTAGTGCGGCACCCGCTTGGTCTCGTCGAGCGCGCCGTCGTGCACCAGCCACTGCGCCAGCAGTCCGGTGTAGCTCTTGGTGACCGACATCGACATGTGCAGCCCGTGCGGCGTCATCACGCCCAGGTAGCGCTCGTAGACCCGGCGCCCGCGGTGCAGCACGCAGATGGCGTCGGTGTAGTTGGCCTGCAGCGACTCGGCCCAGTTCATGCGTGCGCCGGCCGCGGCGTTCAGCGGCGTGAACGCGAGGTCGTCGATCTCGCGCTGCAGCCGTTCGATGTGCGCGGCCGCCGGCAGTGCGCTCGGCGGCCCTTCGCCGCGCCAGATGCCGGTGGTGGGCAGCAGCTGGCGCATGTTCGCGAACGACCAGCGTGTGCGCGGGAAGGCGAAGTGGCTGTTGTCGTCCTTGCGCACCAGGCGGTCGGCCGGCGGCGGTGCGCCCTGCATCCAGCCAAGGAGCCGCGGGTCGCTGTCACCGGCACTCGGAAAGCCGGGCTTGGCGGGTGAGTTGGGGGGCTGGCTGGTGGATGGGTCGGCAGACATGGCGCGCGAGGCTCATCGCAACCCGGCCCGACGGGGATCCGGACAAACCCGCGCGCGCGGCATGTGAGCGCGCCGCGTGCGCCTACGATCACGCCGCCTGCCGCACCCCGCTCCATTGACGAGCCCAGCGATGAACCGACCTGCCGACCCCGCCGCCGACCCGGTGACCGCGCTCAAGCGCGACAACGCGCAGTTCCTGTGGCACCCGATGGCCCACCCCAAGGCAATGAAGACCGAAGGCCAGCGCCCGGACATCATCGCCCGCGGCGAGGGCTGCTGGGTCTGGGACATCGACGGCCACAAGCTGCTCGATGGCGTGGCCGGCCTGTGGAGCAGCAACCTCGGCCACAGCTGCCGGCCGGTGCGCGACGCCATCATGGCGCAGCTGGACGAGCTGCCCTTCTTCAACACCTTCCGCGGCACCACACACCCGCGCGCCATCGAACTGAGCCGCGCGATCGTCGAGCTGATGCGCGACGACGGCGTCGCCGCGGTGATGTTCAGCAACGGCGGCAGCGACGCGGTGGAAGGCGCGCTGAAGCTCGCGCGCCAGTTCCACAAGCTGCGCGGCGACAACGACCGCCACAAGTTCATCGCCATGCGCCAGGGCTACCACGGCGTGCACTTCGGCGGCATGAGCGTCAACGGCAACAGCAACTTCCGCCGGCCCTACGAGCCACTGCTGCCGGGCGTGTTCCACATCGATTCGCCTTGGCTGTACCGCAACGCCTACACCGACGACGAGACGAAGCTCGGCGAGATCGTCGCGGCGCAGCTGGAGCGCGAGATCGTCTTCCAGGGCCCCGACACGGTGGCCGCGTTCATCGCCGAACCGATCCAGGGCGCCGGCGGCGTGATCGTGCCGCCGCCCAACTTCTGGCCGCGGGTGCGCGAGGTGTGCAGCCGCCACGGCGTGCTGCTGATCGCCGACGAGGTGGTCACCGGCTTCGGCCGCGGCGGCGCGATGTTCGGCACGCGGCTGTGGGGCGTGCAGGCCGACCTGTGGTGTCTGGCCAAGGGCATCAGCAGCGGCTACGTGCCGCTGGGCGCCACGGCCATCTCGCACAATGTGGCCGATGTGTTCGAGGCCGACACCTCGGGCGCGGCCTCGGTGGCCCACGGCTACACCTACAGCGCGCACCCGGTGGCGGCCGCCGCGGCGATCGCGACGCTGAAGATCCTGGTCGCCGACGACATCCCCGGCCTCGTGGCGCGCCGCAGCCCGGCGTTCCAGCAGCGCCTGCGCGGGCTGGAGCAGCGCGTGCCGTTCGTCGGCAACGTGCGCGGCAAGGGCTACATGCTGGGCGTGGAGATGGTGGCCGACCGGGCCAGGAAGACGCCGCTGCCCAAGACCAGCGACATCCCCGCGCGCGTGGCGCGCGCCGCCTACCGGCGCGGGCTGATGGTGCGCGTGTCGGGGCCGAACCTGATCCTCAGCCCGCCATTGGTCATCAGCGAAGCCGAGCTCGACTTCTTGTGCAGCACGCTCGAAGCGGCGTTCGACGAGGTGGCGGCCGCATGAACACCGTGGCCCGCTCACCCCTCATCCTGCTGGCCGGCACGGCCGACACCAAGAGCGACGAGATCGTCTTCCTGCAAGAGCGCCTGCGCGCGCTGGGCGCACAGCCGCTGACGATGGACGTCGGCGTGCTGGCCGCGGGGCATGCGCCGGTGGACATCGCCAACCGCGCCGTGGCCGCAGCGGCCGGCACCACGCTCGAGGCGGTGATCGCCAGCGGCGACGAAAACTCCGCGATGACGCTGATGGCGCAAGGCGCCGCCACACTGGCCGCGCAGCTGCATGCCGACGGCCGCATCCACGGCCTGCTGGCGCTGGGCGGCAGCATGGGCACCGACCTCGCGTTCGATGTCGCCGCGGCGCTTCCGCTGGGTGTGCCCAAGGTGGTGGTCTCCACCATCGCCTACTCGCATCTGATTCCGCCCGAGCGCATCACGCCCGACCTCATCATGGTGCTGTGGGCCGGCGGGCTGTATGGCCTGAACAGCCTGTGCAAGAGCGCGCTGGCGCAGGCCGCGGGCGCCGCGGTGGGTGCGGCGCTGGCCGCCGAGCCGCCGCGCATCGGCGGCACGCAGCGGCCGCTGGTGGGCATGACTTCGCTGGGCAAGAGCTGCCTCGCCTACATGGTGCGGTTGAAGCCGGCGCTGGAAGCGCGCGGCTACGAAGTTGCGGTGTTCCACACCACCGGCATGGGCGGGCGCGCGTTCGAGGCGCTGGCGCGTGCCGGGCGCTTCTGTGCGGTGATGGACTTCAGCCTGCAGGAGCTGGCCAACCACCTCGGCGGCTCGGTCGTCACCTCGGGGCCCGACCGCCTCACCGGCGCCGGCGCCAGCGGCACGCCGCAGCTCGTGGCACCGGGCGCGGTGGACATGGTGGACTTCCCGGCCTGGCAGCCGGTGCCCGCAGCGCTGGAAGGGCGCGCCGTGCACGTGCACAACCGGCTCATCGCCAGCGCCACCAGCGCGCCGCCGCTGCGGCGGCATGTCGCCCACGAGATCGGCGCGCGGCTGGCCGCGGCGACGGGGCCGGTGACGCTGCTGCTGCCCACGCGCGGCATCGAGCAATGGGACCAGCCCGGCCAGCCGCTGCACGACCCCGAAGGGCTTGCTGCCTTTCTTGGCGCGATGCGCAGCGCGGTCACCGGCCGCACGGTGCTGGTCGAGCTGGACGCGCACATCAACGACGAGGCGTTCTGCACCGCGGCACTGGCGCAGTTCGACCGCTGGGTGGCCGAGGGCGCGGTGCCGCCCGGGCGGCCGTGATCCCGCATCGCCTCGCCCGCCCACGTCATCCACCATCTCCCGCGCCACATGCCCGCGCAAGCCCTCGTGCTCGACTTCGGCGGCGTCATCAGCCGCACGCTGTTCGAGACGCACGAGCTCACCGAGCGGGCGCTGGGTCTCGCGCCGGGTACGCTCACCTGGCGCGGGCCCTTGCACCCCGCCGGCGACGCGCTGTGGCAGCGCATGCAGGCCGGCGAGATCAGCGAGCGCGACTACTGGCACACGCGCACCCGCGAGGTGGGGCGCATGGTCGGCGAGGACTGGTCGCGCATGGAGCAGTTCGTGGTGCGCGCACGCGGCGCCGACCCGGCCGCGGTCATCCGCCCCGAGGCGATCGAGGCCATCGACGCGGCCGCCCGCGCCGGCCGGCGCCTGGCCATCCTCAGCAACGAGCTCGACCTGTTCTACGGCGCCGATTTCCGCCGCAAGCTGCCGCTGCTGGCACGCTTCGAGCTCATCGTCGACGCCACCTACAGCGGCGTGCTCAAGCCCGACCCTCGGGCCTATGCCGCCGTGACCGCAGGCCTCGGTGTCGATGCCAGCGAATGCGTGTTCGTCGACGACCAGCCGCGCAACGTGGAAGGCGCGCGGCGCGTGGGGATGCAGCCGGTGGCGTTCGACGTGCGCGCGCCGGGTGAGTCGTATGCGCAGGCGCTGCGGCTGCTGGGCCTCGACGGCTGATACGGCTTCGCGATCGATCGAAGAGGTCAGGGCAACAGACCGCGGCGGGATCGGGCCGCCGGGGCGCCCTGCTCCGCGAATGTCCTCTTGCGGCGGCCCAGCTTCGCCGGTCCCCCGCATGCCCCCTTGATTTCGCTGCGCAGGGCACCCCATCGACCCGATCCGGCACCCGCGTCGGGACCTGGCCCACGAAGACCCACCCAGGTGCCACCGAGGACGGCGGGGGGGGGTCGGCGCAGCGAAATGGAGGATGCATTCAGGGGTCCAGCGAAGCTGGGCCGCTGAACAAGGACATTCGCGGTGCCGACCACCCCGCATCCTCGGCGCCACCACCTCGTCGAAGGCCTTTCCATGTCTTCGAACGCAAATGCGTGTGAGACGCTGCGCGCGCCGCATCCCCCCCACAAAGGGATGAGGACCGGGAGTCGCCGCCACGGCAACATCGCGCGGCCCCCGGGGCCGGCCGATGATTCCCGCTTGGCGGGGCAAGGAGATCGGCCCCGGTGATACAAACCTGCATCGCGATGGACGACTCCTCCTTCGACCTCGGCGACGATGCCGTGCTGCCGCCGCCGCGGCACTGCGCCATGTTCGACACGCTCCTCGGGCCCTGCGGCATCGCCTGGCGCGGCGAGGCGGTAACGCTGCTTCTGCTGCCCACGGTCGACCGCGAGGCCACGTTCGAGCAGCTCACCTGGCAAAGCGGCAGCGAGGTCGCGCCGCCCCCGTGGCCGGGCTTCGTCACCGGCGCGATGAGCGAGGTGCAGGCCTTGCTGCGCGGCGAGCCGGCCGACCTGCGCGGCGTGCCGCTGGACTGGGCCGGCATCGGCCAGTTCGAGCGCAAGGTGTACGAGGCGGCGCGGCGCGTCCTGCCCGGCCACGTGTGCACCTACGAAGAACTGGCACAGGTCATGAACGCACCCGGCTCGGCGCGCGCGGTCGACCTGGCTCTGGCGCGCAACCCCTGGCCGCTGCTGGTGCCCTGCCATCGGGTGGTGGCCGGCGGCGGCAGGCTGGGCAGCTTCTCGTCTGCCGGGGGGCTGGGGCTGAAGAAGTGGCTCATCGAACGCGAAGCGGCGATGTTCAAGGGCCCGCCACGGGCGGCGGCACCTGATGCGCCGGCCGGCAACCCCGGCGCGGCGGGCGGTGGCACGTGACGACCGCACCGTCCACACCCTCGCCACCTTCACCGCTCTGGCCGCGCCCGCCAATCGCGGCACGCGGGCTGGCCCGCCACGGGCGCCTGGCACCGGGCAAGCCAGCCTGCCCAGTGAGCGTCGTGGTGCCGGTGCTCGACGAGGCCGCGGGTATGCGCGAATGCCTGCGGGCGCTGGCCCCGCTGCGCGCCGCGGGCGCCGAGATCATCGTCGTCGACGGGGGCAGCCACGACGGCACCGCGGCGTTGTGCGACGGCCTGGCCGACCACGTGCTGCAGGGCCCGCGCGGCCGCGCGCGACAGATGAATGCCGGTGCCGCGCGAGCCCGCGGCGACGCATTGCTGTTCCTGCACGCCGACACGCGCCTGCCCGCTGCCGCGCTGGCCCACGTGGCCCACGCGCTCGGGCCGGGCGGCCGCGCCTGGGGCCGCTTCGACGTGCAGATCGAAGGCCGCAGCCGCTGGTTGCCGGTGGTGGCCGCGCTGATGAACCTGCGCTCGCGCCTGAGCGGCATCGCCACCGGCGACCAGGCGATCTTCATGCGCCGCAGTGCCTTCGCCGCGGTGGGCGGCTTCCCGGAGCAGCCGCTGATGGAAGACGTGGAGATGTCGCGGCGGCTGAAGCGCATCGGCGCACCGGCGTGCCTGCGTGCGCGCGTGGTCACTTCCGGCCGCCGCTGGGACCAGCGCGGCGCGCTCACCACCATCGTGCTGATGTGGCGCCTGCGCCTGCTGTACCGGCTGGGCGCCAGCCCCGAGCGGCTGGCGCGCGCCTACCGCTGAAGCGGTGAACGACGACGCGGCGGTCGCGCTGGTGGTGATGGCCAAGGCCCCGGTGCCGGGGCTGGCCAAGACCCGGCTCGTGCCGGCGCTCGGCGCCGAAGGTGCGGCGCGGCTGGCCGGGCGCTTTCTCGCGCACGCGCTGCGCGAGGCACTGGCCGCGGGCTGCGGCCCGGTGACGCTGAGCTGCGCCCCCGATGCCCGCCACCCGGCCTTCGCGCCCTGGGCTGGTGACCCGCGGCTGAGGCTGGAAGACCAGGCCGCCGGCGACCTCGGCGAGCGCATGGCTGCGGCGTTCGAGAACGCCTTCGCGCGCGCGCCGGCGGTGCTGCTGTTCGGCACCGACGCGCCGGCGCTCGACGCGGCACTGCTCGTGCGCGCGGCCGCGGCGCTGAAGGGGAAGGAGGCGCCCGACGCGGTGTTCGTACCCACGCCGGACGGCGGCTATGTGCTCGCGGGCCTGGCCCGCCGCGCCTTGCCGCGGGCCTGGGACGCGCTCTTTCGCGACATGCCGTGGAGCACCGCCGACGTGATGCGGCAAACCCGCCAGCGGCTGGCCGGCCTGGGCGCGCATGTGCTGGAGCTGCCGCCCCTGGCCGACGTGGACGAACCGGCCGACCTGGTGCACGTGCCTGCCGGCTGGGTGTAAGAACGGCGCGCCGCAGCGCGACGCATCGAATGGGCCGCCTCTCGCGTAGAGTGCGAGCCACACCGACCGGAGGATGCCCGTGACCGACCGACGCCACCTGCCGCGCAGGTTTGCGCTCGCTTTCTCTCTCGCGTCTCTGGCGTCGGCCACCAGCATCTTCCTCGGCGCGCCGCTGCCGGCCGCCGCCCAGCCGCTGCCGGCCACCTGGGAGCAGGTGCTCGAACGCGCCCGTGGCCAGACCGTGTACTTCAACGCCTGGGCCGGCGACGAGAAGACCAACGACTTCATCACCTGGGCCGGCCAGGAACTCAAGGCGCGCCACGGCGTCAACGTCGTTCACGTGCGGCTGAAGGACACCGCCGAAGCGGTGGCGCGCGTGGTGGCCGAGAAGACCGCCGGCCGCACCGAAGGCGGCAGCGTCGACCTCGTGTGGATCAACGGCCCCAACTTCCTGGCCATGAAGCAGCAGGGCCTGCTCTACGGACCGGTGGCGGCGCGGCTGCCGAACTACCGCTACGTGGACACCACGAACAAGCGCTCCAACGTCATCGACTTCACGACACCGGTGGAAGGCTTTGCCGTGCCCTGGCGCATGGCGCAGATCGTCTTCGTCTACGACGGCGCGCGCATCAAGGCCGCGGCCGAGGTGCCCCGCAACGCCGCCGACCTGCTGGCGTGGGCCGAGCGCCACCCCGGGCGCCTGACGCACCCCAACGTCGGCAATTTCCTCGGCGCCACCTTCCTCAAGCAGGCGCTGGTCGACCTCGTGCCCGACGCCGCGCCGCTGCAGCAGCCGGCCACTGACGAGAGCTTTGCTCGCCTTGCCGCGCCGCTGTGGGCGTGGTACGACCGGCTGCGCCCGCACCTGTGGCGCCAGGGCCGGCAGTTCCCCGAGAACGGCTCGGCGCAACGCCAGCTGCTCAACGACGGCGAAATCGACATCACCCTCTCATTCAGCCCGGCCGAGGCCGCGGTGTCCTCGCGCGCGGGCCTGCTTCCGGCCAGCGTGCGCACCTTCACCTTCGCCAAGGGCACGATCGGCAACACCAGCTTCGTGGCCATCCCGTTCAACGCCAGGGCGCGCGAAGGCGCGATGGTGCTGGCCAACTTCCTGCTGGAGCCGGCCACGCAGGCCAGCGCGCAGGACATCCAGAGCATCGGCGCCATCAATGTGCTCGACGGCGGCAAGCTCAGCGCCGCGCAGCGCGCCTTGTTCGACCAGCTCACCGACAGCCCGGCGCTGCCCACCGCGGCGCAGCTGGGCCGGCCGCAGCTGGAGCCGCACGCGAGCTGGATGACCCGCCTCACCGCCGAATGGCAGCGGCGCACGAGCCGCTAGCCACGCTGGCTCTGCCCGCCGCGCCGGCGGCGCCGCGGCGGCCACCGGCGCTGCTGCGCTGGGCGCCGGCGTTGACGCTGGCGGCCTTCGCCTTGCCGATTGCTGCCGGGCTGGCGGGCACGGCACTGCCGGCCTTCGGCTGGCTGCCTTCGATCGGCGGGCACGATCTCGGCCTCGATGCGTGGCGGCGCCTCGTCACGCAGCCGGGGTTCGGCACGAGCCTGGCCACCACGCTGTTCACCGGCTGGGCCGCCACGCTGCTGGCGGTGTGGGCCGCACTCGGCTGGAGCCTGCTCGTGCACCACCGACCCTGGGCGCGGCAGCTGGCGCGCGGCGTGGCGCCGCTGCTGGCCACGCCGCACTCGGCCATCGCCATCGGCCTGGCGTTTCTCGTTGCGCCTTCGGGCTGGCTGCTGCGCTGGGTGTCGCCGGGGCTCACCGGCTGGGAGCTGCCGCCCGATGTGAGCACCGTGGGCCACGCCAGCGGCTGGCCGCTGATCGCCGCGCTGCTGCTGAAAGAGGTGCCGTACCTGATGCTGATGACGCTGTCGGCGCTGAACCAGGTGGACGCGCGCGGCCAGCTCGCCGCGGCGCGCGCGCTCGGCTACGGGCCGGCCGCCGCCGCGCTGAAGGTGGTGCTGCCGCAGATCTACCCGCAGCTGCGGCTGCCGATCTACGCCGTGCTGGCCTTCTCGCTCACAGTGGTAGACGTGGCGCTGGTGCTCGGCCCCGACCACCCGCCCACGCTGGCGGTGCTGGCGGTGCGCTGGTTCAGCGACCCCGACGTGCGCCTGTACTTCCCGGCGGCGGCGGCGGCGATGCTGCTGCTGGCGGTGGTGGCCGCCAGCATCGCGCTGTGGCGCGGGGCCGAGTGGCTCGCCGGCCACTGGGGCAGCGCCTGGCTGCAGCGCGGCCAGCGCCGCAGCCGGCTGGCCACGCTGGGTGCCGCCGCCGGCCGCAGCGTGCCGTGGCTGATGGCGCTGGCCGCGTTGTCGCTGGCCGGCATGGCACTGTGGTCGCTGGCCGCTCAGTGGCGCTACCCCGACGCGCTGCCCACCGCCTGGACGCTGGCGCACTGGCGGCGGCAGGCGCACGCGCTGAGCGGGCCGCTGACGGCCACGCTGTCGATCGCCGGCGTCTCCACGCTGATCGCGCTGCTGCTCAGCGTGGCCTGCCTGGAGAACGAGGCGCACCGCCGCGGCGGCCCGCCGGGCGGCGGCAGCGGTGCGCACGCGCGCCTGTATTGGCCGCTGTACCTGCCGTTGCTGGTGCCGCAGGTGGCGTTCCTGTTCGGCGCACAGGTGCTGCTGGTGCGCGCCAGGCTCGACGCCACCTGGGCCGCGGTGGTGTGGGCACACCTGATCTTCGTGCTGCCGTACCTCTTCCTCTCGCTGGCCGACCCCTGGCGCGCCTACGACGAGCGCTATACGCGCAGCGCGCTCAGCCTGGGGGCCTCGCGCTGGCGCGTGTTCTGGCGCGTGAAGCTGCCCATCCTGGCCAGGCCCGTGCTGGTGGCCGCGGCGGTGGCCTGCGCGGTGAGCGTGGGCCTGTACCTGCCCACACTCTTTGCCGGCGCCGGCCGCGTGGCCACCCTCACCACCGAGGCGGTGACGCTGGCTGCCGGTGCCGACCGCCGCGTCATCGGCGTGTGGGCGGTGCTGCAGGCGCTGCTGCCGCTGGCCGCCTACGCGCTGGCGCTGGCGCTGCCGCGCCTCATGCAGCCGCACCGGCGGAGCTGGGCATGACGACGGCCCCCGCCGCGGCGCTGCGCCTGCAAGACGTGCACCTGGCCGTGGCCGGGCACGTGCTTGTCGATCGGCTGGATGCCGTGGTCGAGCCCGGGCAGTGCCTGGTGGTGATGGGCGCCAGCGGCAGCGGCAAATCCAGCCTGCTGGGGTGGCTGGCCGGCACGCTGGATGGCGCCTTCGCGGCCCACGGCCGCGCGTTCATCGGGGACAACGAACTCACGGCGCTGGCGCCAGAGCACCGGCGGCTCGGGCTGCTGTTCCAGGACGACCTGCTGTTCCCGCACCTCACGGCCGGCGGCAACCTCGCCTTCGCGCTGCCGGCCACCGTGCGCGGCCGTGCCGAGCGCATGCGCCGTGTGCAGGCGGCGCTGGCCGAGGCGGGCCTGGCGGGCTTCGAACACCGCGACCCGGCCACGCTGTCAGGCGGCCAGCGCGCGCGCGTCGCGCTGCTGCGCACGCTCCTGGCCGAACCGCGCGCGCTGCTGCTCGACGAGCCGTTCGGCAAGCTCGACGCGCACTTGCGCGAAGCCTTCCGCCGCAACGTCTTCGACCACGCGCGCCGGCGTGCGCTGCCGGTGGTGCTGGTCACGCACGACAGCGCCGATGCCGACGCGGCCGTGCAGGCCTGCGGCGGGCAGGTGGTGCGGCTGGCCGCGCCGCAGCCGCTGTCGGCCGAGGCCGGGCAGCCGCTGGCGCCGCTGCCGGTGCCCGGGGGCACACCGCCGGGCGCTGCGCATTCGCATGGCTGAGCACGCCGATGCGCTGCTGCGGGCGCTGAGCGCGGCGCTGGCAGATGCCGCGCCCGCACTCGGGCTGCCGAGCGCGCCGCCACGGCTGGAGCGGCTGCCCGACAAGGGCCTGGCGCACGACCACGTGCGGCTCGTCGGCTGCGGCCTGCTGGCACGCGTGCCCAAGCAAAGCCAGATGGGCCTGGCGGCCCACGCCAACCTGGCCTACCAATCGGCCTGCTTCGAACGCGCCGCCGCCAGCGGCCACGCGCCACGCCTGCACGGCCGCCTGGTGCCGGCGGCGGCCGGTTCGCCGCTCGAACGCGGTGCCTTGCTCGTGGAGGAAATCGAAGGCCGCCCCGCCGCTTTGCCCGAAGATCTGCCGGCGCTGGTGGACGCGCTGGCGGCCATACACCGCCTGCCGCTGCCGCCGGCCGGTGCGCGCGCGCCGCTGCAGGACGAGCCGGACGCGCTGGCCTCGCTGGCGCGCGAGATCGACGCGCAGGCCGTGCATCTCGATGCCGCCGCGCTGGCGCCCGGCGTGCGCCATGCCATCGAGCATGTGCGCCGGCGCTGGCTACGCGTGCTCGCGCAGCCGCCACGGCCGCCGCGCCGGCTGATCACCTTCGACGCGCATCCGGGCAACTTCCTCGTCACGCCGGCCGGTCGAGCAGTCATCGTCGACCTCGAGAAGGCGCGCTACAGCCACCCGCCGCTGGACCTGGCGCATGCCACGCTCTACACCTCCACCACCTGGGACGTGCAAAGCCGCGCCGAGCTGAGCCCGGCGCAGGTCATCGAGGCCTGCGAGCGCTGGCTGCGTGCGATGGCCGAGCCCGGCGCTGTGGCCGACCCCTGGCGGGCGTGGCTCGTGCCGCTGCGCGAGGCGATGTGGCTGTGGGCGGTGACCTGGTGCGCCAAGTGGCGCGTGCTGTCGGGCCAGGCGCCGCGCAGCGCGACCGCTGGCGAGGACTGGTCGGCCGAGCGCAGCGACGCCGCGCTGGTGGCGCATGTGCGCGGGCGCGTCGACGAGTACCTGTCGCCGCGCGGCGTGGCCTTCGTCGTCGACGAGTGCGAGGCGCTGCGGGCGCACTTCGGCGCGGTGGCGGCGCAGCGCGGCGACTGAGCGGCTGAGCGGCTGAGCGGCTGAGCGGCTGAGCGGCTGAGCGGCTGAGTGGCTGAGCGGCAGCGCGGCGGCCGAGCGGCTTGCGCCGTCGCGACAGGTCGGCGGCCGCAGCACGGCGCGCCGGCGAAATCAGGGCGCGCGCCCGAGGCAGGCGAAGAAGTCGCTGAAGATCGCATCGCGCTGCACCGCGTGGGCCTCGCGCATCCATGGCCGCGCGGCATCGGCGTGCCAGCGCAGGTCGGCGCCGATGCGCGGCGTGCGCACCAGTTCGCTCGGCACCGACTCGGGCGCGAGCATCCAGGCCACGTTGATGAGGTCCCAGATCACCCAGCTGCAGGCGCGCGACGGCGCCAGCGCCTGGGCGCCTTCGATGCCTACCAGCGGCCACAGCGGGTTGTGCGTGAAGAGCCCGTGCAGGTGCGCGCCGATGGCGCCGCAGCCGCGCACGTGGCGCTCCATCTCCGGCAGCGACAGCCGCAATTGCGCGCCGACGTGGTAGCCGGGCAGGTACACCAGCGGCACGCCGCAGTCGAACACCAGCTGCGTGGCGAGCAGGTCCTGCTCCAGGTTGAAGGCGCGGTTGACGTGCGGTGCGTGGCTCGGGTAGCCCGCGGTCCACACCACGACGAGGCGGCGCACGAGCTCCGGCTCGATCAGCAGCGCGTTGGCGATGTTGGTCAGGCAGCCGATGGCCAGCACGTACAGCGGTTCGTCGGCCGGCTGCGCGGCAGCCAGCTCGATCAGGCGTGCAGTGGCCGCGCTCGGCTCGGGTTCGTCGAACGACCGCAGGTAGCGCGTGGAGCCGGCGAATGCGCGGCCGGCGGGCGGCTGGCCGAGCAGTGCGTACACGTTGACGATCTCGTCGAAGCTGCGCCGCATGCCCTGTTCCGGCGTGCAGAACGAGGGCAGCGCCAGCGTGGCCGGGTCCCAGCCCTGGGCTTCCCAGAAGGCCAGCTTGTGCCCGTGCAGCCGCAGGAACTCATGGTCCTCGGCCGTGGCCACGCCAGGCGTGTCGCGCGCGATGCGCCCGCGCAGCGCCTCATGCCGGCGGTACTCGAACGAAAACGGCGCGGCGAAACACGCCAGCACCCGCAGCCGCTGCGTCGCCAGCAACGCCCAGGCGATGGCAAACGGGTCGTCGATCTCGTTGGCGGCGTCGGTGTCGATCACCACCGCCGGCCGCGTGGGGTGCGCGGGCGGCGCGAGCCGCGCCAGGAGTTCGTCGTCTCGAAGCGATGGAAACCGGGTGGGCATGGGCGCAGCATACGGCGGCCCCGGGGCGCGCCTGCTCACCCACCAGGGCCCGCGCCCGCCGGCCCACTTTCAAGGCCGGCCCTGCACCGGCCGCACAATCCGGCCCACGCGTCCCCGTGGATCCCTTGCCAGCCCCGAGACCAGGCGTGAGTGCCGAGCCATCGACCGCGAGCCTGTTCCGCACCTTCCTGTTCAGCGACATCGAAGGCAGCACGCGCCTTTGGGAGCACGAACCCGGGCGCATGCGCGTTGCGCTGGAGCGGCACGACCAGGCGAGCCGCGCCGCGGTGATCGACGCCGGCGGCCAGATCGTCAAGACCACCGGTGACGGCATCCACGCCGTCTTCGAGCACCCGCACCAGGCGATAGGCGCCGCGCTGGCGCTGCAGCAGGCGATGGCCGCGCCGGTGCCCGAGGGCGAACTGGCGCTGAAGGTGCGCTGCGGCGTGCACTGCGGCGAATGCGAAGCGCGCGACGGCGACTACTACGGCCCGGTGCTCAACCGCGCCGCGCGCGTGATGGGCGCCGCGCACGGCGGCCAGGCCCTGGTGACGCAGGCCGTGGCCGAGCGCGCCGCGCCGCGCTTGCCGGCCGACACGACGCTGCTCGACCTGGGCACCGTGCGGCTGCGCGACCTGGCCAGCCCCGAGCGGGTGTTGCAGCTCGTGCACCCGGCGCTGCGCGCGCAGTTCCCGCCGCTGCGTTCCCTCGAAGCCACGCCCAACAACCTGGCGCAGCAGCTGAACAGCTTCGTCGGCCGCGAACACGAGCTGGCCGAGGTGCGCGCCCTGCTCGGCAAGACCCGGCTGCTGACGCTGTTGGGCATGGGTGGCATCGGCAAGAGCCGGCTGTCGGTGCAACTTGGCGCCGAGCTGCTGGACGAGTATCCAGACGGCGTGTGGCTGGTCGAGCTCGCCCCGCTGGCCGACCCGCTGCTCGTGCCGCAGGCGCTGGCCAGCGTGCTCGGCGTGAAGGAAGAGCGCGGCGCCGGCGTCACCGAGGCGCTGCTGGCCTACGTGCGCGACAAGACGCTCCTGGTCATCCTGGACAACTGCGAGCACGTGGTGCATGCCTGCGCCGAACTCGCCAAGCGGCTGTTGCAGGCCGGCCCGGGCGTGCGCGTGCTGACCTCCAGCCGCGACGTGCTGCAGGTGGCGGGCGAAACCGTCTACCAGGTGCCCACGCTGGGTGTGCCCACAGCCGACGAGGAAGGCGCCGACACGGTGCCGCCGGTTCGCGACGGCCGCGAAGGCGTGGCCCGCCGCGCCCTGCGGCCCGGCCTCCTCAACGAACTGGGGCGCCACGCCGCCGTGCGCCTGTTCCTGGACCGCGCTGGCGCCGTGCAGCCGAGCTTCCGCCTGGACGCCGCCAACGCCGCGGCCGTGGCCTCCATCTGCCGAAGGCTGGACGGCATTCCGCTGGCGCTGGAGCTGGCCGCTGCGCGCACGCGCGCGCTGTCGGTGCAGACGATTGCCGAACGGCTGAAGGACCGCTTCAAGTTGCTGGTGACTGGCGACCAGACCGTGCTGCCGCGCCAGCGCACGCTGCGCGCGCTGATCGACTGGAGCTTCGAGCTGCTGAGCGAACCCGAGCGCACGCTGTTCCGGCGGCTGGCGGTGTTTGCCGGGGGGTGGGCGCTGGAGTCGGCGGAGAAGGTGTGTGCGGGCGGCGCGCTCGACGAGGCGGAGGTGCTCGACCTGCTGACGCAACTGGTGCAGAAGTCGCTGGTGGTGATGGAACGGGACGGCGGGCGCTACCGGATGCTCGAGACGGTGCGTGCTTATGCGGCTGAGAAGCTGGCCGAGGCGGGCGACGAGGCCGCAACGCGGCGTCGGCACGTCGGGCAATATGTCGAGTTCTCCGATCAGATGCGCGGCAGGCTCGCTGGGCCCGAGCAGGCCAGCGGTCTGGCCGAGCTGGATCTCGAACGCGACAACCTGCTCGCCGCGCACGCCTGGTGCGGGGCGGATGCCGAGTGCCTGGAACCTGGTCTGCGGCTGGTGTTTCTGCTCAAGATCTACTGGCACGTACGAGGGCTATTGAGCCTCGGCCTGCGAATCACCGAAGAAGCACTGTGTCGCACCAGCCCCGGTGAGCAGACCTTCATCCGGTGTCGGGCGCTGTGTGATGCAGGCCAACTGGCGTACTACGTCGGGCGCTACGGGGTTAGCCGTCGATACCTCGAGGAGAGCCTCGAGATCGCACGCGCCACCATGAACCAGGAACGGCTCTCAGCAGTCTTGCCGCCGCTGGGCATGGCGCTTGTCGCGACAGGCGAGCTTGACACTGCAATGCAGGTCTATGAAGCGGCCGTCGGACTCGCCGCCGAACTCGGCCGCGAAAGGCAGCGCGCGGTCGCGATTACTTCGCTGGCTCAACTCCACCGCACGCGCGGCAACTTGGTGCGGGCGCACGAACTGTGCCAAGAGGCCGTTGACCGATTCACATCGCTGGGCGACCAGGAGAGCGAGGCCGTGGCGCGCCTGAACCTTGCCATGATCGCTGTGAACGCCGCACAGTTCGATGTTGCGGCGGCGTTGCTCGAACAGGTAAGGGCAGCAGCCAGCACCACCGGATCAAGGCCACTCATCAACGGGCTGTTGGACGCCACCGCCGGGCTGCGCGCCGCGACCGGGGATGCCGAGGGTTGTGCAGCCCTCTATGGCGCCGCAGAAGCCGGCGCAGCCCTGATTGGTGCCCGTCGCGAACCCGACGACGAGGCGTTCATACGGCCCTGGGTCCAGGCAGCAGAGCGTCTACTGGGAGCCGATCGCTTCGAAGCCTCATTGGCAGTCGGGCGGCGGGCAGATCCTCAAGAAGTGGGGCAGATGCTCGCCCGCCACATTCGGACTCTGACGCGTTGAGTCAGTCCATCGCAAAGACGCTCGGGTCCGACTCGACCGGCTTGCCCGAAGGGTCCACCGCCCGGATGTTGTACCGGTAGATCCCCATCACTGCCTTGTCGGTGAAGCGGCAGCTGTACTGCGAGCGGTCCTTGTCGTTGATCTGGCAGCTCAGCGCCGCACGCCCCTCGCGGCTGATGCGCGGGTTGGGGTCCTTGAGAACCTTCGGGTCAGGCTTGACGGGGTTGCCCTGGCCGTCGACCACCACGCCGAGGATCTCGATGCCGTTGTCCGCGGCGAAACGGTGGCCCGCTGGCAGGCGCCAGGTCATCGGCTTGGCATTGGGGCCCTTGCCCAGTTCCTTCATGCTTACCACGATGGGCTCGGGCGCCACCGAGATGAAGCCGCTGCGCACGGTGAGCACCGGATTGGTGTGCAGTTCGTTGGCCAGCTGGTCGCTCACGCGTTCACGCGCCTGCTGGCTGCAGGCCCCCAGCGCGGCGGCAGCCGTCAGGGCCAGGATGATCTTTTTCATGGTGGGGTGTCCTCCTGTTGCAACGGAGCCGATGATGCCCTGAGCGCGCCGGGTCCGGCAAATTGCCGTGCACGCGGCCGTCAGTCCCCGAGGGGGCTTGCGTCCCGAGCCCGTGGCCGGGGGGCGGCCACGGCTACACATACGCCGCCGCCAGCCCGCGCAAGTGCTCCCGCGACCCCTCATCGAGATGAGGCAGCAGCAGCGCCAGCGCGTGGTACGCACCGCGCCCCAGCGCCGCGGCCGAGTTCTCGGGTTCCAGCGCATGCCGCGGGTCGCGCACGTATTCGTAGCTCAGCCAGTACGTCAGCACCACCACCATCGCGGTGGCCATCGGGGCGGCGGCTTCGCCGGTGAGGTGCGCGGCGCCGCTGCGTGACAGGCCGTCCAGCAGCGCGCGCATCGCGCGGCCCTTGCGCTGCAGCACGTCCTGGAAGTGCGTTTCCAGGCGGCGGTTCTTGCTCAACAGGTCGTTGAGGTCGCGGTAGAGGAAGCGGTACTTCCAGATCAGCTCGAACAGCACGTGCATCAGCAGCCACGCGTCTTCGACGTTCTCCACGCCGTCGGCGCCTTCCAGCACCTCGGAAAGTGCGCGCTCGTAGCGGTCGAACAGGCCGTTGATCAGCTGGTCCTTGGCCGGGTAGTGGTAGTACAGGTTGCCCGGGCTGATGTTCATCTCGGCCGAGATGAGCGTGGTGCTGACGTTGGGCTCGCCGAAGCGGTTGAAGAGC
>JAEUPC010000129.1 GCA_016789865.1 Rubrivivax sp.
GATCGACTCGCCGCGCTTCATCAGCGCAAAGCCCTCGTTGATGTCTTCCAGCTTCAGGCGGTGTGTGATGAGCTCGTCGATGCGGATGCGCCCGTCCATGTACCAGTCGACGATCTTCGGCACGTCGGTGCGGCCGCGCGCGCCGCCGAAGGCCGAGCCCTCCCACTTGCGCCCGGTGACGAGCTGGAACGGCCGCGTGCTGATCTCCGCGCCCGCCTCGGCCACGCCAATGATGATGCTGCGGCCCCAGCCCTTGTGGCAGCACTCCAGCGCCTGCCGCATCGTCGTGGTGTTGCCGATGCACTCGAAGCTGTAGTCGGCGCCGCCGTCGGTGAGCTGCACGATGGCGTCCACCACGTTGGGCACTTCTTTCGGGTTGATGAAATGCGTCATGCCGAAGCGGCGCGCCATGACCTCGCGCGCCGGGTTGACGTCGATGCCGATGATCTTGTCGGCGCCCACGAGCTTGGCCCCCTGGATCACGTTCAGCCCGATGCCGCCCAAGCCGAACACCACCACGTTGGCGCCGGCCTCCACGCCCGCGGTGAAGATCACCGCGCCCACGCCCGTGGTGACGCCGCAGCCGATGTAGCAGACGATGTCGAACGGCGCGTCCTCGCGGATCTTCGCCAGCGCGATCTCCGGCACCACGATGTGATTGGCGAACGTGCTCGTGCCCATGTAGTGCAGGAGCGGCTGGCCGTTCAGGCTGAAGCGCGAAGTGCCATCGGGCATCAACCCACGGCCCTGCGTGCCGCGGATCTTCTGGCACAGGTTGGTCTTGCGGGAGAGGCAGAACTTGCACTGGCGGCACTCGGGCGTGTATAGCGCAATGACGTGGTCGCCGGGCTTCAATGTCGTGACGCCGGCTCCCACCTCGCGCACGATGCCCGCGCCCTCGTGGCCGAGGATGGCGGGGAACAGGCCCTCGGGGTCGGCGCCCGACAGCGTGTACCCGTCGGTGTGGCAAATGCCGGTGGCCTTCACCTCCACCAGCACCTCGCCGGCGCGAGGGCCTTCGAGGTCGACGGTCTCGATCGTGAGCGGCGAGCCGGCCTTCCAGGCGACGGCGGCGCGGGTCTTCATGTGGGAGTCTCCTGCTCTTTCGGAAGCGCGAACCATAACGCGGGGCGGAGCGGCAGGGGCTGTGCATCTGCTCGAACGGGGCGCCGGCGGCACGCGCGGCGAGCCCCGCCCGCAGGCACTCGGTGCCGCGTACAGGCGGCCAGCAGCGAGCCCATCTCGCACAATGGGCCGCGCGCACTCGCCCTCGCCGCGGCGTCGCACACGCGCAGCAAAGGCCCAGGCCCCCCGATGAGAGTGTTCACCACCGGCATCGCCACCGAGACCAACACCTTCGCCGCCACGCCCACCGGCCTGGCGGCATTCGAGGCCCTGGGCATCCGCCGCCGTGGCCGCCCCGGTACGGTGACTTCACGCCGGGGGTGGCAGTCGCTGCCCCGGATGGTCGCCGCGCTGCTTGCCACTACGGCCGCGGTGGCAACCGAGCCGCCCGAGCGCCCCGGGCTCGCGTGCGCCGTGGTGAAGCAGTCGCTTGCCGATGCCCTGACGCTCGAGGTCCGCTTCACCAACGAAACCACCGAGCCGATGGCGCTGCCGCCGGGCGCGCACCTCGTGCTGTATCAGGACGCCGCGGCCACCGAGGCGATGGAAGTGACGGCGCGCGCCGACCGCATCCAGCGCACGCCGCTGGCCCTGGCACCCAACGGCCGCACCACCGCGGACCTTTTCGCCATCACCGCCGCAAACGCCGAAGCGTTGCTGTGCCAAAGCGCCGGCCGGCCCGCTGCGGCCATGGGCCTGTACTTCTACGAGTTCAGCCGGCGGCCTACGTTTCGCTGCGTGCTGCGTGGCGCCGCGCCGGCATCATTGCCGATGAAGGTGAACTGCGCCTCCACGACATCGGCAACAGCATCCGCATCGACAACCACATCGCCAACTACATCGCCAGCCACATCGCCAACCGCATCGGCACCAACATCCGCTGCTGCGCCCGCGCGAACACGCTGACGCTGGAGCGAAGCCGCCCCGGCGTGCCGCCCGACGCAGCGGTGGTTGCCAGCTCGCCGATAGAGTGCAGGCCATGCCCCTGCTGCGCCGCTTCGACGCCCGCCGTCTGCACCCCATTCCCACGCACGCCGTCTCGGCACGCCGGTGCCCTCGCACCGAGCGGTTGATCGCCGCGCTGCACCTGGGCGCCGGGCCGGCCAACCGGCACTGGGCCGAGGTGTCCGGTGCGGTGCGCATCGAACTGCCCTTCGCCTGCTACCAGGTGGACGACCTCGAGATCGCCCGCCGCGCCGCCCTGCAGCTCGACGGCACCTGGCGCATGGCCGATGCCAGCGCAGGGGGCCGGTTGGTCATCCGTGCCCAGGCCCTGTGGGCCGACGTGGCGTGGTGGCGGGCGCTTCAGCCGGCCGATGCCTCGGACGCCGGCGAGGCCGGGCACGCGGCGGCGCTGGCCGGCTTCGAGCCGCGGCGCACCACGCTGGTCGTCGTCGCCGGCACGCCAGACGACGATGGCCTGCGCACGCTGGCCGAGCTGGAACGCCAGGGCTTTGGCTGGAGCCGCGCGCTGCGTGTGCTGCTGGTCGGCGCCGCTGCGGGCACGGCCCGGCACTTGCCCCTCTGAGTCTGCGTCACCCTTTGCGCTCGCACGTGGCCGCGACGCGACGCGGCGCGGCGACAGCAGCAGTGGCGACAGCAACAGCGGTGGCGGCGGCCGCAGCGGTTGGCGCAGCCGCGGTGGTGGCGCGCCAAGGCGGCCGGGTGGTCGGCTCCGCGAATGTCCTCTTCGGGCGGCCCTGCTTCGCAAGCTCGCAGGTCCCCCCGATGCCCCCTTGATTTCGCTGCGCCGACCACCCAGCCGCCTTGGCGGGCACCGCTGTGGCGGCCCGGCCGGTGGACTTTCCACCGTCGATGCCGGATCGGGCCGATGGGGTGCCCTGCGCAGCGAAATCAAGGGGGCATCTGAGGGCCTCGCGAAGCCAGGCCCTCAGAAGAGGACATTCGCGGAGCAGGGCACCCCATCGGCTCGATCCCGCCACCACATGCGGTACAGGCTGCGTCCCGGCTCGAAAGCAGTTTGGTCAGCGCAAAGCACGGCCACCCAGCCATCTGCATTTGTCCCATTGACAGCACATTAGGACAGCCCTAGCGTCGCGCCGTGACTGTCTCCGGCGTGGGCGCGCTGCCGCTGCCCAAATACCACCAGATCTACCTCGTGCTGCGCGAGCAGCTCGCCGAAGGCCGCTTCGCCGCTGGCCTGCCCGGTGAGCTGGCGCTGGCCGGGCAGTTCGGCGTGGCGCGCATCACCGTGCGCAAGGCACTCGCGCAGCTCGCTGCCGAGGGGCTGATCGACCGCGCCCCGGGCCGCGGCACCGTGCCGCGCGCACCGGCCGCCCACCTGGCCCCGCCGCGCACCCGAACAGCGGCCAGGCGGGGTGAATCACGCGCCCAGCTCACCGGCCTGCTGGAAAACATCGTCACCATGGGCCTGGCCACCAAGGTGCGCGTGCTCGAATGCCACACCGTGCCCGCCGCGGCCGCGGTGGCCCAGGCGCTGCGGCTCGATCGCGGCGCGCCGGTGCAGAAGGCGCGCCGCGTGCGCAGCACGCGCGAGGGGCCGCTGTCGCTCATCACCACCTTCGTGCCCGCGGCGCTGGCGCAGGGCTTCGGCAAGCGCGAGCTGGCCAAGAAGCCGATCCTCATCCTGCTCGAGGAAGCCGGCGTGCGCATCGGCCGCGCCACGCAGACCATCAGCGCCCGGCTGGCCGATGCCGACGCGGCGCGTGAGCTCGAAGTGACGGTCGGCTCGGCGCTGCTGGCCGTGACGCGCCTCATCCACGACACGCGCGGCCGGCCGGTGCAATGGCTGCACGGCCTGTACCGACCCGACCGCTACGAGTACCAGATGCAGCTCTCGCGCGTGGGCAGCATCGACGCCAAGGTGTGGGTCAGCAAGGCCCTGCACGCGCAGTTTCACTGAACCCCACCCGATGAGCCAGAGGAGCCCCGTGATGACCATCTCCCGCCGCCGCGTCCTGCAGCACTCCGCCGCTGCCGCCGCCCTCGCCGTTCCGTTCGCCGGCGGTGCGCAGCCCAAGCCCGTGAAGGTGGGCATCCTGCACCCGGTGACGGGCGCGCTCGCCTTCAGCGGCCAGCAGTGCCGCGAGGGCGCGCTGCTGGCCATCGAAGACATCAATCGAACCGGCATCCGCAGCCTGGGCGGCGCCAAGCTCGACGTGCTGCTGGGCGACGCGCAAAGCGCGCCGCAGGCCGGCGCCGCCGAGATCGAGAAGATGGCCGAGGCCGGCTGCTCGGCGGTGGTCGGCGCCTTCGCCAGCGCCATCTGCCTGGCCACCACGCAGGCCGCGGCCAAACACGGCCTGCCGCATGTGGTGGACGTGGGCGTGGCCGATCAGATCGTCGAGCGCGGGCTGAAGAACACCTTCCGCTTCGGCCCCGGCTACCGCACCTGCGCGCAGGTGGCGGTGAACAACCTCGGCGTGCTCAACACGGTGGCCGGCAAGCCGGCCAGGAGCGTGATGATCATCCACGAGGAAAGCCTCTTCGGCACCGGTACCGCCAACCTGCTCAAGGACAAGCTGCCGACCTTCGGCTTCGAGGTGGCCGAGGTCATCAAGCACGCCAACCCGACACGCGACTTCAACAACATCGTGCTGCGCATGAAGTCGATCAATCCCGACATCGTGGTGCCGGCCAACTACTACAACGAGTACGCACTGCTGGTGCGCACCATGCAGCAGCAGAAGGTGCTGCCCAAGGCGATCTACAGCGTGCTGGGCGGCGCGGCTTCGAGCTACAGGTTCCTGAAGGAATTCCCCGATGCCGCCAATGGCATCATCGACTGCAACCACTGGTTCAACCCGAAGGATCCGCGCAGCGCGGCGTTGCGCAAGCGCGTGGAGGCCAAAGGGCTGTTCTTCACCTACGAGGTCTTCATGACCTACACCGCGGTGCGGCTGCTGGCCGATGCGATCGAGCGTGCCAAGAGCACCGACCGGGCGACGATCACCGCGGCGCTGGAGTCGAGCAGCTTCGCCGACCACCTGATGCCTTACGGCCCGACCAGGTTCGTCAACGGCCAGAACCAGGGCGCGCAGCCCTTGATGACGCAGGTGATCAAGGGCGACATCCGCGTCATCGTGCCGCGCGACTACCGCGAAGCCGAGCCGATCTTCCCGCTGCGGGCCTGATCCCTCCGGCCTCGCAATGCAAGCGCGCCGATGCTCGACTCCGGCATCCTCTTCCCGTCGGTCCTCAACGGGCTGACCACGGGCGCGGTCTATGCGCTGATCGCGCTGGGCCTCACGCTGATCTACGGCGTGCTGCACATCATCAACTTCGCGCACGGCGCGGCGTTGATGGTGGCGCTGTACGCCGTGTACCTGCTGAAGGCGCACTTCGGCCTGGACCCGTACCTGGCGCTGCCGCTGCTGGTGCCGGGCATGTTCGTGCTCGGCTACGCGCTGCAAAGCGTGGTGATCAACCGCGCCAGCCACGGCAAGGACGAGAACATCCTGCTGGTGACGCTGGGCCTGGCGATCGTGCTGGAGAACCTGGCGCTGATGTTCTTCAAGAGCGACACGCGCACCATCGAAACGGCCTACACGCTCGCCACCGTGCAGATCGGGCCGGCGTTCATCGCGCTGCCCAAGCTGGTGGCCTTCGGTGGCGCGCTGGTCGCCTCGGCGGTGCTGCTGGCGGTGGTGCATCGCACCGACCTCGGGCGGGCGATCCGCGCCGTGGCCAAGGAGAAGCATGGGGCGCGGCTGGTCGGCATCGACGTCGATCACGTGTATGCGATGAGCTTCGGCATCGGGCTGGCGTGCCTCGGCGCGGCCGCGTGTTTTCTCCTGCCGGCGTACTACGTCAATCCGCAGGTCGGGTCGGGGTTCGTGCTGGTGGCGTTCACCATCGTCGTGCTGGGAGGCATGGGTTCGTTCACCGGGGCCTTGATCGGCGGGCTGCTGATTGGCGTCGTCGAGTCGCTGTGCGGGCTGCTGCTGGGTGAGTCGCTGGGGCAGATCGGCATCTTCGCGATCTTCATCGCGGTGCTGCTGTTTCGGCCGCAGGGGCTATTTGGGGCTCGGGCGTGAGGTTGATGCGGGAGTCTGGCCAGTCCTTCGAAGGTGGCGGCGCCTCGGCCGCGGGGGTTGTTCGTGGCTCGGGCGTAAGGCTGGTGCTGGTGGGTGTCCAGTCCTACCTAGGTAGTGGCGGCTCGGCCGCAGGGGGGCAGGGCCCGCGGGGTCATATGCGGCGGCCCCGCTGCGCGGGGCTGCGCGGCGCATTTGCGGCGCCGAGCAGCGCAAGAACTCGGGGTCGACCGCGTGAGCGGCTCCGCGAAGCAAGCTTGCCTTGCGTAGCGGCCCCGAGTTCTGAGCAGCGCAGGGCAGCCCCGCGCAGCGGGGCCGCCGCATCCAAGCCGCGCAGCCGCCCCGCCCTGCGCCTTGCCCGCCACCACCTCCAACCGTCGACGGTCGACGCGCCACCGCCCTCGCCAGCAGAAGTGGCCACATCATGAAGCGCGACCTGACCCAGATCGGCGCCTTCGCCCTGGTCGTGCTCGCCCTCACCGCTACCCTGAACAGCGGCGTCTGGCTCACCTTCATCATGCTCGCCCTCTACGGCGCGCTGCTCGCGCAAGCGTGGAACATCCTCGGCGGCTACGGCGGGCAGTTCTCGTTCGGCCACGCACTGTTCTTCGGCGTCGGCGCGTACACGCAGGTCATCGCGCAGGTCACGCACGGCGCCAATGCCTGGCTGGCTCTCGCGCTGGCCATCGGCACGGCCGCCGCGGTCGGCCTGGCGGTGGGCGCGCTCACCTTCCGCTACGGACTCAAGGGTTCGTACTTCGCGCTCGTGACACTGGCCTTCGCCGAGGTCTTCCGCATCGGCGCCGTTTCGGTGGGATTCACCGGCGCGGGCGTCGGCATGATGCTGCCGCTGAACGAGTCGTTCGGCAACCTGCAGTTCGGCTCGCGCAAGGGCTACATCGTGCTGATGCTGGCCTTCGTCGCCGCCGCGGCACTCGTCACCGCGTGGATCCGCCACTCGCGCTTCGGCGCGGGCCTGATGGCCGTGCGCGACAACGAAGACGCCGCCAGCGCGGTGGGGGTCGATCCGCAAGCGGCCAAGCGCGGCGCCATCACGCTGTCGGCGGCGTTCATGGGTGCGGCCGGCGCCTTCTACGTACAGGTGTTCCAGTACATCGACCCGGCCATCGCTTTCGGCCCGCATGTCTCGGTGGAAGCGCTGGTGGCGGCCATCGTCGGCGGCATGGGCACGCTGTGGGGGCCGGTGCTCGGCGCGGTGGCGCTGCACACGCTGGCCGACCTCACGCGCAACCTGTTCGGCCAGTTGCCCGGGCTGAACATGGTGATCTACGGTGGGGTGCTGGTGCTCATCGTGATGTTCATGCCGCGGGGCCTGGCCGGGCTCGTCACCACGGCCCAGTCCGTGCGGGCACTGTGGAGCGGCGGGTCGCGCCGCGCCGTCCCGTCGTCACCCGCTCTGCCGCCCGCCACCAAGCACGACGCGGAGGCCGGCCGTGTCTGATGAGCTGCTGCGCATCGAAGGCCTGTCGCGCGCCTTCGGCGGCCTGCGCGCGGTGCAAGACGTGAGCCTCACGGTGCGCGCGGGCACGCTCACCGCGCTCATCGGCCCCAACGGCGCCGGGAAGACGACGCTGTTCGCGTTGATGAGCGGGTTCCTGAAGCCCGATGCCGGCCGCGTCGTCTTCGCCGGTGCCGACATCACCGGCCGCGCGCCGCACCTGAATGCGCGCGCCGGCATGACCCGCACCTTCCAGATCGTGCAACCGTTCGCCGCGCAGACGGTGCGCGAGAACATCGCCGTCGGTGCCCACCTGCACGAACCCAACCGCCACGCCGCGCTGGCCGCTGCCGAGCGCGTGGCCGAGCGCGTGGGCCTCGCGCCGCACCTGGACAAACCCGCCGGCGACCTGACCGTGGCCGGCCGCAAGCGGCTGGAGCTGGCGCGCGCGCTGGCCACCCGGCCGAAGCTGCTGCTGCTGGACGAGGTGCTGGCGGGCCTGAACCCGCAGGAGGTGGCCGAGATGGTGCCCGTGGTGCGCTCGCTCGTGCACGGCAGCGACGACCCGCGCGCAGCCGATGGCGGCGGCGGGCCCACCACCACGGTGCTGATGATCGAGCACGTGATGCAGGCAGTGATGAACCTCGCCGAGCACGTTTGGGTGCTGGCCCAGGGGCAGCTCATCGCCCAGGGCACGCCGGCGCACATCACCAGCGACGCCCGCGTCATCGAGGCCTACCTCGGCCACGGCACGGCGGCGCGGTTGCGGGCCCAGGCGGCGTGAACCGGCGCGAGATGAGCATGCTGGCGCCTGCCACCGCCCCTGCCCTGGCACCCGCGCTGCTGGAGGTGCAGGGCCTGCGCGCCGGCTACGGCCGCGTCGAGGTGCTGCGCGGCGTGAGCCTGCGCGTGCAGCCCGGGGAGATCGTGGCGCTGCTGGGCAGCAATGGCGCCGGCAAGTCCACGCTCAACAACACCGTGTGCGGCCTGGTCGCGCCCACCGCCGGCCGCGTCGGCTTCGACGGCGCCGACCACACGGGCGCGCCGGCGCGCCGCATGGTGCAGGCCGGGCTGATCCAGGTGCCCGAGGGCCGGCGCATCTTTCCTAACCTCACGGTGCAGGAGAACCTGGAGCTGGGCAGCTTCGCGCGTGCGCGGGCGCGCCGGGCCGCCAATCTCGACAGCGTGTTCGGCATCTTCCCCCGGCTGGCCGAGCGCACGCGGCAACTGGCCGGCACGATGAGCGGCGGCGAGCAGCAGATGCTGGCCATCGGCCGCGGCCTGATGGCCGAACCGCGCCTGCTGATCCTCGACGAGCCGTCGCTGGGGCTGTCGCCGCTGCTGGTGGAGGAGCTGTTCGCGCTGATCAAGCGGCTGCACGCGCAGGGGCTGGCCATCCTGCTGGTGGAGCAGAACGTCGGCCAGTCGCTGGAGATCGCCGACCGCGCCTATGTGCTGGAGAACGGGGCCGTCCGCTTCGAGGGCAAGCCCGAGGCGCTGCTGGCCAGCCCCGGGCTGAAGCGCGCCTATCTCGGCCTGTAGTGGCCGCGCCGCCTGCAGCCCGCCCTGCGCCGAGCCTTCCTGATCGCCTGATCGCCCATGCGCACCTCCATCCACGGCGCCCTCGACGAATCGGCACCGCAGCGCGTGCAGCCGGCTCCCGGCGCGCCGCGCATGACGCTGGCGCAGAAGCTCGTGGCGCGCGCCACCGGCCGCGAGCATGTGGTGCCCGGCGAGATCGTGAACTGCCGCGTCGACCTGGCGATGTTCCACGACTCCAGCGGCCCGCGGCGCTTGGCGCCGATGCTGGCCGAGATCGGCGCGCCGATCTGGGACAAGCGCAAGGTGGTGCTCGTCATCGACCACTTCGTGCCCGAGGCCGACGAAGCCTCGCGGCAGATCGTGCGCTTCACGCGCGACTGGGCGCGCCAGCAGCAGCTGCCGCACGTGCACGACAGCGTGGGCATCTGCCACGTCGTGCTGCCGCAGGGCGGGCACCTGCGCCCGGGCCTGTTCGCCGTGGGCGGCGACTCGCACTCGCCCACCGGCGGCGCGTTCGGCGCCTACATGTTCGGCATCGGCGCCACCGAGATGGTGGGCGTGGTCGCCACCGGCGAGATCTGGGTGCAGGTGCCGCACACCATCTTCATGCGCTGGATCGGCCGCCTGGCCGACGGCGTGAGCGCCAAGGACATGGTGCTGCAGATGCTGGGCCGCCACGGCATGAACGGCGGCCAGTACCAGGCGCTGGAGTTCTGCGGCGAGGCGGTGGCCGCACTCTCGATGCCCGAGCGCATGACGCTGGCGAACATGAGCGCGGAGCTGGGCGCGCAGGTGGGGCTGGTGGCACCGGACTTCACGACGCAGGCCTGGCTGGCCGCGCACGGCGTCCCGCTGGCCGAGGCCGACATCGCACCCTGGCACAGCGACGAAGGCGCCCCGGGCATCCGCCACGCGTTCGACGCCAGCACGCTGGAACCGCAGGTGGCGCTGCCGCACAGCCCGGCCAACGTGCGGCCGGTGTCGGATGTGTTGAACACGAAGGTGGACATCGCCTACATCGGCGCCTGCACCGGCGCCAAGCTCGACGACCTGCGCGCCGCGGCACGCGTGCTGGCGGGTTACCGCGTCGCGGCCGGTGTGCAGCTGATGGTGGCGCCCGCCTCGGCGCAAGATCGTGAGGCCGCCGAGCGCGAGGGCATCATGAAAATGCTGGTCGACGCGGGCGCCAGCGTGTTGCCCAGCAGTTGCGGGGCCTGCGCCGGCTACGGCAGCCGCATTCCGGAAGGCGCGACGGTGATCTCGTCGACGGCGCGCAACTTCAAGGGCCGCATGGGCGCGGCGACCGCGCAGGTGTTTCTCGGCTCGCCGTACACGGTGGCCGCTTCGGCGCTGCGTGGGGTGATTGCGGATGCGCGGGAGGTGCTGGCTTGATGGGCGCTCCTGGTTGTCTGTTGGGCAGGTGGTGGCGGGCAAGGCCGCGGAGTACAGGGCTGCAAACGCCCCACTCGTCTGCCGCAAAGGGCGGTGCGGGCTCGGTGCGGCGCGCATCTGCGCCGCAGCCAAGCGCCGGACCGGGCCGGCACAGCCCTTTGCCGCCAAGACCTCCGAAAGCTGAACCCAGCTGACGCCAACCCAACGGCACCAAGAAATGCGCACCTGGCGCCTCCCCCCCGACATCGACACCGACCAGCTCGCCCCCGGCCACGCCATGAAAGACGGCCGGCTGGAGGTGGTCGCCCGGCACTGCCTCGAAGCCGTGCGCCCCGAGTTCGCCCACCGCGTGCGGGCGGGCGACGTCGTCGTGGCCGGCGCCAACTTCGGCATCGGCAGCTCGCGCGAGCAGGCCG
Organism: Rubrivivax sp.; assembly: GCA_016789865.1. GTDB lineage: Bacteria > Pseudomonadota > Gammaproteobacteria > Burkholderiales > Burkholderiaceae_C > Rubrivivax. The sequence goes on from JAEUPC010000129.1 coordinate 10,950, forward strand.
CCGGCGTGCTCGTGCAGCTGGGCGTGGCGGCGGTCATCGCGCCCAGCTACAGCGGCCTCTTCTTCCGCAACGCCTTCAACGTCGGGCTTCTGCTGCTCACCTGCTCCCGGGCGCTGGACATCGCCGACGGCGTGCCGCTGAACTTCGACGCACGCGCCGGCAAGATCATGCTTGCCGGCGGCGTCACACTCGACACCGACCCCATTCCCGGCTTCCTGCTGGAACGCATCGAAGCCGGCGGCCTGCTTCCCGAACTCAGGCGGCGATTCCGCCCGGAGACCCCTGCATGAAGCGAAAAAGCGAACGAGCCAGGAACGGCACCCCCGAATTCGACCTCGTCATCAAGAACGTGCGCGTGGTGCGCCCGCACGGCAACGTGGTGCACGAGGCCGACATCGCGATTGCCGGCGAGAAGATCGCGCTGGTCGCTGCGGGCATCGACATTGCACGCGCCAAGGCCGTGCACGACGGCCGCGGGCACCTCGCGTTCCCGGGCGTGGTCGATGCGCACATGCACGCCGGCATCTACAACCCGCTGGCCGAGGACGCCGTCACCGAAAGCCGCGCCGCGGCGATGGGCGGCGTGACGAGTTCGCTCAACTACTTCCGCACCGGCCAGTACTACCTCAACAAGGGCGGGCCGTACCGCACCTTCTTCCCCGAGGTGCTGGCGCAGGCCAAGGGCCGCTTCCACGTCGACTACGGCTTCCACCTCGCGCCGATGGACCGCACGCACATCGACGAGCTGCCGATGCTCATCAACAAGCACGGCGTGGCCAGCTTCAAGATCTTCATGTTCTATGGCAGCCACGGCCTGCACGGCGCCAGCAACGCGCAGCGCAGCTTCCTGATGATCGGCGACGACGAACGCTACGATGTCGCGCACTTCGAGTTCATCATGCGCGGGCTGCAGGCCGCGCGCGAGGCGCTGCCGGCGGCCACGGCGCGGCAGGTGTCGCTCAGCCTGCACTGCGAGACGGCGGAGATCATGACCGCCTACACCCGGCTGGTCGAAAGCGACAAGCGCAAGAGCGCACCCAAGGGCCTGGCCGCCTACCACGCCAGCCGCCCGCCGCACAGCGAAGGCCTGGCGGTGTTCACCGCAGCCTACCTGGCCAACGAGACCGCGCTGCCCAACATCAACCTGCTGCACCTGAGCTCACGCAAGGCGGTGCAGGCGGCCATGACGATGAGCGAGGTCTTCCCGCACATCGACTTCAAGCGCGAAGTGACCATCGGCCACCTGATGCTGGACATCACCAGTTCCGCCGCGGAACTTGCGAAGGTGAATCCGCCCATCCGCCCGCGCGAAGACGTGGAGTTCCTGTGGCACGCGCTGCTCGCCGGAGAACTCGACTGGGTGGTCAGCGACCACGCTTGCTGCCGCCACGAGATGAAGGTGCCCGAGCCCGCCAAGCGCTACTTCGGCCGCCAGATCTGGCTGGCCAAGAGCGGCTTCGGCGGCACCGAGTACCTGCTGCCCGCGCTGGTGAGCGAAGGCACCAGGCGCGGCATGGGCTACAACCACATGGCACGTGTGACCAGCTGGAACCCGGCGCAGCGCTACGGCCTGAACACCAAGGGCGACATCGCACCGGGGTTCGATGCCGACATCGCGCTGGTAGACCCCGCACGCACGTGGACCATCCGCGCCGCCGAATCGCCCAGCACGCAGGGCTACACGCCGTTCGAGGGTCTGGAACTCTCGGCGCAGGTGCAAAGCACCTTCCTGCGCGGGCACAAGATCTACCAAGGTGGGCAGGTACTCGGCAAGCCCATCGGGCGCTACCTGCATCGGCCCACGGCCTGAGCGCACTGGCAGTGGGCCGCTGCATGCACTTCTGCCGCCTCGGCCGCCGAACCCGCCCGATCACCCGATGGCCGACGCTGGCGTGAACCCCGGCCCGGCGACCACGCTGCGCATCGTGCGCGCGCACTCGATGCCCGCCGGCAGCACCGAGGTGCCGGTGGCCATCGTCGGCGCCGGCGCGTGCGGGCTCACCGCCGCGATCTTCCTGCGCGAAGCGGGCATCGACTGCGCACTGCTCGAACGTGATGCCACACCGCAAGGCAGCACCGCGCTGTCGTCGGGCTTCGTCCCGGCGGCCGGCACGCGGGTGCAGCACGCCGCCGGTGTCGAAGACGACTCGCCCGCGGCCCTTGCGGCCGATATCCACGGCAAGGCCCGCGGCACCGCCGCGCCGCACCTGGTGGGCGCCTACACGCAGGCCATCGCACCGGCGCTCGACGCGCTGCAGCAACGGCACGGCCTGGCGTTCGAACTGCTCGACGGCTTCCTCTACCCCGGCCACCACCGCCGGCGCATGCACGCGCTGCGCGAGCGCACCGGCGCCGCGCTGGTGACCGCGCTGGAGCGGGCGGCCACCGCCGCCGGCGCGATGCTCGTCACGCGGGCTCGCGTGGTGGACCTGTGGGCGGATGCCGACGACCGCGTGCTTGGCATCGGCTTCGCACGCCCTGACGGCCGCATCGAACACATCGCCTGCCGCGCGCTGCTGCTGGCCTGCAACGGCTTCGGCGGCAACGCGGCGATGGTGCGCGAGCTGCTGCCCGAGATGCGCGAGGCCACCTTTGCCGGCCACGCCGGCAACGACGGCAGCGCCATCGCGTGGGGGCGCGAGCTCGGCGCGGCGCTGGCCGACCTCGGCGGCTATCAAGGCCACGGCAGCTGGGCGGTGCCGCAAGGTGCGTTGATCACCTGGGCGCTGATGATGGATGGCGGCATCCAGCTCAACGCACGCGGTGAACGCTTCCACGACGAGACGGCCGGCTACTCCGAAGCCAGCGTGCAGGTGCTCGCGCAGCCGGGTGGCGTGGCGTGGAACGTCTTCGATGATCGGCTGCTGGCGCTGGGCCGCAGGTTCCCCGACTTCGTCGCCGCCGAGGCCGCCGGCGCCATGCACGACGCGGCCGACGCCGCAGCGGTGGCCGCGATCATCGGCTGCGACGCGAGTCGCCTGCACGCCACGCTGGCGGCCACGAGGCTCGCGGCGCCCTTCCACACCATCAAGGTGACGGGCGCGCTGTTCCACACGCAAGGCGGCCTGGACATCGATGCGCAGTGCCGCGTGCTGCGTGCAGCCGACCGAGCGCCCTTCCCCAACCTGCTGGCCGGCGGCGGCGCGGCGCGCGGCGTGTCGGGCAACGCGGTGTGGGGCTACCTCAGCGGCAACGGGCTGCTGAGCGCGGTGGCCGGCGGCTTCATCGCGGCGCGCACCATCGCCGGGGTGCTTGCCCGCCGCGCGTGACCGAAGCGCACAGAACAACCCGACCCGCTCGTCGAACCCCGGACCCGGAGGCGCCCGCCATGCCCACCCTGCGAGAACGCCTCGCCCAACCCGGCGCGCTGCTCGCGCCCGGCGTGTACGACGCGCTCTCGGCCCTGCTGGCCGAGCAGGCCGGCTTCGAAGCGCTGTACCTCAGCGGCGCCAGCATCGCCTACACGGCGCTGGGCCGCAGCGACGTGGGCCTGAGCACCGCCAGCGAAGTGGCCGACGTGCTGGCGCGCATCACCGAGCGCGTGCGCACGCCGGTCATCGTCGATGCCGACACGGGCTTCGGCAACGCGCTGAACGTGCAGCGCACGGTGCGCACCTTCGAGCGCGCCGGCGCCGCGATGATCCAGCTCGAAGACCAGACTTTTCCCAAGCGCTGCGGCCACCTGGAAGGCAAGAGCGTGGTGAGCGCGGCCGAGATGTGCGGCAAGCTGCGCGCCGCGCTGGATGCGCGCACCAGCGCCGACACGCTGATCCTCGCGCGCACCGATGCGCTGGCGGTAGAGGGCCCCGATGCGGCGTTCGAGCGCGCCGAGGCCTACCTTGCCACCGGCGTCGATGTGCTGTTCATCGAGGCGCTGCGCACGCGGGAACAGATGCAGGCCGCATGCGCCCGCCTTGCCGCACGCGTGCCGCTGCTGGCCAACATGGTGGAAGGCGGCCACACGCCGCTGGCCACCGCCGCCGAACTGGGCGCGATGGGCTTTCGGCTGGTCATCTTCCCCGGCGGCACGGTGCGCGCGCTCGCGCACGCGCTGCAGGGCTACTACGCCAGCCTCGCGCAGCATGGCGGCACCGGGCCGTGGCGCGAGCGCATGCTCGACTTCGACGGCCTGAATGCCGTGATCGGCACGCCGGAACTGCTGGTGCTGGGACGGCGGTACGGCGATTGAGCGCACCGCGCGCTGGCACCCCACAATCGGCGCCTTCTACCCCCCAGCCAGGACCACGCATGCTGAAGTTCCACTACTCCCTCGCCCCCAACCCGATGAAGGTGGCGCTGTTCCTCGAGGAAGCCGGCCTGCCCTACGAGGCCATTCCGGTGGACACCCGCAGGGGCGAGCAGCATGCGCCGGCGTTCACCGCGCTGAACCCGAATGCCAAGGTGCCGGTGATCGTCGACGGCGCCGCCACGGTGTTCGACAGCAGCGCCATCCTGCTGTACCTGGCCGAGAAGACCGGCCAGTTCCTGCCCGCGGCAGCCGACCGCGGCGCCATGCTTTCGTGGCTGATGTTCACCGCCTCGGGCATCGGGCCGTTCTCGGGCCAAAGCGTGCACTTCAACCACTACGCGCCCGAGAAGGTGCCCTACGCCGTCAACCGCTACGACTTCGAGGCCTGGCGGCACTGGAACATCCTGGAAGCCCACCTCGCCGGCAAGTCGTGGATGGTGAGCGACCGCTATACGCTCTTGGACATGGCCGTGTGGGGCTGGGCACGCGCGCTGCCCTTCGTGCTGGGTGATGGAGCGTGGGCGAAGTTGCCCAACGTGAAGCGGCACTTCGATGCCATCAACGCGCGGCCCGCGGTGCAACGCGTGAACGCGCTGCGCGAGCGCCATGCCTTCAAGGCCGAGATGGACGACGAGGCCAAGCGCGCCATGTTCCCGCAGAACGAGCGGCTGAAGGCGGCGCGAGCCTAGACCTGGCCGAACCACGCCGACCCCGGCCCGCGCCGGCGGTCGGCGCCGGGCGCCTCACGGCCCGGGGTAGGTGGCGCGGAACAGCGCACGCAGCCCGTCGGCTGTGAGCGCGTCGCCCTTCATCATCTTGGCGGCGTCGGGCTTGGACTTCATCTTCTTCATGTGCGCGTCGTAGGCCTTGCCCATCGCGGCCACGAACTCGGCCCTGTTGACCGTGCCGTCCTTGTTGCTGTCGCAGATGTCCCACATGCCGCTGAACGAGATGTCGTCCGGGCCTTCGGCCCGCGCCGTGGCGGCAATCGCGCCGAAGCCGGCCGCCAGCGCGGCGGCAAACAACTCACGCTTGTTCATGATCGAGTCTCCTGGTGAGGTGGCAGTCGACGGCGCAGCCATCCGCGCCGTACCGGGATGTACGCGGAGACGGCCAACCTGGAGGCGACCGCGCGACGAGGGATTGCACGCGCATCCGGCGCCCGCGGCACGGCGTAGCGCGGCGGCACGGACGGCCCACCCCGGATCGGTTGCCCGCTCGAGGCCGGCGCGCGGCTCCCGCCCGGCTGGCTTGGGTCGACGATGAGGCTGCCCGCCGCACCCACGGCCGAAACCTTCGACGCGCTGCACGACGACGCCGCGGCGTGGCGCGACGCGCTGGCCGACATCGGGCGCTCGCACGGCGGCGGCGAGCTGGTGCAGGAGAGCTCGGGCACCGTTCTGGTAGCTCGACTGGACCGCGACCGTGTGCTCAAGGTCTACCCGCCCTTCCTGCGCGACCACTTCGAGTTCGAGCACGCGATGCTGCAGCAGTTGCACGGCCGGCTGCGCGTGCCCACGCCGCAGCTGCTGGCCGACGGCCAGCGCGACGGCTGGCCGTACCTGGTGATGACGCAACTCTCGGGCGAGCCGCTCACCGCCAGCTGGCCGCGCATGAGCGAGGCCGAGCGCTGCGCGCTGCTGCACGAGATCGGCGCCCTGGCCGCCGAGGTTCATGCGCTGCCGGTGGCTGCGGCGGCCGCCGCGGCGGCACCCCGCTGGGCCGACTTCATCGCCGCGCAGCGCGCGCGCTGCGTGCAGCGGCAGCAGCGCACCGGCCTGCCCGCGCACTTGCTCGAACAGCTGCCGCCCTTCCTCGCCGGCCCGCTGCCCGAAGGCCCACCGGTGCTGCTGACCGGCGAGTACACGCCGTTCAACCTCTTCACCACGCCGCAGCACCGGCTGGCGGCGATGTTCGACTTCGGCGACGGCCTGGTCGGCCCGCGCGAATATGACTGGCTCGGGCCGCAGTGTTTCCTCGTCGCCGGCCACCGCGCGCGCAGCGCGGCGTTCATCGGCGGCTACGGCGCCGCGGTGCAGCCCGCCGCGCGCGAACCGCTGCTGCGCCTGTTGCTGCTGCACCGCTACAGCAACCTGCGCGCGCAGGTGAAGATCGAAGGCTGGCAGCAGCTGCGCAGCCTGCAGGAACTGGCCGAGCGGCTGTGGCCCGATTGAGGGCGCGCACGCCTTCAGCGCCGCACGCCGCGCCAGGGTCGCCCGGCCGGACCGCCACAGCGAATGAGCGGCCGGTGAGGGAGCCGCCGGTCAGGGGCGCTCAGGGCGTGCCGATGAACAGGTACGCGTTGGTCGAGCCGCCGCTGCCGTGCCCGATGCCCAGGTACACCGGGCCCAGCGGCGTCTCGCCGCCGAGGTAGACGGCCAGCGAGCGCAGCGTGCCGGTGCGCTTCTGCACGGTGTAGGGCGTGGCCACGCGGCCAGCCTCCAGCGCCACGCCCAGACGCATGTCGCCGCGCAGCCCCAGCGGCAGCCGGCCGATGATGCGCTCGGCGCGCACATGGCCATAGGCGACGTCGTCGCCGATCAGCTGGCCGCTGGCGAACGCGGTGAGGTTGAGGAAGCCGCCCAGCCGCGCCGCGTCGTCCAGCGGCAGCGCGCCGCGCGGCGAGCCCACCCAGCTCAGCCGCCCGCCCAGCACCCAGCCGGCTTCGCGCAGCGACTCCGGCAGCGTGCCCACGAGCCGGCCCGCCAAGGCGCCGGTGAACGCGCCGCGCAGGTCCAGCGACAGGCGCGAGTAGTCGCGGCGCGGGCTGTCGAAGACCTCGGCCTCGGCGCTCCAGCCGCTGCGCGGGAAGTACAGGCGGTCGAGCTGGTCGAAGTCGACGCCGACGAACCAGCCGCCGGTGCTGCGCTCGGGCAGGTTGGCCAGGATGTCGATGCCGGTGTCCAGCTCGTTGTTGGTGCGCCACTCGCGCCAGCCCGCGCGCGCGGTGCCCACCAGGCTCAGGCTCAGGCCGCCGGCCAGCTGGGCACGCCAGCGCACGCTGCGGTACTCGGCGATGCGCTGCTCGAGAAAGAAGTAGTCGTTGCGCTCGCGCCGGTAGTCGGCCAGCGCGTCCACGTACCACAGCTTGTCGGGCGTCACCGGCTGCAGCCACTCGACGCCGGCACCGGTGGTGCTGCCGAGCTCGCCGGTGACGAGCAGCTCGCCGCCCAGCGCGTTGACCCAGGTGCGGTGGTACGCCGCGCGCAGCTGGTAGGTGCTGCCCTGGCTGAGGTTGCTGTCCAGGCGCAGGCCCAGGCGCAGGTAGTCGGGGCCCCAGCTCTTCTCCACCGGCATCACGCGCAGCACGTTGCGCGCGCTGTCGGCCGACGTGCCGCCCGCGCCGGCCTGGCGCACGACGCTGTAGTCGACATGCTCGTACCAGCCGTCGCCGTAGATGCGGCCCATCGCGCGGTCCAGCGCCACGGTGTCCAGCGGCGCCCCCAGCGGCTGCACGAGATAGCGCTGCACCACCGCCTCGTTCACGCGCGCCAGGCCCACCACGTCGACGGCATCGACACGCAGCCGCGCGGCGCTGCCGCCGGCCAGGCGCTGCCGCCAGGCCGCCCAGCCCGCCTCGTCCACCGCCAGCGCCTGCAGGCGCCCCGCAGCCGCCTCGGCGGCGACACGGCCGCGCTCGGCTGCGCCGGCGTGGCGTTCGAAGTCGGCGGCCGTGATGCCGCCCAGCTCGGGCTGGATGTAGATGTCTGCCGGCTTCAGCGAGGCCAGCGCGGCCTGCACGTTCTGCTCGGTCAGCAGCGCCAGCACCTGCGCGCTCACGGTGAGCAGGCCGCTCACCTCCTCGGGCTTCAGCGGCGCGGTGCCGACGTTGACCGCGATCACCACCTCGGCGCCGCAGCGCTCGCGCACCTCGCGCACGGGCAGGTTGTCGACCAGGCCGCCGTCGACGAGCTTGCGGCCGTTCAGCGCAGCCGGTGCCATCAGCCCGGGCACCGACATGCTGGCGCGCATGGCCAGCGTCAGGCTGCCTTCGCGCAGCACCACGCGCTGGCCGGTGCCGATGTCGGTGGCGATGATGCTCACCGGCAGCGGCAGCTGCTGCAGCTCGCGCTCGCCG
>JAEUPC010000176.1 GCA_016789865.1 Rubrivivax sp.
CACGAGCGCGGCCAGCTCGCCGGTGCGGGCGACCGCAGCGCCGCCTGCGCGGCGAGCCACAAGCGCCTTTGCAATCGGAACAGCAAACCGTTCTTCGCCGTAGTCACGAATCACCTCGGCAATCTCGCGCTCGCTGGCGCGCGCCAGGAACGCGGCGGCCGTCTCGCCGCGCGTGGTGTCCATGCGCATGTCCAGCTCGGCATCGTGGCGGAAGCTGAAGCCGCGCACCGGGTTGTCGATCTGCGGCGAGCTGACACCCAGGTCGAGCAGCAGGCCCTGCACCTGCGCGCAGCCGAGGGCCGCCAGTTCGGAGCGCAGCCGGTCGAAGCTGGCGTGGCGGATGGTGAAGCGCGGGTCGCCGATGCGCCGGGCTTCGGCCACCGCTTCGGGGTCGCGGTCGAAGGCAATCAGCCGCCCTTGGGGCGCCAGTCGCGCGAGCACCGCGCGGGCATGCCCGCCGCGGCCGAAGGTGCCGTCGACGTAGGTGCCCGCCGGCTGCGTCACCAGCGCCTCGACGGCTTCGGTGAGCAACACGGGGCGGTGGGTCCATGCGGCTTCGGGGGCGTTCACCGCAACACCAGGTTGCGCAACGCCTCGGGCTTGCCCTTGGCGATGACTTGGGCTTCGCGTGCTTCGCTGCGGTTGGGGTCCCACAATTCGAAGTACGCGCCGACGCCCATGAAGACCACCGAGCCCCCTTCCTCCCGGAACCCGGCCCAGCGGCGCAGTTCGGGCGGCAGCAGGATGCGCGAGCTGTTGTCGATGGTCAGTTCGTTCTGGCTGCCCAGGTACAGCCGGCGCCACTCGTCGGCATCGTCGCCGGTCAGGCCCATCAGCACGTCGGCCAGCTGGTTGAACACCGGCGGCGGGTACAGGCCCAGGCAGCCCGCCGGGTCCTTGCACAGGACCAGCTCGCCAGCCAGCTTTTCATTGATCTGGTCGCGCCATTTCGCGGGCACGGTCACGCGCCCCTTGCCGTCCAAGGCAAGCACCGGTCCACCGAAAAAACGCCACTGAGTGTCGACTGACACGAAACCCCACCTTCGTGCACGAAACCCCACTCTAACCGAGTCGTTAGGGAGGGTCAATGCGATGCACTGGGAGAAAACCCAGTCGAATCAAGCACTTAGGACTGATTTCCCATCCAGTTCACGCGAGACAAAGTCCTTATGAATTAGGCACTTGCCTAGTGAAATGGAAGTGCTTTCGAGGTAGTGACTGTCTGGATATACAGCGCTGCCGTTACTTCTTCGAACAGAGTGAGAAGCGTGCAGAACGACCCGCTGTGGAACCTGAGGTATGCGCTGGCGGGGGTCGGACTGGCCCTGCTGCTGTCAGTGCCAATTGCGGCACTCGTGGGAAGTGCGCTCGGCGACGCCCTGGGTGGCACCTACGGGTGGCGGGCCGGCGTGTACAGCGCACTGCTGCTGTACGTGGTGGTTGGGGCGTTTGTGCTGTTCGCCAAGGTGGCGCGGCACGAGACGCGCCCGCTCAGCGCGCAGCGCGTGGGCCTGTGGCTGGCCAGCCTGTGGCTGTGGCCGGGGCTGCTGCTGCTGGCCCGCAAGCCGCACGGCCCGAACGGCCCGAACGGCCTGCCCGGTCCGCCCGAGCAGCCAGACCAAGCCGACAGCGCCAGGCCGCCAGGTTGAGCCCGCTCGCCGGCCAAGTCGCCGGTCAGGTCACCGCACGCCGGCACGCCGCGGTGCGGCGCGCGGCCGCCGCTCCTACTGCGACTGCATGATCCGCCGCCCTGCCACCGGCTGCAGCGGGCGCGCGTTCATCGGGTAGATGCGCGTGAACAGCTCGAGCTGCTCCTCGGCCAGCGTGACCGGCGTGCGCATCACCACCCACAGCACGCCTTCGCTGCACGGCGGCGTGGTGAGCGACCCCATGTAGGTGAAGTAGCGCGGGTCGGCGGGCAGCAGGTGGCCCGGATCGATGGTGCTGCGCGTGCTGGCCTCCTCGTGCTTCTCCAGCGGCAGGTTGTTCCACACCATCTGCACCGCCGGGTGCGCCGGCCCCTTGCCCAGCAGCACGGCCACCACCGCCAGCTTGCCGGCGGCGTCGCGGTGCACGAGGTGCAGCGACATCTCGAACTGGCGGCCGTCGATGCGCTCTTCGCTGGGGCGATGAAAGTGGAACTGCACCAGTTCGTAGCGGCGCGCACCCACCTCGATGGCGTTGCCCGGCGGCAGGTTCACCTGCACGGTGTGGCCGTTGTCGATCACGCCGAACGCCGTGGGCTTGTAGTCGAACCGCACGGGTTCGAGATCGACCGGCAGGCCACCGCGGATGTCGATGGGGCTCTGGCGCTGGCCATTGCCGCACAGGCTGAATTCGGGCCTCATGGCGCCCCAGGCGGCCGGCCCGGCGAGGCCTTCGTAGCCCCAGTGAGCACCATGGGCTGCCTCGCCAGGGCGGTGCGCTGCGCCGGCACGGCGCAGACCCTGCGCCGCGGCGCCCGACGGCGCAGCAGCCCCAGCGACCGCCGCGGCGCGGTGGGCGGGCGCCGCGGCGCGATGAGTCGCAGCCGCGGCGGCCGGCGGTGCATGGCCCACGACGGCGAGGCGGGCCGCCGCTGTTGGGTTGCCGGCGGGCATGGCCGCGGGTTGCGGCACCGCCGGGCCAGCCACCTTGGAGCCCGCGCCGGGTTCCACGGCGGGCGCCGGGGCACGCGCAGCCTGCGCCCGCTGCGCCCCGTGCGGCGGCGGTGGCGGCATGCGTGGGCCGATCTGCAGGTCGAGCGTCCCGGCAGCAGTGGCCCCGCCGGGCGCGGCCAGGCGCTCGGAGAGTCGCTGGCGCAGCTTGTCCATCGCGTCCTCGCCGCTCAATGCCATCGAGGAGGCAGCGGGTGCCGGCGGCACGGCGGCATCGGGCGCGGCCTTGCCCAGCTTGCGCGGGGTGGGCTTGTCCACCATCGCAGCGGCGTTCGAACTGACCATGACCGGCACGGCAACGGCGGCAAGCAGGGTGGCGAGGCGGCAGACCGGGGTCATGGCAAGGGCTCCTCGCTCAGATATCGGCCCGCCGGGCACCGGCTTGAGAAGCGACTTGGCCCGGCGGCGCGGCCGCACCCGCTTCAGGGCCGCTCGATCGGTGCTTCAATCGCGCGATGCAATCACGCCGCCGACTCCTGCTCGCTTCCTGCGGCCGCGCACTCGCTGCAGCATGGCTGGCCACGCCGGCCCTGGCCAGTTCGCGGCGCGTGATGCCCTCGATGACCGATGGCCCGTTCTACCCGCCGCGCCGCTGGCGCGCGCAGTGGAGCGACTGGGACGCCGACCTGACCCTGGTGCGCGAAGGCGCGCAGACCCACCTGGCGCGCGGCGAGCACCTGGGCCTTTCACTGGTGGTGGCCGACGCCGCCGGCCGGCGCATCGACGGCGCCGAGGTCGAGATCTGGCAATGCGATACGCTGCAGCACTACCGGCACCCGCAGGTGCCGCGCCCGGCCGAGGAGCGCGGTACGCGCTGGGACCCGGGCTTCCAAGGCTTCGGCGCGGCAACCAGCGACGCGCGCGGCGAGCTCGACTTTCGCACCATCCGGCCGGTGCCCTACCCCGGGCGCACGCCGCACATCCACGTCAAGCTGCGGCATGCCAGCTTCGGCGAATGGACCTCGCAGTTGTTCGTCGCCGGCGACGCCGGCAACGCGCGCGACTTCCTGTGGCGCAACGTTCCCGCCGAAGGCCGCGCCGCGCTGGAGATGCGCCTGGCGCGCGCCCCTGTCGCGGCTGCGCCGGTGGCGCCCCCACAGCCGGCGCTGGGCTGGGTAGCGAGGCACGAACTCATCGTTCCGGATTGAGCGGCGCGCCCATCCGCCGCGGGTGCCGGCACGGATGCCGACGGGGGTCCAGCCTCGCTGGCCTCGCGGTGGCGCGGCCGCGCCCCTAACTCCGTAATAAGTGTGAAGCAGGCCGATAGGCCGGATTCTGTGCGGCCGCGCCCCTTGCGAAGCGCGGCCGTGACCGCCATTCCTCTGGGCCGGGGGTCGCCCACCCGGCTCGGTGCCACCTACCCGCCGGCTCCGCGGGCCGCATCAATGCCGGCCTATTTGGTGTTGCTGCGCGTAGAGATTGCCCGTTTCACCCGTCGCGGGGCCTTGCCCCGCGACGGGTGACTGCCTCGGCCCGGGCTTGCGCCCGGGGTCGTGCGGCACGCCGCCCGACTCGCCGGCTTTCGCCGGCCCTCGACAGAGCACCCGCACGGAACCCCGCGGCGACTCGTCTCTGTTGCTCTGATCCTCACCTCGCGGTGGACAGCCGTTAGCTGCTACGCCGCCCTGTGCAGTCCGGACCTTCCTCCAGTGCCAGGTTTCCCTGAATCGCACCAGCGGCGGTCTGGCCTGCTTCACGGGGTGGATTATCCGCCCCGGGGCGGCGCGGCAGCCCACCGGCCGGCCGCGCCTTCGCGGCGCCCTACCAGCGCAGCGCGAGCTTCAGGCCGTAGCTCGTCGCCTCGCCGGTCTTGTCGGCCTCGATGACGAGGGCAAACGGCACGAAGGCGATGTTGACGCCGGCGAACACCTTGTCCATGGCGAATTTCTCGCGCGCCAGCGACGTGCCCGGCGCGCTGGTGTTGATCTCGACGCGGCCCACGCCGGCATACGGCGTGAGGAACAGGATGCCCTTGCTGATCGAAAGGTCCACGCTGTTGGCGCGCATCTTCAGCTGGTTGACGCCCGACAGGTTCATCGTCGAGGCGCGCACCGCCACCGCCGGCAGCACCGCGTTGCCGCCGACGAACGCCCAGCGCAGTTCGCCGCCGGTGGCGCGCACGTTGGTCTCGGGCAGGCCCATCACCACCGCGCCGATGTCGATGCCGAATGGCAGCCCCTTCACCGCGCGGATGCCGGCCAGCGGCATGGCCTTGGGGATGTCGGCGCCGCCGGCGGCCTTGCTCAGCGTGGCGCGGTTGGCCACCTCGGTGGCGCCGGCCGAGATGCCGATGTCGAAGCCGGTGATGCCCAGACCCTCCGAGGGGATCATGCCCTTGTAGGAGACCGCGGCACCGATGTCCTCGGCAAGGGCGCGGAACTCGGTCTGGTTGAGCAGGTTGATGGCGTTGAAGTCGGCGGCCTGGGCGGCACCGGCAGCGGCGAGGGCCAGGCCGGCAGCGGCGGCGGTCGAGGTCAGGCGACGGCGAAGGTTCATGGCGGTCTCCTTGGCGGCATGAAAGGTGTAACCGCGGCATTCTGGCCGCGCCGCGCACCGCCGCCACGCCGGCCTTCGGCGCAGCCTCACGCAAAGCGGTGACAAAACGTTCGAGCGTGGGGCCAGCGAAAGGCGACTCGGCGCTTCCCGGCCGCCGCCACGCCCGACGCAACGCCCGACGCAACGCCCGCTGCCTGGCGCTATAACCCCCGGTGACCAAGCCGCATCCGGAGCGAAGGGCACACCGTGCGGGCGCCGGACCCGCCTGTGCCGAGCCCGGTCGGCTTCCGCGACCGCATCCGCGGCCGCGCCCGCTTCGACGCCCGCCCTTGCCCTGCCACCGAGGAAAACCACCCATGCTCACCGTGAACAAGCTCATCGCACAGGGACGCGGCCTGGCCACAGTGCTGACCCGGCGCGCCGCGACGGTGGCACTCGGCTGGGAGGTGCGACAGCGCAGCCGCTTCGAAACCACCGACGACACCGGGCGCCAACTCGACGTGGCCCTGCCACGCGGCAGCGTGGTGCGCAGCGGCGACGTGCTGGTGGCCGAGGACGGCACGCTCATCGTGGTGAAGGCGGCGCCGCAGCCCGTGCTGGTGGTGCGCCAGTGCACCGAGCACGGCGCGCCGGGCGATCTGCTGCGTGCCGCCTATCACCTGGGCAGCCGCCACGTGGCGGTGCAGCTTCGGCCCGATCACCTCCAACTCGAGCCCGACCCGGCGCTGGCCGCCATGCTGCGCCGCATGCACCTGATCGTCAGCGAGGAGCACGCCGCCTTCGAGCCTGAATCCGGTGACGGACCGACCCCCCACCACGGCGCGCACGACAGCCACCCCCACGAACACGGGCACGACCATGGGCACGACCATGGGCACGGCCATGGGCACGATCACGCCCATCATCACGGGCACGACCACCGGCATGGCCACGACCACGGTCACGACCATGATCACGGTCATGCGCCCGGCGGCGCACCTGATCACAGACACTGAGGCCACGCACCGGCGCGCGCTTCGCGGCTGAACCGGCCCATGCTGCAGCATGGGTGGAAGCATGCAGCGGCCGGCGTAGCATGCCCGCACGGGCCACCCAGGCCCGGCCACACCAGGAGAGAGCACCATGGGATTGATGTCGTTCCTCAAGGACGCCGGCGAGAAGCTGTTCGGCAAGGGACAAGCCAAGGCCACGCAGGACGCCGCCGCCGCCGCGCCGACGCCGGAGAACATCGCCGCGCTGAGCAAGGCCGCCGGCGAGGCGATCATCGACTACGTGCGGGCGCAGGGCCTGCCCACCGACAGCCTGAGCGTCAGCTTCGACGCCGCCACGTCCACCGTCACCGCCGACGGCATGATGCCCGACCAGGCCACCAAAGAGCGCGTGCTGCTGTGCTGCGGCAACGTCGCCGGCGTCGCTGCCGTGAACGACATGCTGACCGTCTCGTCGCCCGAACCCGAGGCACAGTGGCACACCGTGGTCAGCGGCGACAACCTCAGCAAGATCGCCAAGAAGTTCTACGGCGACCCGAACAAGTACCCGGTGATCTTCGAAGCCAACAAGCCGATGCTCTCGCACCCGGACAAGATCTATCCTGGGCAGATGCTGCGCATTCCGCCGCTGTGAGGCTCGCCGCGTGATGCGGCACCGTCACCGCAGCGCGGCACCACGACGTTGGCCGGACAGGCCCCGTGCCGCAGCGGCGCCGGCCCGGGCGGCGGGCCGCGGCGGTTTCAGGAGTAGGTCACCCAGCCGGCGCGCTGCGGGTGATCCAGGTGCGGCAGCGCGTTGTAGCCGGTGAGCCACAGGCGCGTGCGCGTCACGTTCAGCTCGCTCAAGGCGCTGTTGCGCATCTGCAGGTTCAGCGCCACCACCGCGTCGGCCGGGGCATCCAGCACGTGCGCCAGCGCGGTGGCGATCGGCCCGCCGCTGCTGACGACGAGCACCTGTTCGGCGCCGCTGTCGCGCACTTCGTCGAGCACACGCGCGACGCCGCCACGGAACTCGGCCCACGCGGGCATGCCGGGGACGCCGAGCTCGCCGCGCATCCATCGTGCGAGCCCCTCGCGCAGCAGGCGGAAGTGCTCGCGGCGGTCACCGCCGGGCGCATGCACCGGCATGCCGTCGCCGGCCACCGCGCGTGTCAGCCCTTCGGCGTCGTATTCGTTCAGCGCGGTCACCGCCCGCCGCTCAGGCAGCGGCCCGAGGCGCGAGGTGATCGCCGCCAGCGACTGCCCATGCCGCTTCAGCGTGCCGGTCATCACCACATCGAAGCGGCGCCCGCGCTCGGCGAAGTACTCGCCCAGGGCCTCGCACTGCCGCACGCCCAGCTCGCTGAGCTGGTCGTAGTCGGCCGCACCGAACGAGGCCTGGCCGTGCCGCACGAGAGTGACGGTTCCCATGCGGGCCATTGTCGCGGCCCCTGCCGCGGTGCCGCGTCACCGCGGTGACTTCGAGGCCGACCGCCGCAGCGCAGCGCGGGGCGTCGATCGGGCCACCGGCTTCGCTGCCGGTCTCGCTGCCGGCTTCGCCGCCGATCTCGCTGCCGGTCTCCCTGCCGGCTTCGCCGATGTGCGGCGCGCCGCAACACCCGGCGGCGCCGACTGCGCCAGCGCCGCGTCGATCAGCGCATCGGCCATCCACTGCGCCACGCGCTGCACCTCGCGCTCGGGCAATCCCCAGATGTCCTTCAAGATGACCCACGGCTCGATGCCGTAGACCACCGACAGCGCATGGTGCAGCCGCTGGCGCAGCATCGGCGTGAGCTTGTCCTTCAGCGGCGCGATGGCGTGCTCGAGGATTCGGATGCGGTGGCCGCGACGGAACGGCACTTCCTCCAGCAGGCCGGCACGCTCCTGCGCCCACTGCTCCAGCGCCAGCTGCGCGGCGGCGCGCAGCTGCGGCTCGAACTCGCGGAAGCGCGGAAAGGTCTGCTCGAAGAGTTCGTGCACGCGCGCGCGGCCGTCGGGCAGGTTGCTCGACAGCGTGCGCACCGGCCCGAGCGAGCTGTCGATGACGGCGGTGACCAGCGCGCTGCGGCTGGGGAAGTAGCGGTAGGCCGTGGCGCGCGAGACCTTCGAGCGCACGGCAACCTCGGCCACGCTGGGGATATGGCCGTCGCGGATGATCTCCATCGCCGTGTCGAGCAGCAGCTTGAAGGTGGCGGCCTTCACACCGCGCTCGGGCGGCGGCTGTGGCGGGCTCGGCTGCGCCGGCGGACGCTTCGGGGTGCGGGTTTTCACCGGGCTCATGGGACTTGGATTGTTCTTGTGGCCGCGGCGAGCGTGCCCGTATGATGCACCGATCCCGATTTGAGACGCAAGTCTCACGGGACCTTTCCCACCGCCTTCCGGATCCTCACGAACCCGACGCCGGTTCGGACCGCACCCGCCCGCCAAGGGGCCAGAAGGCGCGGCCGCACGGAGACAAGACGAGTCCATGCGCATCGCCAGCTGGAGCTGGGGTGGCCGGCCCCAGGTCGGCATCATCTCCGCCGACGGACGTGAAGCGACGCCGCTGGCCGCGCCGCGGCCGGAGCGCGGCGCGTTCGAGCTCGTTCGCGCGCTGGCCCACGGCGACGCGCTGCCGCCGGCCGCCGGCGCACGCCTGCCGGTGGAGTCCATCACGCTGCGCGCGCCGCTGCGGCCGCGGCGCAACCTCTTTTGCATCGGCCGCAACTACCGGGCGCACGCCGAGGAGCTTTCCACCACCGTGTTCCGCGATGCCGTGGCGCAAAGCCGCGAACGCGAGCTGTGGCCGATCGTCTTCACCAAGGTGCCCGAAACCGTGGTCGGCCCGCATGACGTCGTCAGGCTGCCCGGCAAGGCCATCACCGAGCAGGTCGACTACGAGTGCGAGCTCGCGGTGATCATCGGCCGAAGCGGCATCAACATCCCCCGTTCTCGGGCAATGGAGCATGTGTTCGGCTACACCATCGTCAACGACGTGAGCGCCCGCGACGTGCAGACGCGCCACCAGCAATGGCATCTGGGCAAGAGCTTCGATACCTTCTGCCCGATGGGGCCGTGGATCGTCACCGCCGACGAACTGGACGGCACGGCCACGCGCATCCGCGGTCATGTCAATGGTGAGCTGCGGCAAGACGCGAACACCCGGGACATGATCTTCGACATCCCGGCGCAGATCGAAGCCATCTCGCGCGGCATCACGCTGTACCCGGGCGACATCATCGCCACCGGCAGCCCCAGCGGCGTGGGCATGGGCTTTTCGCCACCGAGGTGGTTGAGGCACGGCGACGTGGTGCGGGCCGAGGTCGACGGCCTCGGCTTCATCGAGAACCGCTTCGAGGATCGGTAGGGCGGAAGCGATGGCGATCGCCTGGATCGACCGCATGGCCGTCGATGTGCGCGGCGAGGGTGATGCCATTGTCTTCATCCACGGTCTGGGCGGCAGCATGAACGCCTGGACGCCGCTCTTGCCCGCGCTCGCGCGCTGGCGCTGTGTGCGCCCCGAGCTGCCCGGCGCCGGCCGCTCGCGCAAGGCCTATGCGCTGGGCGAAGCGACGCCGCATCGCGGCCAATTGGGCGCCGAGACCCATGCGAACGCGGTGCTGCGCGTGTGCGAGGCGCTGGGCATCGCGCGCGCGCATCTCGTCGGTCACAGCTTCGGCACCATCATCGCGTTGCACGTGGCGGCCAAGGAGCCCTCACGCGTGCGCAGCCTGGCGCTCTTCGGCGCCATGGCCGAGCCGGTGCCGGCGCAACGCGAGAACATGCGCGCCCGCGCCGCAACGGCCCGCGATCAAGGCGCGCAAGGCATGTTCGACATCGCCGAGGGCATTTCGCAGTTTGCGCTGTCACCCTCCACGCGCGAGACGCAGCCGGTCACCGTGGCCTACGTTCGCGACAGCATCGCAGCGCAGGACCCGGAAGGTTTTGCCCGCAACTGCATCGCACTGGCCGAGGCCCAGGCCGCGCGGCTCGAACTGATCCACTGCCCCACCCTCATCGTCAACGGCGACGAGGACCAGGTCACGCCGCTGTCGGGCGCGCGCCAGCTCGCCGGCCGCCTTGCCAACGCACGCGTCGAGGTCTTCGGCCGTTGTGGACACTGGCCGACGCTGGAGCGCCCGGCCGAGTCGCAGCGCGTGCTGCGCGACTTTCTCGAGCGCGCGCGCTGACGACGAACAAGCAGGAGAGTTCGCCCATGGCCGACACCCTCTTCACCAACGTGCGCATCTTCGACGGCGGCGGCGAGACGCCCTTCACCGGCGACGTGCTGGTCAGCGGCAACCGCATCAGCCGCGTGGTGAAAACCGCGTTCGGCCAGCGCACGCCACCGATCGCGGGAGCGACGGTGATCGACGGCGCCGGCGCCTTCCTGATGCCCGGCATGGTCGAGGCGCACACGCACTTCAGCTGGAACGACCAGCCCACGCTGGACAGCATCCAGCGTATGCCGCCCGAAGAGCACATCCTGTGGTGCGCACAGGTGGCAAAGAAATACCTCGACATGGGCTGGACGAGCTGTGTCGGCGCGGCCACTGCCAAGCCGCGGCTCGATGTGGTGATCCGCAACGCCATCAACGACGGCACGATTCCCGGCCCGCGCTACATCGCCGCCAGCCAGGAGATCACGGTGCCCGGTGGTCTCGGCGACACCACCGCGCCGCACCTGCCGCAGCAGGAGTTCGCGTTCGGCGCCATCGTCAGCGGCGCCGAGGAGATGCGCCGCTGCATCCGCATGTTCGCCAAGTACGGCGTCGACCAGATCAAGATCAACCTCAGTGGCGAGAGCATCACCGGCATGCCCTCGGAGATGAGCCAGTTCACCGAGGAGGAAGTGGCCGTCTGCGTCGACGAGGCGCACCGCTGGGGCAAGCGCGTCGCCGCGCACGCCCGCAGCACCTGGTCGATCAAGGAGTGCGTGCGCCAGGGCATCGAGGTCATCTACCACGCCAGCTTCACCGACACCGAGGCGCTGGACATGCTGGAGGCGGCGAAGTTCAAGCACTTCGTCGCGCCCGGCCTCGCGTGGCTCATCAATACCAGCCATCACGCCAGCGCCTGGGGCCTGACGCCCGAGGTGACGAAGAAGATGGGCTACCACCGCGAGCTGGAAGCGGCCATCGAGAGCATGAAGGCAATGCGCCGGCGCGGCATCCGCATCATGCCCGGCGGCGACTACGGCTTCGCCTGGACCCCGCACGGCACCAACGCGAAGGACCTCGAGTACTTTGTCAAGCACGTGGGCATGAGCACGATGGAGGCGCTTCTGTCGGCCACCGCCTGGGGCGGTCCGATGATGGGCCACGGCAAGGAGGTCGGCTACATCCGCGAGGGCTGCTTCGCCGACATCCTGCTGGTCGACGGCGACCCCCTCACCGACATCACGCTGCTGCAGGACAACAAGCGCATCCTGGCGGTGATGAAGGACGGCGAGTTCCACCGCGCGCCGCCGGTGCGTGGCATGGGCGCGGGCGCCGGCCGTGTCTCCGCCGCGCCGGCGATGACGCGCTGGGCCGCCTGAGGCAACCCAGAGGAGACCGCGCCATGGCCGACACCCTCTTCACCAACGTCCGCATCCTCGACGGCACGGGCCAGAACGCGCCCTACAGCGGCAGCGTGCTGGTCAGCGGCAACCGCATCCGCCAGGTGGGGCGCAGCACCGCGCCCATCGCGCCGGGCAGCGCCGCCGTCATCGACGGCGCCGGCGCCACGCTGATGCCCGGCATGACCGAGGCGCACACGCACTTCAGCTGGAACGACGCGGCCACGCTGGGCGCCATCCAGACGATGCCGCTGGAAGAACATGTGCTGTGGAGCGCGAAGGTCGCCAGGCGTTACCTCGAAGCCGGCTTCACCAGCTGCCTGGGCGCGGCCTGCGCCAAGCCGCGGCTGGATGTGGTGATCCGCAACGCCATCGACAGCGGCCAGATCCCCGGCCCGCGTTACCTCGCCGCCAGCCAGGAGATCACCGTGCCCGGGGGCCTCGGCGACGAGATGCTGCCGCACCTGCCCTTCCCGGACTTCAGCTTCGGCCAGGTGGTCAACGGCGCCGAGGACATGCGCCGCGTGGTGCGCATGTTCCTCAAGTACGGCGTCGACTCGATCAAGCTGAACATCTCCGGCGACAACTTCGTGCCCGGTGCCGATGCCAAGACGACCTGGATGACCGACGCCGAGGTCGCCGCCGCGGCAGAGGAAGTGAGGATGCGCGGCAAGCGCATCATCGTGCACGCGCGCAGCTGCGAGAGCATCAAGCAGGCGCTGCGCCACGGCATCCATCTCATCTACCACGCCAGCTTCACCGACGAAGAGGCGCTGGACATGCTGGAGGCGGCGAAAGACAAGGTCTTCGTCGCGCCGGGCATCGGCATCCTGTGGGCGCTGCTGTGGGAAGCCGAGCCCTGGGGCGTGACGCACGAGCAGGCCGTGGCCATGGGCTACGAGGAAGAGTGGGCCGCCGCGTGCGAATCGCTCAAGGCCATGCACAAGCGCGGCATCCGCGTGCTGCCGGGCGGCGACTACGGCTTCGCCTTCAACCCGCATCTGCAGAACATGCGCGACCTCGATCTCTTCATCAAGCACCTGGGCTTCACGCCGATGGAGGCCATCCGCTCGTGCACGCTGTACGGCGGGCAGGTGATGATGCGGCCGGGTGAACTCGGGCTCTTGAAGGAAGGTTATCTCGCCGACCTGCTGCTGCTGGACGGCGACCCGCTGGCGAACATCGGCATCCTGCGCGACCCCAAGCGAATCCTGGCGGTGATGAAGGACGGCGCGTTTGCCAAGGCACCGCCGGTGAATGCCCGCGCCTGGGAGCGTGCTGCGTGATGACCCGCGCGCAGCGCATCCGCGGGCTGCTGTGGCTGCTGATCGGCGGCCCGATCGCGGTGTTCTCGGTGTGGGCACTGGTCGACAACGCACGGCTGTACCTGCTGACGCTGCTCAACGGCCTGACGCTCGCGTCGCTGTACTTCATCGTGGCCAGCGGCTTCACGCTGGTGTTCGGGCTGATGCGCAACGTGAACCTCGCGCACGGCTCGCTGTACCTGGTGGGCGGGTACATCGCCTTCACGATCGCCGAGAAGACGGGCTGGTGGACCCTCGCGCTCGCGGGCGGCTTTCTTGCCGCGGCGATTCTGGGCCTGTTGATCCAGGTGCTGATCCTGCGCCACATGCAGGGCGAGGAGCTGCGGCAGACGATGGTGACGATCGGCCTGTCGATCGTGATTGCCGACGTGCTGCTGTGGATCTTCACCGGCCAGGTGCATCAGATGGAAGCGCCTTCGTTCCTGCAGGGGCCGATCCGCGACATCCCGGTCATCCGCGCCTACTCGGCCTATCGGTTGAGCCTGCTCGGCTTCGGCATCGCGATCGGCGTGTTCCTTTGGTGGCTGCTCAACCGCACGAAGGTCGGCACGATGATCCGCGCGGGCGTGGACGACCGCGCGATGCTGGCCGCCGCCGGCGTGAACGTGAACCTGGTGTTCGCGATCACCTTCATGCTGGGCGCGGGCCTGGCGGGCATCGGCGGCGTGATCGGCGCGGTGGAGTTGTCGATGGTCCCGGGCGAGGACACGCGTCTGCTGCTGGCTTCGCTGGTGGTGGTCATCGTCGGCGGCATGGGCAGCGTGGTGGGCGCGGCCATCGGGGCGGTGATCCTGGGCTTGTCGGAGACCTACGGCCTGGCCTACGCGCCCACTTACAGCGTGGTGTTCACCTTCGTGATCCTGGTGCTGGTGCTGGCGTTTCGGCCGCGGGGCATCATGGGGAAGGCGGCATGAGCACGCTCGTGGCTGCGGGTTGCACCCGGCGATTCGTGCGGCTCAGGTGCGGGTGGACCAGCCGCTGTCGCCGGGCTGCGGCGGTCAGCCCGCGCCCCACCCAAGGAGCCAAGCCATGAGCGCCGCCTACTGGCGCCGCGCCATGAACACCGGCCTGGCCGCAGCGGCGAGGCCCCTACCCCTGCCCAAGTCCATGGCGTCGATGGCGCCAGCAGCCACGGCCCCCCTCGACCCCTACGCGCAAAGCGACGCCCCCCGCTGGCTCAAGTTCCTCTGGCAGCACCTCTCGGCAAGGCACGTCTTCGTGCTCGCCTTCGTCCTCATCTACCCCTTCGTCGCCACGCCGTTCTTCACCTTCCAGATCGCCGGCCAGGCGCTGGCGCTGGGCCTCATCGCGCTGTCGCTCACCTTCCTCGGCGGCTACGGCGGCATGATCTCGCTGGCGCAGATGACGGTGGCGGGCATCGCGGGCTACCTCGTCTCCGTCCTCGGCCCGAGCGCCCAGACCATCAGCCTGGGCTGGCCCTGGTGGGTGGTGATTCCGTTTGCGCTGTCCATCTCGGTGGTCTGCGCCACGCTGATCGGCTGGCTGTCGGTACGCACCGAGGGCATCTACACCATCATGATCACGCTGGCCATCGGCGTGGCGTTCTACTACCTGGTGCTGCAGAACTACTCGGTGTTCAACGGCTTCCAGGGCTTCCAGAAGGTCTACCCGCCCACCGTGGCGGGCATCGACTGGCGCGACCCGCGGGCGTTCTACTTCCTCGCGCTGGCGCTCAGCCTGGCCGCCTACCTGCTCGTCAAGTGGGTCGTGCGTGCGCCCTTCGGCGTGGCGCTGCAAGGCGTGCGCGACAACCCGCGGCGCATGGAAGCACTCGGCTTCCACGTCGTGGCGCACCGCGTCGCCGCCTATGCGCTGGCCGGCCTCATCGCCGCAGTCGGCGGCGTCCTGTTCACCTGGTACAACGGCCTCATCTCGCCCAACTCGGTGAGCACCGGCTGGATGATCAACATCCTCGTCATCGCCGTGCTCGGCGGCATGCGGCACCCGATCGGCGCCTTCATCGGCGCGATCGTCTTCGTGCTCCTGCAGACCTTCGCCATCGACGTCATCGACCGCGAGCGCTTCAACCTCGTGATCGGCGTCGTGTTCCTCGCCATCGTGCTGTTTTCCCCCGACGGCCTGCTCGGCTTGTGGTCGAAGTTGCGTCAGCGCTTCGGCCCCGAGGCGATTCGCAGGCCCTGACTCGCAACCTGTCCAGGAGACATAGTGTGAAAGTGACCAAGCGTGTATTGATGCGTTCTGTGTTGGGTGCGGCCGCTGCGGCCGCCATGGCCGGATTCGGCGGTGCGGCCTGGGCCCAGGGCGCACCGGTCAAGATCGGCCTCTTGGCCACCCTCGAGGGCCCGTTCGCAGCCGGCGGTGCCGACGGCATGCGCGGCGCCGAGCTGGCACTCATCCAGCGTGGCGGCTCCGTGGCCGGCCGCAAGATCGAGATCATCAAGGGCAGCAGCAACGCCAACCCCGACGTGGCCGTCAACGCCACGCGCAAGCTGGTGGAGCAGGACAAGGTCGAGATCATGGTCGGCCCGCTGTCGGGCAGCGAAGGCATCGCCGTCAAGAACTACAGCAAGACCCAGCCGGGCGTCACCTTCATCAACGGCGGCTCGGGCGCGCAAGCCACGACGCTCGTCGACCCCAGCCCCAATTTCTTCCGCTTCAACACCGAAGGCGCGCAGTGGATGGTGGGTCTGGGCAAGGCGGCCATCGACAAGGGCTACAAGCGCGTCATGGTCATCGCCGAGGACTACGCGTTCCCGTACTCGCAGGTGCAAGGCTTCATGGCCGAGTTCTGCCGCCTCGGGGGCAAGGTGCCGGTGAAGGCCTGGGTACCGCTGGGCGGCAAGGACTACGCGAGCACCATCGCGCGCATCCCCAAGGACGTCGACGCGCTGCTCGTCGTGCTCGGCGGCGCCGACGCGGTGAACTTCCTGAACCAGTATGAAGCCGCCGGCGGCGACAAGCCGATGATGGGCGGCAGCATCACGGTCAGCCAGGACGTGCTGAACTATCGCGGCAAGCGGCGCGACTCGCTGGTGGGCACCATCGCCGCCGGCCCCGTGGCCGACGCCTTCGACGGCGCCGACTGGAAGGCCTTCGTCGCCGACTACAAGAAGAACTTCCCGGTCGACAAGGGCGGCTTCCCGAGCCCGAGCCTGTTCGCCTTCGTCTACTACGTCAACATGAAAGCCGCGCTCGACGGGCTGGCCGCCGTCAACGGCGACCTCTCCGGCGGTCAGCTGAAGTACCGCGAGGCGTTGTCCAAGCTCGAGCTGAAAGGCCCCACGGGCACCGTCAAGCTCGACGGCAACCGCCAGGCGATCGGCACCACCTTCGTCACCGAAGTCGTGAAGGACGCCAAGGGCGACCTCTCGACCAAGGTGCTGCGCAAGGTGGACAACGTCGAGCAGCTGCTGGGCATTCCGAAGGACCAGTTCAAGGTCGGTTCGCGCGACGAGCCCAATTGCCCCTAGAACATGGCCCCCCCCGAAGCGCCTTCGGCGCCTCCCCCGGGCGCTGCAAAGGGCCCCTTCGTGGCCCGGGGGCACCGCCAGCGGGCCGGCAAAGCCGGACCCGCGGCGTCCGCTTGGCTGGCTTCGTTGTAGGCAATGGCTTCGATCACGCAGCTGCGATCGACGAACCCCGCCGCGCGCAACCTCGCGCGCGGTGGGCCGGCCGTTCATTCGGCGGCCACGCTGGCCTCGAACGACGCGCTGGTGCTCGAGAACGTGACCCGGGCCTTCGGCGCGCTGAGGGCCGTGGATGACGTGTCGCTGGCCGTGGCGGCGGGGCAGAAGTACGCGGTGCTGGGCAGCAACGGCGCGGGCAAGACGACGCTGTTCAACGCCATCACCGGCGACTTTCCACCCACCGCCGGACGCATCCGTTTCTTCGGCGAAGACATCACCGAGCTGCCGCCGCACGAGCGCATCCGCAAGGGCTTGCGGCGCACTTATCAGAGCTCGCTGCTGTTCCGCGAGCTCAGCGTGCGCGACAACCTCTTTCTTGCGGTGCGCGGTGTGGCCAGCGGGCGCTACTCGTTCCGCCGGCCGGGGCGGGCGCACGCATCGCAGCGCGCGACCGACGAGCTGCTCGAGCGCGCGCGCCTCACGCACCTTGCGGGGGAGCTTGTTGCCAATCTCGCGCACGGCCAGCAGCGCCAGCTCGAGATCGGCATGGCGCTGGCCGGTGCGCCGCGCCTCATCCTCTTCGACGAGCCGGCGGCGGGCCTGTCGCCTGCCGAACGGCGCGAGCTGGTGGCGCTGCTGCGCTCGCTGCCGGCGCACATGAGTTTTGTCCTCATCGAACACGACCTGGACATCGCGTTGCGCGTCACCGAGAAGGTGACGGTGATGCACAACGGGCAGGTGCTGAAGACCGGCACGCCCGAGCAGATCGAGGGCGACGCGCAGGTGCAGGCCATCTACATGGGGAGCGGTCATTGATCCCCTCCGAAGCGACCTTCGGTCGCCTCCCCCCCCAGGGGGGCACCGCCAGCGGACCGGCCGAGCCGGATCCGCGGCGGTCACTTGGCTGAGCAGCGAGGCGGATGATGGCGCTCTGGTCTCGGAAAACCGACAAGCCGACCAAGGCCCCGGTCCTCGTGATCGACGGCCTGGACGTGTACTACGGCCGCGCCCATGCGCTGCAGGCCGTGCACCTGAACATCGAGCACGGCGTGCTCGGCATCGTCGGCCGCAACGGCATGGGCAAGACGACGCTGTGCAATGCCGTCACCGGGCTCATTCATGCGATGGGTTCGGCCACCGGCAGCGTCAAGCTGTTGGGCGAAGAGATCCTGGGCAAGAGCCCCCACGAGATCACCCGGCGCGGCATCGCCTACGTGCCGCAGGGCCGCCGGGTGTGGCCGAGCTTGACGGTCGATGAGACGCTGAAGCTCGTCGCCGCGAACAAGCGCGAAGTCGATCGCGTGTATTCGATGTTCCCGCGGCTGGCCGAGCGCAAGGGCCACGGCGGCGCGCAGCTCTCGGGCGGCGAGCAGCAGATGCTGGCCATCGGCCGCGCGCTGCTGCTGGAGCCCAAGCTCCTGGTGATGGACGAGCCCACCGAGGGCCTGGCGCCGGTGATCGTCGACCAGGTGGCGCAGGCGCTGAAGTCACTGGCCGGCGAGGGCGAGATTGCGGTGCTGCTGATCGAGCAGAACCTGGGCGTGGCGCTCGACGTGGCCGACCGCATCGGCGTGATGGTCAACGGCCGCATCGCCGAACTGATGCCGGCGGCCGAGCTGGCGGCCGACCGTGAGATGCAGGAGCGCCTGCTCGGCGTGAAGAGCACCGGCGACGAGACCGAGCCCGATGCGACAGCGGCCGCCCCCGCAGTGGCCGCTGCCGAGCCGCCGCGCGTGTACACCGTGCGCCGCGAACATGGCGAAGGTGCGCCCTCGCTCGAAGACCTGTCGCCACGCACGGTGCGCGGCTTCACGCGCTGGAACGCCGGCGGCACCGCGGCGCCGGCGAACGACATCGCCCGCGATACCCCGCCTTCCCCTTCGTCGAGCGCCGCCACCTCGGCCGGCGGCCGGCCCACGGTGCCGGCCGCGGCCAGCGTGCTGCCCTTCCCGGTGGCGTCGAGCACCGGCCGCGCCGCCTACGTGGCCGGCACCTTCGACACCAAGGGCCGCGAGCTCTTCTACCTCAAGCAGTGCCTCGAACGACTCGGCCTGCGCGTGGTGACGGTGGATCTGTCCACCAGCGGCAAGACGAGCACCGCCAACGTGCACCCGCGCGAAGTGGCGCGCCAACATCCGCAGGGCGAGAGTGCCGTCTTCAGCGGCGACCGCGGCAGCGCCGTCACCGGCATGGCCGCGGCCTTCGAACGCTTCATCCTCACGCGGCGCGACCTGGGCGGCCTCATCTCCGCCGGCGGCTCGGGTGGTGCATCGCTGGCCACACCGGCGATGCGCGCGCTGCCGATCGGCGTGCCCAAGGTGATGGTCAGCACGATGGCCAGCGGCGACACGCGCCCGTATGTCGGCCCCAGCGACATCTGCATGATGTACAGCGTCACCGACGTGCAGGGCATCAACCGCATCAGCGAACGCGTGCTGGCCAACGCCGCGCATGCACTGGCCGGGATGATCAGCCACGGCGGCCACATCGTCGACAGCGCCGCCTCCACCCACAAGCCGGCGATCGGCCTGTCGATGTTCGGCGTCACCACGCCTTGCGTGCAGATGGTGACCAAGCGGCTCGAGGACCGCTACGACTGCCTCGTCTTCCACGCCACCGGCACCGGCGGCCAGAGCATGGAGAAACTCGCCGACAGCGGGTTGCTCGAAGGCGTGATCGACGTGAGCACCACCGAGATCGCCGACGAGATCGGCGGCGGCACGCTGAGTGCCGGCCCGACACGCCTGGACGTCTTCGCGCGCCATGCCCTGCCCTACGTCGGCAGCTGCGGCGCGCTGGACATGGTGAACTTCGGCGCCTGGGACACGGTGCCCGAGCGCTTCAGGAACAGGCGCCTGTACAAGCACAACCCCACCGTGACGCTGATGCGCACGACCGCCGACGAGTGCCGCGCGATCGGGGAGTTCATCACCGCGAAACTCAACGCGATGCGCGGCCCGGTGCGCTTTCTCATCCCCGAAGGCGGCGTGTCGGCGGTCGACAAGCCGGGCGGCCCGTTCCACGACCCCGATGCCGACCGCATGCTCTTCGATGCCATCGCGCAGGGCTTCCGCGCCGGACCCGACCGCAAGCTGATCCGCCTGCCGCACCACATCAACGACGAGGCCTTCGCCGAGGCCCTGGTGGCCGCCTGGCGCGAGATCGCGCCGGCAGCGGCCGCCGCCCGCCGCGCCTGAGCGGCCCGAGGGAGACCACCAACACCATGCCCCGCATCGCCCGATCCGAACTGCTCGGCCGCCTGAACGCCAAGATCGCCGCCGGCAAGCCCATCATCGGTGGCGGCGCCGGCACGGGCCTGAGCGCCAAGTGCGAAGAGGCCGGCGGCATCGACCTCATCGTCATCTACAACTCGGGCCGCTACCGCATGGCCGGGCGCGGCTCGCTGGCCGGCGTGCTGGCCTACGGCAATGCCAACGAGATCGTCTGCGACATGGCGCGCGAGGTGCTGCCCGTGGTCAGGCGCACGCCGGTGCTGGCCGGCGTGAACGGCACGGACCCGTTCATGATTCCCGACCAGTTCCTGCGCCGCCTCATCGACCTGGGCTTTTCCGGCGTGCAGAACTTCCCCACGGTCGGCCTCATCGACGGCACCTTCCGCGCCAACCTCGAAGAGACCGGCATGGGCTACGGCCTGGAGGTCGAGATGATCGAGCGCGCGCGCAAGCTCGACCTGCTCACCACGCCGTACGTCTTCAACACCGACGAGGCGCGTGCCATGGCCAAGGCCGGCGCCGATGTCGTGGTGTGCCACATGGGCCTGACCACCGGCGGCAGCATCGGCGCCGAGACGGCGATGAAGCTGAAGGACTGCGTCGACCCCATCAACGCCTGGGCGGCCGAGGCCAAGGGCGTCAAGCCCGACGTCATCGTGCTGTGCCATGGCGGCCCCATTGCCACGCCCGAGGACGCACAGTTCATCTTGAGGCAATGTCCGGGCGTGCACGGTTTCTATGGCGCCAGCTCGATGGAGCGGCTGCCCACCGAGGTGGCGCTGACGGAGACCACGCGGCGCTTCGTGCAGATCACGAGATAAGCACACGCTAGTCCACTGAGTCAGTGAAATGGCACCCCCCGTGAGCGCCTGCAAGGGGCGCAATCTAGGCGCGAAGCCGCCGATGT
>JAEUPC010000177.1 GCA_016789865.1 Rubrivivax sp.
GCAGATGCGCCACCAGATGCGCGCCTGGGCCCGCTTCATGACGGCCTCGATGCCCGAAGGTGCGCCGGCATGAACGACACCGCCCTGCCCCCCGGCCCCTCCGATGCCCAGCTCGTCGACTTCGTGCTGCGCGAGGCGCGCCTGCTGGATGAACAGCGCTACGACGACTGGCTTGGCCTCTTCGCCGAAGACGGGCACTACTGGATGCCGTTGGCCCCCGGCCAGGCCGACCCGCGCCTGCACACCTCGCTGATGTACGAAGACAAGCTCCTGCTGAAGGTGCGCATCGAGCGCCTGCACGGCCTGCGCACGTTCTCGCAGCAGCCCGGCAGCCGTGGCCACCGCCTGCTGCAGCAACCCACCGTCGAGGCGCGCGACGATGCGGCCCGCCGCTACACCACGCGCACCAGCTTCCACTACGTGGAGACGCGCCGCGACGAGCAGACACTCTTCGCCGGCTGGGCCACGCACACGCTGGTGCCCGGCGCCGCGGGCGCCCTGCGCATCCAGCTCAAGCGCGTGGACCTCGTCAACTGCGACGCGGCGTTCGGCAACATCCAGCTGTTCATGTAGTCGTGGCCCAGGCTTCCACCGACACGGTAGCCGCCGCCTTCGCGGCCAGCGCCGAACGCTGGCCGCGGCACCCGTTCATCGCGGTGCTGCGCGAGACCGCGGGCGCCTACGGCATCGAGCCGGGTGAGCGGCACTACGGCGAGTTGCAGCAGCGCATCGTCGAGTTGCGTGCCACATACGCACGCGCAGGCTATGGCCACGGTCACCGCGTCGGGTTGCTGCTGGAGAACCGGCCGGCGTTCTTCCTGCACTGGTTCGCGCTCAACGGCCTGGGCGTATCGGTGGTGCCGATCAACGCCGACCTGCGTGCGGCCGAGCTCGAATACCTCGTCGGCCACAGCGAGATCGCGCTGGCGGTGGCGCTGCCTCCGCGGCACGCAGACCTGCGCGCTGCGGCCCAGGCCGCAGGCCGGTCGCTGGCGCTGATGAGCGACGGCGAAATGCCGCCCGCGGCCCCCTTCGCGCCGCCGCTCTTGCATCAAGTCATCGGCGCACTCACCGAGTGCGCGCTGCTCTACACCAGCGGCACCACCGGCCGGCCCAAGGGCTGCATCCTGCCCAACCGCTACTACCTGCACGCCGGCCACTGGTACACCACGGTGGGCGGCATGGCTACGCTGCGCCCGGGGGCCGAGCGCATGCTCACGCCGCTGCCGCTGGTGCACATGAACGCCAAGGCCTACTCGGTGATGGCGATGGTGCTCACCGGCGGCTGCCTCATCGTGCTCGACCGCTTCCACCCGGCCACGTGGTGGCAAAGCGTGCGCGAGTCGCGCGCCAGCGTCGTGCACTACCTCGGCGTGATGCCCTCGATGCTGATGAAGGCGCCGCCCGCGCCCGAAGACCGCGAGCACGGCGTGCGCTTCGGCTTCGGCGCCGGGGTGGACCGCGCGCTGCACGCGCCGTTCGAGGCGCGCTTCGGCTTCCCGCTGCTCGAGGGCTGGGCGATGACGGAGACCGGCGCCGGCGCCGTGATCTTCACGCACCACGAGCCACGCGCCGTGGGCACGAATTGCTTCGGCCGCGAAGGCACGGAGGTCGAAGTCAAGCTCGTTGCCGACCACGGCAGCCATGCCTCAGTGGACGAGCCCGGCGAACTGTGGGTGCGCCACGCCGGTGCCGACCCACGCTTCGGCTTCTTCGCCGGCTACCTGAAAGACGAAGCCGCCACCGCCGAAGCATGGGCTGGCGGCTGGTTCCACACCGGCGACATCGTGCGGCGCGACGGCGAAAGCCTGCTGCACTTCATCGACCGGCGCAAGAACGTCATCCGCCGCAGCGGCGAGAACATCTCGGCGGTGGAAGTGGAAAGCGTGCTCAATCAGCACCCCGCGGTAAAGGCCAGCGCCGTGGCCGCCACGCCCGACGCGCTGCGCGGCGACGAGGTGCTGGCGTGCATCGTGCCGCACGAGCCGGTGGCCGCATCGGCGCAGGAAACACTTGCGGCACTGGCGGCAGACCTCGTGCAGTGGGCACTTGCGCGGCTGGCCTACTACAAGGCGCCGGGGTACGTGGCCTTCGTCGAGGCGCTGCCGCTCACCGCCTCGAACAAGATCCAGCGCGGCGAGCTGAAGGCGTTGGCGCAAGTGCTGCCGGGCCAGGCGCATTGCGTGGACACCCGCGCCCTGAAGAAGCGCCAGGGCTGAGCCGGCGCCGACCTACCTTCGAAGCGAAACTCGCGTGGCTCACTTCCACCAACGCAGAGGCTACGAAGGCGTGGCCGTCGCCGTGCCGGTGACCGTGCCCTACGTTCGCTACTCCAGCCGCGGGGCGCACTACTTCATCGGCCGCGCGTTGGACGGCTTGTTGAAGGCCAGCGGCTTGCAGAAGGCCGACATCGACGGCCTCACGGTGAGCAGCTTCTCGCTGGTGCCCGACACCGCCGTGGGCGTGACGCAGCACCTGGGCCTCTCGCCCCGCTGGCTCGACCACATCCCCACCGGCGGCGCCAGCGGCGTGATGGCGCTGCGCCGCGCAGCGCGCGCAGTGCAGGCGGGCGACGCGAACGTCGTCGCCTGCATCGCAGCCGATACCAACCATGTCGATTCGTTCCGGCTGATGCTCGGCGGCTTCAGCCAGTTTGCGCGCGACGCCACCTACCCCTACGGCAGCGGCGGGCCGAACGCGCTGTTCGCCTTCATCACCGCGCACTACATGCAGCGCACCGGCGCCACGCGTGAAGACTTCGGGCGCCTGTGCATCGACCAGCGCGCCAACGCGCTGGCCTATGGTTCGCGCGTGTTCAAGAAGCCGCTGACGATGCCCGAGTACCTGGCCGCGCGGCCGATCGCCGAGCCGATCCACCTGTTCGACTGCGTGATGCCCTGTGCCGGCGCCGAGGCCTTTCTCGTGATGAGCGAGCAGCGCGCGCGCGACGCCGGCCTGCCCTATGCCACCGTGCGCGGCAGCATCGAGCGCCACAATGCCTTCAGCGACGACCCGATCATGGTGCGCGGCGGCTGGCTGGTGGACCAGGCCGAGCTGTACGCGATGGCCGGCGCGAAACCCGCCGACATGGCCTTCCTGCAAAGCTACGACGACTACCCGGTGATCGTGATGATGCAGCTCGAAGGGCTCGGCCTGTGCGCCCCGGGCGAGGCGCCCGCGTTCGTGCGCGAGCACCGCGGCGCATGGGACGGCGCGCTGCCGCACAACACCAGCGGCGGGCAGCTCTCCAGCGGCCAGGCCGGCTGCGCCGGCGGCTTCATGGGCATGAACGAGGGGCTGCGCCAACTCACCGGCCAGGCACCCGGTCGTGCGGTGAAGGGCGCGCGGCAGGGCCTGATCAGCGGCTACGGCATCGTCGCCTACGACCGCTGCCTGTGCACCGGCGCGGTGATCCTTGGAGCCGCTGCATGAGTGCGCAGAGTTCCTCTGCAAACGGCGGCATGACCATGCCGAAGTCCTCGGAGCCAGCGGCATGACCATGCCGAAGTCCTCGGAGCCAGCGGCATGACCATGCCGCTGATGCGCCCGGCGCGCAAGAACCCGGTCAAGCGCACGCGGCAGATGAACGTGCCGCCGTGGGCACGCGGGCGCGTGGCGCTGTCGCTCACGGCCGCGGCTGCGGAAGGCCGCTTCGAGCTGCAGCAGTGCGAAGACTGCGGCGCCGTGCCCTACCCGCCACGCGAGGCCTGCCACTGCTGCACCTCGCCGCGGTTGACCTGGCGCGTGCAACCCACCGGCGGCCAGTTGCTGGCGCTGACCACGCTGCACCACAGCAACGACCTCTTCTTCCGCGAGCGGCTGCCGTGGCGGCTGGGCCTGGTGCAGCTGGACGCCGGGCCGACGGTGGTGGCGCACCTGCACGGTGACGTGCAGTTGAAACCTTCGCACGGCGACGTGCAAATGGAGCCTTCGCACGGCGACCTGGGCGCCCCCGGCACCCGCGTGCAGATGAGCGTGCGGCTGGACCGCGCCGGCCGCGCCGTGCTGATCGCGCTGCCCGAACAGGAGACCCCGAACATGGCCGACGACCCGATGCTGCGCGAGATGACCTGCGACCCCAAGCTGCGCAAGGTGCTCGTCACCGACGGCATGACGCCGGTGGGCCAGGCGCTGGTGCGCGCCTTCGCCAAGGCCGGCGCCGACATCGTGTGGGTCGGACACGCCGAACCCTGGAAGCGCCACGGCTCGGGGCTCGACGACATCACCGCGCTGCCCTGCGTGACGCTGGTGCCGCTGGACCTGACCAACGCGCGCTCGGTGGAAGCGCTCGCCGGCGAGATCGGCGGCAAGGTCGACATCGTGGTCAACAACGCCGAGGTGCACCGCACGTTCGGCATCGGGGCGCGGCGCGGCACCGATGCGGCACGCGCCGAGATGGACATCAACTACTTCGGCGCCCTGCGCCTGGCGCAGGCGTTCGGGCCGGCGCTGATCGGCCGCAGCGCCGACGGTCTGCTGTCGGCCTGCGCGTGGGTGAACCTGCTGTCGATCTACGCGCTGGCGAACTTTCCGCCGCACGGCACCTACAGCGCCAGCAAGGCCGCGGCGCACTCGCTGGCGCAGTGCCAGCGCGCCGAACTTCGGCCGGCCGGCGTGCGCGTGCTCAACGTGTTCCCGGGGCCCATCGACGACGAGTGGAACCAGAACCTGCCGCCGCCCAAGCTTGCACCCGAAGCGCTCGCTGCAGCGGTGGTGAAGGCACTGCGCGATGGCGTTGAAGATGTCTACCCCGGCGACGTGGCGCAGGAGTGGCTGGAGCGCTGGCGCGACGATCCGCGCGTGCTGGAACGCGAGCTCGCCGCCGGCGGGGTGCAGGCATGAGCGGCGGCGCCGGCATCACGGCTTCGGCGGGCGCGTCGCCTGCCGCGCCTTCGCACACACCGCTCTCGGACTCGAACTCCACCCAGCTGCTGGCTGCAGTCGCGCAAGCACTGACGAGCGGCGCGATCCGCGTGGTCGACCTCACGCAGACACTCGCTCCCGAATTTCCGCAGATCGCGCTGCCGCCCGAGATGGGGCAATGCTGGCCGTTCCGCATCGAGGAGATCAGCCAGTACGACGCGCGCGGCCCGGGCTGGTACTGGAACAACTTCTCCTGCGGCGAGCACACCGGCACGCACTTCGATGCGCCCATCCACTGGGTCAGCGGGCGGCACCTGCCCAACAACTCGGTCGATACGATTCCGGTGCAGCATTTCGTGGCGCCGGCGTTCGTCATCGACTGCAGCCGGCAGGCCCAGGCCGACCCCGACTACCTGCTCACCATCGCCGACATCGAAGCCTTCGAAGCGCGGCACGGCCGCATCGCCCAGGGCAGCTGGGTGCTGATGCGCACCGACTGGAGCAAGCGCTGGAGCGAGCGCGCAAGCGACCACACCGGCGCCGAGGCCTACCAGAACTTCGACGAGACCGGCCAGCACACGCCCGGCCCGGGGACCGAGGCGGTGCGCTTTCTGGTCGAACAACGCAACGTGCTGGGCTTCGGCAGCGAGGCCATCGGCACCGACGCCGGCCAGGGCTTCCACCTGCGCCCGCCGTACCCGTGCCACACCTTCATGCACGGCGCCGGGCGCTACGGCTTGCAGTGCCTGACGAATCTGGACCAGCTGCCGCCGACCGGGAGCCTGCTCATCTGCCCGCCACTGAAGATCCAACGGGGCAGCGGCAGCCCGCTGCGCGTGTTGGCGCTGGTGGGGGCCGCGTGACGATGGCATCGGCACCCGGCAGGGCAGGCGCACCAGGCACCGCCGCTGTGCCTGTGGGCGAACACGGCGCGGCGCCGGCCGCCAGCCACGGTTCGGAAACCGCGGCGCGCCGCGGCACGGCACTCGTCACCGGCACCAGCACCGGCATCGGCCGCGTGCTGTGCGAGCACCTGCTGGCCGGCGGCTACCACGTGCTGGCGCTGGCGCGGCGGGCCACGCCGCTGGCGCACCCGCAGCTCACCCAGGTCAGCGTCGATCTCGCCGACCGCCAGGCCACCGCCGAAGTGGCGCATGCGCTCGCCGCCGAGCACACCATCACGACCATCGTGCACAACGCCGGCAGCATCCGCCCGGCGCTGCTGGCCGACGTCTCGCTCGACGACCTGAGCACACTTGCCGAGCTGCACCTGGGCAGCGCCATCACGCTGGCGCAGGCGGCACTGCCCGCCATGCGCGCGGCGCACTTCGGCCGCATCGTGCTCGTCGGCTCGCGCGGCGCGCTGGGGCTGGCCACGCGCAGCGCCTACGCGGCCACCAAGGCCGGCATGGTGGGGCTGGCGCGCACCTGGGCGCTGGAGCTGGCGCCCGAGGGCATCACCGTCAACGTGGTGGCGCCGGGGCCGATCCGAGGCACCGAGATGTTCCACGAGGTGGTGCCCGCCGAAAGCGAGCGCGAGAAGAGGCTCGCCACGGCCATTCCGGTGCAGCGGCTGGGCACACCCGAAGATGTGGCGCGCGCGGTGGACTTCTTCGTCGACCCGGCCGCGGGCTTCGTCACCGGGCAGGTGCTGTACGTGTGCGGCGGCGCCAGCGTCGGGTCGATCACGATCTGACCCACGCCCCCGACCCGCCGGCACCTCACCGCCGGCCAGCTGCGAGGCAGCGAAGGCGCGCCGCGGCTGGCCTATCCCGCAGGCCCGCGCTGCGGCTGCCCGTAGCTCTTGAACTTCTCGACGATGCGGTCCATCTCGTCGCGTGGCAGCACCTTCAGCGGCGGGTGCGGCAGCACCTTCAGGTACAGCTGGGCCATCTCCTCCACGGTGACGGCCAGCGCCAGCGCCTTGTCCAGGCTCTCGTGGGCCGCCAGCACGCCGTGGTGCGCCATCAGGCAAGCGCGGCGCCCTTGCAGCGCCTCGAGGATGGCCACGCCGAGCTCGGCGGTGCCGAAGGTGGCATAGCGCGCGCAGCGGATGTCGTGCCCGCCGGCCGCGGCCACCATGTAGTGCACCGCCGGCAGGTCATGCCCCAGCACGCTCACCGCGGTAGCGTGCGGCGAGTGCGTGTGCACGATGGCATTGAACTCGGGCCGGGCCTGCAGCACGTCGCGGTGGAAGCGCCACTCGCTGGAGGGCAGCAACGCGCCCTCGTGGCGCCCGTCCCAGTGCACGAAGACGATCTGCTGCGGCGAGAGGGCCTCGCAGGCCACGCCGGTGGGCGAGATGTGGAAGCCGCCCTCGTCGCCCCTTCCACGCACGCTGACGTTGCCCGCCGTGCCGCGGTTGAGCCCGAGCGCGGCCAGGCGCTGCAGGGTCCGGACGATCGCCGCGCGGGGCCCGACCGCCTCGCCGTTCATGGCCGGTGGAGTTGCCGCGAAACGGGTGGCGGCGCCGCGCTCAGCGCAGGCCCGAGTTGATCTTGGCCAGCGCCGCGCCGCCCGGGCACAGCGCGGCCTCGTCCAGCGCGTTCAGCGCGCGCGGCACGGTGTTCAGCGCCGCGTGCAGGTCGCGTGCGTCGGGGTCGACGAACAAGAGGCCGGTGGGCACCTCGCCCTTGGCCTGCAGCGCCTGCACATGCGTGAGCGCGGCGACGCGGTCGGTGGGGTCGTGCTCGGCGTGCAGCTTGCGCAGGCGCATCAGGGTGCCGTCGGCCTGCGGCAGTTCCAGCACCTCGCCGGGGCCGAAGCTGCCCGGTTCGGCGAAGGTGGGCCGCGCCAGGTCGATGAAGTCGATGCGGTTCACCGCCTCGTTGTGCTCTCGCACGTGGTCGTAGCTGCGCGTGCTGCCGGCGTGGTTGTTGAAGGCCACGCAGGGGCTGATGACGTCGATGAACGCCGCGCCGCCATGGGCGAAGGCGCCCTTGATCAGCGGCACCAGCTGCGCCTTGTCGCCCGAGAAGCTGCGGGCCACGTAGGTGGCGCCCAGCTGCAGCGCCAGGCCCACCAGATCGACCGGGTTGTCGCTGTTGAGCGCGCCCTTCTTGCTCTTGCTGCCGCGGTCGGCGGTGGCGCTGAACTGGCCCTTGGTGAGGCCGTAGACGCCGTTGTTCTCGACGATGTAGACCATGCGCACGCCGCGGCGCATGGCATGCGCGAACTGCCCCAGGCCGATGCTGGCGCTGTCGCCGTCGCCCGAGACACCCAGGTACAGCAACTCGCGGTTGGCCAGCGCGGCGCCGGTCAGCACGCTGGGCATGCGGCCGTGCACGGTGTTGAAACCGTGGCTGGCGCCCAGGAAGTAGTCGGGCGTCTTGCTGCTGCAGCCGATGCCGCTCAACTTGGCCACGCGGTGGGGCTCGACGTCCATCTCCCACGCCGCCTGCACGATGGCCGCGCTGATGCTGTCGTGGCCGCAGCCGGCGCACAGCGTGGAGACCTTGCCTTCGTAGTCGCGCCGCGTGTAGCCGACCTTGTTCTTGGCCAGCGTGGGGTGGTGCAGCCTGGGCTTGGCGATGTAAGTCATCGGGTCGTCCTCAGCGGGTCTTCTCGGGGGCCGGCGCCACCGCGAAGGCATGCACCTTGCGCGTGATGGTCTGCGTGATGGCGCGCGCAGTGATCGGCGTGCCGTCGTAGTGCAGCACGGGCTGCAGGCGCGCAGGGTCGATCTCGAGCTCGTTGACGAGCATCTGGCGCATCTGCGCGTCACGGTTCTGCTCGACGACGAACACCTGGTCGTGCGCGGCGATGAACTCGGCCACGCTCGGCGCGAACGGGAAGGCGCGCAGCCGCATCGCGTCCATGTGGATGCCCGTCTTGGCCAGCGCGTCGAGCGCCTCGTCCATCGCCGGCGAGGTGCTGCCGAAGTAGATGACGCCCAGCCGCGTGCGCTTGGCCGCCGCACGCACCACCGGCTGCGGCACCAGCGTGGCGGCGAAGGTGAACTTCTTCAGCAGGCGCTGCACGTTGTAGACGTAGTCGGGGCCGGCTTCGCTGTAGCGGGCCAGCGCATCGCGCGTGGTGCCGCGCGTGAAGTAGCTGCCGAGCGTCGGGTGCGTGCCCGGCAGCGTGCGCCAGGGGATGCCGTCGCCATCGACGTCCTTGTAGCGCGCGAATTCGCGGCCGGCTTCCAGCTCTTGGGCGCTCATCACCTTGCCGCGGTCGAACTTGCGCGCGTCGTCCCAGTGGAACGGCTCGCACAGGCGCTGGTTCATGCCGATGTCCAGATCGGTCATCACGAACACCGGCGTCTGCAAACGCTCGGCGAGGTCGAGCGCGGTGGCGCTGAACTCGAAGCATTCGTGGGGGTCCTGCGGCAGCAGCAGCACGTGCTTGGTGTCGCCATGGCTGGCGTAGGCGCTGCTCAGCAGGTCGGCCTGCTGCGTGCGGGTGGGCATGCCGGTGCTCGGGCCGCCGCGCTGCACGTTGATGATGGTGATGGGGATCTCGGCGAAGTACGCCAGGCCGATGAACTCGGTCATCAGGCTCACGCCCGGGCCGCTGGTGGCGGTGAAGGCGCGCGCGCCGTTCCAGCCCGCGCCCACCACCATGCCGATGGAGGCGATCTCGTCCTCGGCCTGCACGATGGCGTACTTGGCCTCGCCGGTGGCGGGGTCGTGGCGCATCTTCTTGCAGTAGCCGATGAAGGCTTCGGCGACGCTGGAGCTCGGCGTGAT
>JAEUPC010000178.1 GCA_016789865.1 Rubrivivax sp.
GTCGGCCCCGAGGTCGGCGACGAAGGCCTTCTCGTTGGTCACGTCGGACTCGGGCACGCCGAGTTGCTCGGCAATGATCTTCTTGACTCGCGCTTCGATATCGCTCATGACTCCTCCAGGAGTGGTGCGGAAAAACAGCCGCGGATTCTACCGGCGCGGTGTGTCGGGGTTTCCCTATGGCGGCCCGCCCCGCTGCGGTGCCAGCGCAGCCGCCGCCGGCGGCCTTCAGTCCATGTACATGCCGCCGTTGACGTGCAGTTCGGTGCCGGTGATGTAGCCGGCCAGCGGCGAGGCGAGGAACGCCACCGCGTGTGCCACTTCGTCGGCCTGGCCCAGCCGCGCCAGCGGGATCTGCGCCAGCAGCGCGGCCTTCTGTGCCTCGGGCAGCTCGGCAGTCATGTCGGTGGCGATGAAGCCGGGCGCCACGCAGTTGACGGTGACGTTGCGGCTGCCAAGCTCGCGCGCCAGCGCACGGCTCAGGCCGGCCAGACCGGCCTTGGCCGCCGCGTAGTTGGCCTGGCCGGGGTTGCCGCTGGCCCCCACCACCGACGTGATGTTGATGATGCGGCCGTAGCGCTGCTTCATCATCGTCCGCATCACGGCGCGGCTCAGGCGGAACACCGCCTTCAGGTTGGTGTCGAGCACCGCGTCCCAGTCGTCGTCCTTCATGCGCATGGCCAGCATGTCGCGCGTGATGCCGGCGTTGTTGACCAACACGTGCAGCCCGCCGGCAGCCTTGACCAGCGCCTCGATGGCCGCGTCGCAGGCCGCAGCGTCGTTGACGTTCAGCGCGATGCCGTTGCAGCCGGGGAAGCCGGCCAACACCTCGCGGATGCCGGCGGCGCCGGCCTCGGTGGTGGCGGTGCCGGTGACCTTGAAGCCGGCGCGCGCCAGCGCCAGCGCGATGGCGCGCCCGATGCCGCGCGAGGCCCCAGTGACGAGCGCGACCTGGCCCGCCGGGCCCGTCGCGGCGGCAGCGCCGACGCTCATTGCAGCATTCCCTTCATGTCGGCGAGGCTCGCCGGGTCGAGCACGGTGCCGGTGCCCAGCGCGGCGTCGACGCGCTTCACGAGGCCGGCCAGCACCTTGCCCGGCCCGCACTCGATGACATGCGCCAGCCCGCGGGCCCGCAGCGCCTCGATCACCTCCACCCAGCGCACCGGCCCGAAGGCCTGGCGGTAGAGCGCGTCGCGGATCGCCGCCGGGTCGGCGGGCGCCGCGACATCGATGTTGTTGACCACCGGGATGCGCGGCGCGGCAATCGCCACGCTGGCCAGGCGCTCACGCAGCCTCTCGGCGGCCGGCTTCATCAGCGCGCAGTGGAACGGCGCCGACACCGCCAGCGGCAGCGCGCGCTTGGCCCCCGCCG
Organism: Rubrivivax sp.; assembly: GCA_016789865.1. Taxonomy (GTDB): domain Bacteria; phylum Pseudomonadota; class Gammaproteobacteria; order Burkholderiales; family Burkholderiaceae_C; genus Rubrivivax. Next base: position 1,370 of record JAEUPC010000178.1, read on the forward strand.
CCTTCAGCCTCTCGCACGCGGAATCCACCGCCACCTTGGCGCCGGCAATCACCGTCTGCCTGGGGTCGTTGAAGTTGGCCGGCGAGACCACGGCGCCGGTCTGCACCGCCACCTCATCGCACACCGTTCTGACCGCAGCCGCGTCGAGCCCGAGGATGGCGGCCATCGCTCCGGCGCCCACCGGCACCGCCTCCTGCATCGCCTGTGCCCGGAACCGCACCAGCGGCAGCGCGTCGGCCAGCGCCAAGGCGCCGGCGGCGACCAATGCGCTGTATTCCCCCAGCGAGTGGCCCGCCACCGCCGCCGGTTCCGGCCCGCCCTCGGCGCGCCACGCCGCCAGGCAGGCGATGGCCGCGGTGAGCATCACCGGCTGCGTGTTCGTCGTCAGTTCCAGGGCCTCCTTGGGGCCCTCGCGCATCAGGCGGGCCAGGTCCTCGCCGAGGGCGGCCGAGGCTTCGTCGAGCGTGCGTCGCACCGCCGGGTGGTCGCCCCAGGCGTCGAGCATGCCGACCGCCTGCGAGCCCTGGCCGGGAAAGACGAAAGCAAATGGCTTCATGTCGATGTGGTTGTCCGGGCTGCAGGCATGCCGGCCTCAGCCGGGCCGGCCACGGCACTCCCGCCTTCAGTAGTCGAAAAGCACCGCGCCCCAGGTGAACCCGCCACCCACGCCTTCGAGCATCACGGTGTCGCCGCGCTGCACGCTGCCGCTCTTCACCGCCACGTCCAGCGCCAGCGGCACCGAGGCGGCCGAGGTGTTGCCGTGTTCGTCGACGGTGGCCACGAGCTTTTCCAGCGGCAGCTTCAGCTTGCGCGCCGTGCCCTGCATGATGCGGATGTTGGCCTGGTGCGGAATCAGCCAGTCGAGGTCGGCCTCGGTGCGACCGGCCTTTTCCAGCACCGCGCGGGCGGCGGTCTCGAGCACGCCCACCGCCAGCTTGAACACCGCCGGGCCATCCATTCTCAGCAGCGGCGTGCCGCTGATGCGGCCGCCGGCCACCGTGCCGGGCGTGCACAGGATCTCCAGGTGCCGGCCGTCGGCGTGCAGGTCGGCGGCCAGGATGCCGGGCGTCTCGCTGGCTTCCAGCACCACGGCGCCGGCGCCGTCGCCAAACAGCACGCAGGTGGTGCGGTCGTCGAAGTCCAGGATGCGCGAGAACACCTCGGTGCCCACGACCAGCGCGCAACGCGCGTTGCCGGCACGCACCATCGCGTCGGCCACCGTCAGTGCGTAGACGAAGCCCGAGCACACCGCCTGCACGTCGAACGCAGCGCAGCCATGGACACCGAGCTTGCGCTGCAGGATCGACGCGGTGCTCGGGAAAACCATGTCCGGCGTCGAGGTGGCGACGATGATCAGGTCGACATCGGCAGCCTCGCGCCCGGCCGATTCGAGCGCGTCGCGCGCCGCCGGCAGCGCAAGATCGCTGGCGTTGACGCCGTCGTCGGCGAAGTGACGGGCGCGGATGCCGGTGCGTTCGACGATCCACTCGTCGCTCGTCTCGATGCCCCGGGCCGCGAGCATGGCCACCATGTCCTGGTTGGTCAGCCGGCGCGGCGGCAGGAAGCTGCCCGTGCCGGTGATGCGCGAGTGCGGCGAGGTGCGGGTCACGATGGGCAGACGGGTGCGGTCGATGGCGGCAGGCCCCGGCTGGCGTGGCGGGCGCGGCTCAGGCCGCCTGCTGCGGCGCCGCCGCGGTAGACCCGGGCATCGCCGCAAGCGTCGGCCCGATGCGTTCCTGCACGCGCACGAGCAACCGGTTACGTGCCGCATCATAGGCCCGTGCCAGCGCGCTTTCGAAGGCGTAGGCATCGGCCGAACCGTGGCTCTTGAAGACCAGGCCGCGCAGGCCCAGCAGCGCCGCCCCGTTGTAGCGCCGCGGATCGACGCGCGACTTGAACCGCTTCAGCGCCGGCATGGCCGCCAGCGCGGCCAGCTTGGCCAGCGGCGAGCGCGTGAACTCCTGGCGGATGAACTCGGTCAGCATCGAAGCCAGCCCTTCGCTGGTCTTGAGCAGCACGTTGCCGACGAAGCCGTCGCACACGACGATGTCCACCGTGCCCTTGTAGATGTCGTTGCCCTCGACGTTGCCGAAGAAGTTGATGTGGCCGGCCGCGCCCGCCTGGCGCAGCAGCTCGCCGGCGCGCTTGATCGTCTCGCTGCCCTTGATGGCTTCTTCACCGATGTTGAGCAGGCCGACAGCCGGCTCCTCGCGGCCCTCCACCGCGGCCACCAGTGCACTGCCCATGACCGCGAACTGCAGCAGGTGTTCGGGGGTGCAGTCGACGTTGGCGCCGAGGTCGAGCACGGTGGTGTAGCGGTCCTGCCGGTTGGGCATCACCGTGGCGATGGCGGGGCGATCGATGCCCGGCAGCGTCTTGAGCACGTAGCGCGCCACAGCCATCAGGGCGCCGGTATTGCCCGCCGACACGCAGGCATCGGCGGCACCCGCACCGGCGGCCGCAGTGCCATGGCCCGCCTCACCACCGTGCGGCTCCTTCAGCTGCGCGATGGCCACGCGCATCGAGGAGTCGCGCTTCTTGCGCAGCGCCACCTCGACGGCATCGTCCATCGTGACGACCTCGGTGGCGATGACCTGGCGCGTGCGCGGCAGCCCGGCCGCCGCGGCCAGCCCGGCTTCGGTGCCCACCAGCACCAACTCGGCGGCCGGGTGCTTGTCGAGGAACGCCCGGCAGGCCGGCAAGGTGACCGCCGGGCCATGGTCGCCACCCATGCAGTCGACGGCAATGCGCACCGTGGTCAGCGGCGCATGCGAGGGAGGCGGGTTCACGGGCGTGCGGGCAAGCCCGAGGCGCGCGGCCGGGCTTCAGGCCAGAGGGTCACGCAGGACGCGGGGGCCCTCGGGGCCAGCCGCCTCGATCAGGCGTCGGCCTTGGTCTTCAGCACCTTGCGGCCGCGATAGAAGCCGTTCGGTGTGATGTGGTGGCGCAGATGCACCTCACCGGTGGTGGGTTCCACCGCGATGCCGGGCACCCCCAGCGCGTTGTGCGAGCGGTGCATGCCGCGCTTGGACGGCGACTTCTTGTTCTGCTGGACAGCCATTTCGACGATTCTCCTGGGGCGAAGCGCCAGCTCCGCGACTCGAAGCCAGCAGCCCGCGGCGGGCTGGCAGCGATGACGACCGGCGGGGAGGCTCCGGAACCCGCAACTCACACGGGGTACCCGGCCTGGGACAACTGACCCGGGCGGTACCCCTCGCAAAGCCGCACGGCGGCGCTGCTGGCACCACTGCGCGCCCGCGTCGGGCCCGAAAAGGTCAAGTTTATCACCGCAGCGCTTCCGGTGCCCGCAGCCACGGCGCCCTCAGCCACCGCCGCCCTGCGGGTCCTCACCGCTCTCGGGCGCCGCAGGCTTGGCAAGTCTGGTCAGCACGGCGAACGGGCGACTGCGGTCCGGGTCGCCGCCCGTCGGCCTCTCAGGGCTTGTCGCATCGGCGGGGGTCGCCACCGGGCCGGTGCCGGGGGTGGGCTGCAGGGCCGGGTGCAACCTGGGGCACTGCGCATGCTGCGGAACGAGCGGCAGCGCGAGAAGCAGTTCGTCCTCCACCAGCAGGCGCAGGTCCAGGCGCGCCGGCAACGCCAGCACGTCGTCGTCGATCTCCTCGTCCAGCCGAGCCGCCTCATCCTCGCCGGCCACGAAGTGCACGCGGCGCCGCACGCTCAACGGCACGACCACCGGCTGCAGGCAGCGTTGGCATTCGAGCATCACGCTGGCGTCGACCGCCAGCGCGATCACCCATTGCGCGGCACCCGCGCGGCGCTGCACGGTCTCGCCGCTGGCCTGCCAGCGCACCGCGGCCGCACCGGCGAAACCGTCGTCGCCACAGCGCACCGCCTCGGCCAGCCGCGGCAACTCGCGCAGCGGCACTTCACCTTCGAGCCGCTCGCCGGCTTCGCAGAAGGCCGCCACGTCCAGGGCCTGGGGCCGGTGCCGCTGACGAGGAGGGCGCGCCATGGATCCAGTGTAGGCGCCGGCCGGGTCCGCCAGGCTCGAAGTCCGCCAGGCCCGAGGCGCCGGTCGTGCGCGCCTGCAGGTCGTGCCCCTGTGCGCCGGCCCCGAGGTGAAAGAATCGGCACCCGGCCGATCGACGCATCGTGGCAACCGACCCCATGTCCCCGCAGCTCATCCTCGCCTCCACCTCGCGCTACCGACGCGAGTTGCTCGCGCGCCTGCGATGGCCCTTCACAGTGGTGGCGCCTGGCGTGGACGAAGGTGCGCGCGAAGGGGAAGCGCCGGCGGTGCTCGCCAGCCGGCTCAGCCGGCTGAAGGCGGCGGCCGTCGCAGCCGCGCGGCCGCAGGCCGTGGTGATCGGTTCGGACCAGGTCTGCGAACTCGACGGCGAGGCGCTGGGCAAGCCCGGCACGCACGAGCGCGCCGTGCGGCAGCTGCAACGGCTCAGCGGCCGCACGGCCGTCTTCCACACCTCGGTCTGCGTGGTGCGGCGAAGCACCGGCTATGAGCGCGAGGCCAGCGCGCCGGTGGTGGTGCGGTTCCGCGCGCTCGAACTGGATGAGATCGAGCTCTACCTGCGCGCTGAACAGCCCTACGACTGCGCCGGCAGCGCCAAGTGCGAGACCTCGGGCATCGCGCTGCTCGAAGCCATCGAGTCCGACGATCCGACGGCATTGGTCGGGCTGCCGCTGATCCGCACCGCGCAGATGCTTCGCGAGGCCGGCATCGACCCGCTGCGCCCGCCGCCGCCGTGACCCGCAACGGCCCGGCAAGTACCGGGGCCGGCGCGGCCGACTCAGCGGCGGCAAACGGACCCACCCTCCCCTCTCCGACACCCGGCGAGGGACGGCTTGTGCTGGTGCCCAACACGCTGGACCTCGGCGCGGCCGCGCAGCCGCTGCAGGCGGTACTGCCGCAGCAAGCCATCGAAACCGCAGCGCAACTGGGCCACTGGTTGGTGGAGAACGCCAAGAGCGCGCGCGCATTCCTCAAGCGCGTCGACGAGGTGGTGCCGCTGCGCCAGCCGCTGCAGGCGCTGGCCATCCGCGAACTGCCGCGCCCGCCCAAGGGCCGCCCGCCGCCCGCGACCGCCGAACCTGCCGATCTGCTGGCGCCGGCACTGGCCGGCCACGACATCGGGGTGCTGTCCGAGGCCGGGCTGCCTGGGGTGGCGGACCCCGGCGCCGGCGCGGTGGCCGCGGCGCATGCGCTGGGCCTGGCGGTGGTGCCACTGGCAGGTCCCAGTGCTCTCACGCTGGCCCTGGCCGCCAGTGGCCTGGACGGCCAGAGCTTTGCCTTCGTGGGCTACCTCCCGCAGGAGGCGACTGCGCGGCGCGAGCTCATCCGCGAGCTCGAGTCGGTTTCGCGCCAGCGGCACCAGACCCAGGTCTTCATCGAGACGCCCTATCGCAATCAGGCGCTGCTTGCCGCCCTGCTCGAATCAGCCTCGGCCAACTCGCGCCTGGCCATCAGCATCGGCCTCACGCTGCCCGAGGGCTGGTGCCGTACCACCACCATCGCGCAGTGGCGCAGGCAGGCGCCACAGTTGTCGGATCGGCTGCCAGCCGTATTCCTGCTGCGGGCTTGAAGGTACCCGCCGTCCATCGGCAACCCGCACAGGCCCGGCCACCGTCGCAGCCGCGCCCCGAGGCGACCTCAGCCGCGTCCGCCCCCGCCGCCCAGCAGCGACGCGACCTTCTTCTTCGGCCGGATGTTGGGCGACAGACCCTGCCGTACGGGCATGGTGGCCGCGGCCTTGTCGGCGGGCGACCTTTCCCAGGTCGCCTCACCACTGCCGGCGGGCTCATACGGCCGATCGAAGAACGGGTCGATGGCGCCGACACGCGGCTGCGCCGGCCGAGGCCGATCGCCGCCCGCGGCACCTGCCGCCGCCTCGGGCCGTTCCTCGGCATCGTCATCCAACGAGCGCCGCCGCGGCCGCCGCGGCCGCTCGTCTTCCAGCTCGATCGGCTCGATCTCGATCTTGCGGCGGATCAGCCGCTCGATCTCGGCAACCATGCGCGAGTCGTCGCGCGTGACCAGCGTGACCGCCAGGCCCGAGGCGCCGGCGCGCCCGGTGCGGCCGATGCGGTGCACGTAGTCCTCGGCGTTGAACGGCACGTCGAAGTTGAAGACGCCGGGCAGGTCGGCGATGTCCAGCCCGCGCGCGGCCACGTCCGTGGCCACCAGCAGTTCGACCTCGCCGCGCTTGAACGCCGCCAGCGCCTTCAGGCGTTCGTCCTGGCTCTTGTCGCCGTGCAGGGCCTGCGTCTTCAGGCCGTCGCGCTCGAACGAACGGGCCAGCCGCGCCGCACCGATCTTGGAGTTGACGAACACCAGCGCCTGCGACAGCTCGCGCTCGCGCAGCAACTGCCGCACGACCTGGCGCTTGTCGTCGTCGGTGACGCTGTAGAAGCGCTGCTCCACCGTGGAGGCCGTGGCGTTGGGCCGCGCCACTTCCACCGTCACGGGCTCCTGCAGGTAGCTCGAGGCCAGCCGCCGGATCTCCGGCGAAAACGTCGCGGAGAACAACAACGTCTGCCGCTCCTTGGGCAGGTAGCCCAGGATGCGCTGCAGATCAGGCAGGAAGCCGATGTCCAGCATGCGGTCGGCCTCGTCGAGCACCACGTACTCGACCTGGTTCAGCACCGCCGTCTTGCCCTCGATGTGATCGAGCAGCCGCCCGGGCGTGGCGATCAGCACCTCGACGCCCTTGCGCAGCTCTTCCATCTGCGGCTTGATGTCGATGCCGCCGAACACCACCGCCGAGCGCAGCATGGTGTGCTGGGCGTACTTCTTGACGTTGGCGGCCACCTGGTCGGCCAGCTCGCGCGTGGGCGTGAGCACCAGCGCCCGCACCGGGTGGCGTGCCGGCGACATGCTGGTGTTCTCGTGGGCGAGCATGCGCTGCAGCAGCGGCAGCGTGAACGCCGCCGTCTTGCCGGTGCCGGTCTGCGCCGCGCCCATCACGTCGCGCCCGGCCAGCACCACCGGAATGGCCTTGGCCTGGATCGGCGTCATCGAGGCGTAGCCGCTCTCGGCCACGGCGCGCAGGAGCTTGGGGTCCAGGGGCAGGGTGTCGAAGCGCTCCACAGCCTGCGGGGCTTCGGCAGCAGGGGAATCAACCATGAGGTCTCTGTTGGTGCGCGAGGTGCGCTTTGAACGACGAGCCCCACGTACACGCAATGGCCGGCGGGCGGTGCACGAATCGCCGCCCCCAGGGGGACCGGTAGAATTATCCCCCTTCTACCGGACCTACTGGGCCCACGACGAGCGAAGACCGTCGTGCGCGGGCGCAGAGTCATGACCGCTGCCGTTCGCCAGTCGCGCGTTTGCGCAATGCCTTTCCGCTTTCGTCGCCGCCTGCCTTTCAAGTCGCGGTGGGCCATTTTCCTGGCCGCTGCACTCTTCTGCGGTGTCCCGATGGCCCAGCAGAGCGCGGGAACGGGCAATCAACCGGCGCAGCCCGCACCCTCGGGGCCGATTCGGCTCAGCCCGCCCCAGGCATCTCCCCAGGCACCCGGAGCCGGGTCGCAGCCGCCTCGATCGACGGACCGCGATCGCACCGAGCGTGGCGATCGGCCCGCCCGAGGGGATCGCGACGAGCGCCCGGACGGGCAGCGCGGCGAGCGCCAGCCCTACGTTCCAGGGGAATTCGAGGCCTTCGTTCAGCGCATGACGTTTCCGACGGTCGTGCGTCGATTCGGAGCCGAGCTGGTCACCGGCGACGTTGACTTGGCGCCGGAGGTGGCGCTCCCTCCCCCCAGCGACTATGTGCTCGGACCGGGCGACGAGTTGACCATCTCCCTGTGGGGGTCGGTTGAAGCGGAGTTGCGCCCGACCATCGACCGCGAGGGCCGCATTCATGTGCCCCGCGCCGGCACGCTCATGGTGGCCGGGACCAAGCTGTCGGATCTGGATGGTCTGGTCACGCGGCATGTGGCGCAGGCGTTCCGGAACTTCCAGGTGAGCGCATCGCTTGGCAGGGTGCGCAGCGCGCGCGTCTTCGTCACGGGTTTCGTCGTCAACCCTGGCGTCTACACCGTCAGCGGGCTCTCGACGATTACGGCCGCGCTCCTGCAGGCCGGTGGACCTTCCTCTGCGGGGAGCTTTCGTTCGATCCAGGTACTCCAGGGCGGGCGCGCCGTGGCGTCGTTCGATCTGTACGACCTGCTGCTGCGGGGCGACAGGCAGGCCGACCGCATCCTGCGCTCAGGCGATGTTGTTCACGTGCAGGCTGTCGGGCCGCAGGTCGCGGTACTGGGCAGCGTCAATCGCCAGGGGATTTTCGAGCTGAAGCCGGGCGAAACCGTGGGCGACGTGCTCCAGATGGCGGGGGGGTTCACGGCCATCGCAGACCGTACTCGCATCGCCATCGAGCGGCTGGCCGAGCGGGCCGGCACGCGGGTGTCCGAACTCGGCTTGCCGGCTCAGGTTTCGAGGGCTCTGGACAGCGGCGACATCCTGCGCGCATTCAGCGCCGTGAGCGTTGCCACCCCGTCCGACCGGCGAGCCAAGAGGGTCCGAGTCGAGGGCGAAGTCGAGCGCGCCGGGGAGTATGTGCTCCCCGCGGGAAGTTCACTGTCCGATGCGATCCGGGCCGCCGGCGGCGTCACGCGGCAGGGCTACATCTACGCCACGGAGTTCTCGCGCGAGAGCGTCCGGGAGAGTCAGCGCGAGAACTACGAGCGGGCGCTGCGCGACCTCGAAACGGATCTTGCTCGCGCAGCCGCTGCGCAGCGGGCCGCCACTACCGAAGACACCGCAGAGCTGGCGGCGCGCCAGTCCGGCAGCAACCGATTGCTCGAGCGCCTGCGCGCCCTGCAACCTACCGGGCGCGTGGTACTCCAGTTGCCCATCGACGCAAGTGATCTACCGGACTTCGCGCTCGAGGACGGCGATCGCGTCCACATTCCGCCCAAGCCCACCACGGTGGGAGTGTTCGGCAGCGTCTTCAACACCGGCAGCTACCTGTTCAACAGCGAGCGCACGTTGGCCGACTACCTGCGCCTGGCGGGAGGGCCCACCCGCGGAGCCGACGAGGCCAGCGTGTTCGTGGTCCGCGCCAACGGAAGTGTGATCAGCCAGCTGCAGTCGGCGGGGTTCTTCAGCCGCGGGGACGCGCTTGCCCAGGCCGCGCTGCCGGGCGACACGATTTTCGTGCCCGAGGAACTGAACAAGTCGACGTTCCTGCAAGTGGCCAAGGACTGGACTCTGTTGCTGTACCAGTTGGGCATCGGGTTGGCGGGCATCCGCAGCGCCATTCGCTGACTGCGGAGTTGCGGACCTGCTCGCCGTGAAGCACGCCCCACTTTCGGAGGCAACGGTCGAGGCCATGGGTGCCGATGCGGACCGGCTGGCCTTCGGTCAAGCGCTGGCCGAGCGCTGGCGGTCGATTGCCGCCGGCACGATCGCCGTCGCCGCTGCGGCCTTCGGGCTCGCCTCGCTGTGGCCTGCGACCTACACCTCGAGGGCATCGTTCATGCTGCCGCAGCCGCCCCAGAGCAGCCTGGCTGGCAGCCTTGCCTCGCTGGGGCCACTTGCCAGCCTGGGGCTTGGAGGTGCCACCCGCTCACCCGCGGAGCAGTATGTCGCGTTGATGCAGAGCACGCTCGTCCAGGACCGGCTGCTTGATCGATTTGCGCTCTTGGCGGTCTACGACGTGGAGTTCCGCGTCGATGCGCAGCGGCGACTCACGGAGCGCACCCGCATCTCGGTCGGACGCAAGGACGGCCTCGTCAGCGTCGAAGTCGATGACCGTGACGCCAAACGGGCTGCGGACATCGCCAATGCCCACATCGAGGAGCTCCGCGCGCTCCTGTCCAGGCTCGCCGTGACGGAGGCGCAGCAGCGTCGGGTCTTCTTCGAGTCGCAGCTCGAGCAGGCGCAGGAGCGACTCATCCGGGCGCAGCTGGCCCTTCAGGACAGCGGCTTCACGCAGGGTGCCCTACGCGCCGAGCCGCGCGCCGCGGCCGAGGAGTACGGGCGACTGAAGGGGGAAGTGACTGCCGCCGAGGTACGGGTGCAGACGATGCAAGGCTATCTGAGCGACGCCGCCCCGGAGATGCGGCAAGCCAGGGATACGCTGCAGGCGTTGCGCGCCCAGTTGCGCACGTTGGAGCGGGCCGCCGGCCCTGTCGGAAAGGGCGGCACCGACTACGTCACGAAGTACCGGGAGTTCAAGTACCGCGAGACGCTCTTCGAGCTGCTGGCCAAGCAGTACGAGATCGCGCGCGTGGACGAAAGCCGCGAGAACCCGCTGATCCAGATCATCGACTCGGCGACACCGCCCGAGAAGCAAAGTGCACCGCGGCGCGTGCGAATCACGGCCGCCGCCGCCGGCGCCGCGCTGCTGCTGCTGTGCGCCGCGGCCCTCGCCAGGCGAAGGGGCGCACCTGCGCGGCAGCGACGATCGTGACGGTCTCGAAGGGAAGACTGCACGGCGGGCACCATCCTGCGCTCCTGGAGCGACGTTAGGATCGCTGCGCACCGGCTCGTGGCCACGGCTACGTCGGCTCCCACATGATGCCCTCGCTACCCCCCTTCGCCGCGCCAGGCCCGCTCGTCGACGTCATCGCCGGCGCGCGCCCCAATTTCATGAAGATCGCGCCGATCCTGCGCGCGATCGGCCAGCGCCAGGCCGCGGGAAGCCGGCTGCGCTACCGCCTCGTGCACACCGGCCAGCACTACGACGCCCGCATGTCGGGCGACTTCTTCCAGCAGCTGAACATCCCCGAGCCCGATGTCAACCTCGAGGTCGGCTCGGGCACGCAGGCCGAGCAGACGGCCGCGATCATGACGCGCTACGAGAAGCTGCTGCTGGACGCACGCTCGCAGGCCTGCCTCGTCGTGGGCGATGTCACCTCGACCATGGCCTGCGCCATCGCGGCGCAGAAGCTGGGCGTGCCCGTGGCCCACGTGGAGGCCGGCATCCGCTCGGGCGACTGGTCGATGCCCGAGGAGATCAACCGGCTCGTCACCGACTCGATCACCAACTGGTTCTTCACCACCAGCGAGGTGGCCAACCGCAACCTGCTCGCCTCGGGCGCGCGGCCGCAGAGCATCTTCTTCGTCGGCAACACGATGATCGACACGCTGCTGTCGAACCTCGAACGGCTGCGCCCGCCTGACTTCTGGGCCGGCGCAGGCCTTCAGCCTGGTGGCTACTTCGTGATGACGCTTCACAGGCCGGCCAACGTCGATGATGGCGAGGGCTTCGCCCGGCTGATCGACGCCGTGGGCCGCGCCGTGCGCGGCCTGCCGGTGGTCTTTCCGGTGCATCCGCGCACGGCAAAGACGCTGGCCGCGCTGCCGCAACGCCCGGCCGGCCTGCTGACCGTGGACCCGCAGCCGTACCTCGAGTTCAACTACCTCGTGCGTCACGCCAAGGGCGTGATCACCGACAGCGGCGGCGTGACCGAGGAGACCACCGTGCTCGGCGTGCCCTGCGTGACCCTGCGCAACACCACCGAGCGGCCCGAGACGGTGACCATCGGCACCAACGAGCTGATCGGCACCGACCCGTCGGCCCTCGAGCCGGCGCTCGGGCGGCTGTTCGAGGGGCAGTGGAAGAAGGGCGCCATTCCGCCCCTGTGGGACGGGCGCACCGGCGAGCGCATCGCCGAAGAACTCGATCGGCTGCTCGCGGCAACCTGAGCCGGCTCGACGTTGCGCCGCCGGCCGGCGCGCCGCACGCGGGAGAGCGGCCGGCGGCAGATTGGCTTCAGATCTGCGGCAGACCGGCCACAGATCGATCAGATCGTTCAGATCGAGACGCGCCGCAGCCGCTCTTCGGCTTCGTCGACCGCCTGCACTTCCTCGCCCTCCTCGTCGGCGGGCTGCGTCAGCCACGCCGAGGGCGTGAAACCCGCGACCAGCAGCTTCAGCAGCGCCAGCACGGCGCCGGCGTCGCCGCGCGCGGAGGCGGCGTGGAACTCGCGCAGCCGCGGCTCCAGCTCGGTCCAGGGCAAGTAGCTCTCGCGCGCCTTCATGATGCGCAGGTGGTCGGTGGGCAGCGGGTTGTCGCCGATGAGCAGCTCTTCGTAGAGCTTCTCGCCAGGGCGCAACCCGGTGACGACGATCTCGATCTCGCCGCCGGGGTGCTCGGCGTCGCGCACCGTCAGGCCCGACAGCTCGATCATGCGCTGCGCGAGGTCCATGATGCGCACCGGCTGGCCCATGTCCAGCACGAAGACCTCGCCGCCGCGCGCCATCGCGCCGGCCTGCACCACGAGCTGCGCGGCCTCGGGGATGGTCATGAAGAACCGCGTCACCTCCGGGTGTGTCACCGTCACCGGGCCCCCGTTGCGGATCTGCTGACGAAACAGCGGCACCACCGAACCCGACGAGCCCAGCACGTTGCCGAAGCGCACCATCGAAAAGCAGGTCTGCGCGCGCCGCACGGTGGCCGGCACGATCGCCGCGCCGCTGCCGGTGGGCCCGGCCAGGCCCTGCAGCACCATTTCGGCCAGGCGCTTGCTGGCGCCCATCACGTTGGTCGGGCGCACCGCCTTGTCGGTGCTGATGAGCACGAACTCGCTCACCTCGGCGCGCAGCGCGCAGCGCGCCGCCACCCAGGTGCCCAGCACGTTGTTGCTGGCACCTTCGACGACGTTGCGCTCGACCAGCGGCACGTGCTTGTAGGCCGCGGCGTGGTAGACGATATGCGGGCGCCACTCCAGGAAGGCCGCCTCCAGCCGCGGCTCGTCGCGCACCGAGCACAGCAGCGGCACCAGCTCCACGTGCGGCATCAGCCCCTGCTGAACCCGCGACTCGAGCTCGTGGTGGATCGTGTACAGCGCAAACTCGTTCTGCTCCACCAGCACCAGCCGCTGCGGCTGCAGCACCACCAGCTGCCGGCACAGCTCGCTGCCGATGGAGCCGCCCGCCCCGGTGACCAGCACCACCTTGCCCGTGGTGTGGCGCGCCATCAGGTCGCCGCGCGGGCGCACCGGGTCGCGCCCGAGCAGGTCTTCGATGTCCAGCTCGCGCACGTCGCTGGCCTGCACCTTGCCCTGCGCGATCTCCATCAGGCCGGGCAGCGTGCGCACGTGCACGCCGGTGGCCCGCAACTGGTCGAGGATCTCGTTGCGCCGGCTGCGGCTGAGCGAGGGGATGGCCAGCAGCACCGCGCTGATGCCCTTGGCCTCCACCACCTGCGGCACCTCGGCCAGCGAGTGGATCGGCGTGCCGTTGATCAGCCGGCCCTGCAGCCGCGGGTCGTCGTCGATGAAG
>JAEUPC010000185.1 GCA_016789865.1 Rubrivivax sp.
TGACGTCGTGCCGACGTGGTGAAATTGGTAGACACGCTATCTTGAGGGGGTAGTGGCGAAAGCTGTGCGAGTTCGAGTCTCGCCGTCGGCACCAGCGAAGTTGAAGCAGACGAAGACGACAGGGCGCGCCCGCGTGCGGCAACCAGCCAGCACCCGCGCGCTTTTTTGCGGCCGGTGAAGCCGCCACGCAGCAGCCGGGGCTTCGACCGCGGCCACTGAAGGCCCGACAAGAATCACCAAGCCCGCACAACCCACCGAGCCTCCGAGCCCCCGAGCCACCGAGCCCACGATGGACCTGCAACCCTACCTGCCGGTGATCCTGTTCATCCTCGTCGGGGTGGCCGTGGGTGTCGCGCCGCAGCTGATCGGCTTCGTGTTCGGCCCGAACCGGCCCGACACCGCGAAGAACAGCCCCTACGAGTGCGGCTTCGAAGCGTTCGAGGACGCGCGCATGAAGTTCGACGTGCGTTACTACCTCGTGGCCATCCTGTTCATCCTGTTCGACCTCGAGATCGCCTTCCTCTTCCCGTGGGCGGTGGCGCTGCATGACATCGGCGCGTCAGGCTTCTGGGCGATGATGGTCTTTCTGCTGATCCTGGTGGTCGGCTTCGTCTACGAGTGGAAGAAGGGCGCGCTCGACTGGGAATAGCCCCGCGCAGCCGAAGGACCACCACAGCAAGTCACACCCATGGGCATCGAAGGCGTTCTGAAGGAAGGCTTCGTCACCACCTCGGTGGACAAGCTCATCAACTGGAGCAAGACCGGTTCGCTGTGGCCGATGACCTTCGGCCTGGCGTGCTGCGCCGTGGAGATGATGCACGCGGGTGCCGCCCGCTACGACATCGACCGCTTCGGCATGCTGTTCCGCCCCAGCCCGCGGCAAAGCGACCTGATGATCGTGGCCGGCACGCTGTGCAACAAGATGGCGCCGGCGCTGCGCAAGGTGTACGACCAGATGGCCGAGCCGCGCTGGGTGCTCTCCATGGGCTCGTGTGCCAACGGAGGCGGCTACTACCACTACAGCTACAGTGTCGTGCGTGGCTGCGACCGCATCGTGCCGGTGGATGTGTACGTGCCCGGCTGCCCGCCCACGGCCGAGGCGCTGCTGTACGGCATCCTGCAGCTGCAGGCCAAGATCCGGCGCGAGAACACGATCGCGCGTTGAAGCCCACGCCCCGATGACGCTCAAGCTGGACAACCTGCAGGCCGCGCTTGAGGCCACGCTCGGCGAGCGCGTCCGCCTGCTGCGGCGCGACCGTGGCGAGATCACGCTCACCGTCGCGGCCGATCGCTACCTCGAGGTGGCCCGTCTGCTGCAGTCGCACGAGGCGCTGAAGTTCGAGCAGCTGATCGACCTGTGCGGCGTCGACTACGCCGACTACCGCAACGAGCCGTGGGAGGGCGCGCGCTATGCGGTCGTCTCGCACCTGCTGTCGGTCACGCACAACTGGCGCGTGCGCCTGAAGGTGTTTGCGCCCGACGACGAGCTGCCGCAGGTGGCCAGCGTCACCGAGATCTGGAGTTCGGCCAACTGGTTCGAGCGCGAGGCCTTCGACCTCTACGGCATCCTGTTCGAAGGCCACGTCGACCTGCGCCGCATCCTCACCGACTACGGCTTCATCGGCCACCCGATGCGCAAGGACTTCCCGGTCAGCGGCCACGTCGAGATGCGCTACGACGAGGTGAAAAAGCGCGTGATCTACCAGCCGGTGACGATCGAGCCGCGCGAGATCGTGCCGCGCGTCGTTCGCGAAGACGACTATGGCGGTCGGCACTGAGATGGCTGAGATCAAGAACTACACGCTGAATTTCGGCCCGCAGCATCCCGCTGCGCACGGCGTGCTGCGGCTGGTGCTCGAGCTGGACGGCGAGGTCATCCAGCGCGCCGACCCGCACATCGGCCTGTTGCACCGCGCCACCGAGAAGCTGGCCGAGACGCGCACGTACATCCAGGCCCTGCCGTACATGGACCGGCTGGACTACGTGTCGATGATGTGCAACGAGCACGCGTACTGCCTGGCCATCGAGAAGCTGCTGGGCGTCGAGGTGCCCGAGCGCGCGCAGTACATCCGCGTCATGTTCTCCGAGCTGACGCGGCTGCTGAATCACCTCCTGTGGCTCGGCTGCCACGGCCTGGACTGCGGTGCGATGAACATCTTCATCTACTGCTTCCGCGAGCGCGAAGACATCTTCGACATGTACGAGGCGGTGAGCGGTGCGCGCATGCACGCGGCCTACTTCCGCCCCGGCGGCGTGTACCGCGACCTGCCCGAGCGCATGCCGCAGTACCAGGTCAGCAAGATCAAGAACGAGCGCGCGATCAAGGCGCTGAACGAGAACCGCCAGGGCTCGCTGCTGGACTTCATCGACGACTTCTGCCGGCGCTTCCCGAAGTACGTCGACGAGTACGAGACGCTGCTCACCGACAACCGCATCTGGAAGCAGCGCACGGTGGGCATCGGCGTCGTCACGCCCGAGCGGGCGCTCAACCTCGGCTTCACCGGCGCCATGCTGCGCGGCAGCGGCATCGCCTGGGACCTGCGCAAGCAGCAGCCCTACGACGTGTACGCGAGGATGGACTTCGACGTGCCGGTGGGCGTGAACGGCGACACCTACGACCGCTACCTCGTGCGCGTGGAAGAGATGCGCCAGGCCAACCGCATCATCCGCCAGTGTGTCGACTGGCTGAAGGCAAACCCCGGCCCGGTGATCACCGACAACCACAAGGTCGCGCCGCCGCCGCGCGTGGACATGAAGGGCAACATGGAGGAACTGATCCACCATTTCAAGCTCTTCACCGAAGGCATGCACGTGCCCGAGGGCGAGGTCTACGCCGGCGTCGAGCACCCCAAGGGCGAGTTCGGCATCTACCTGGTCAGCGACGGCGCGAACAAGCCCTACCGCATGAAGATCCGCGCGCCGGGCTTCGCGCACCTGGCGGCGCTGGACGAGATGTCGCGCGGCCACATGATCGCCGACGCGGTGGCCATCATCGGCACGATGGACATCGTGTTCGGCGAGATCGACCGATGAGCGCGGCAGCAACAGCAACGATGAGTGCCTTCACGATCACCCCGTTGATGCGGGCCCGCTTCGACAAGGAAGTGGCCAAGTACCCCGCCGATCAGAAGGTGAGCGCGGTGATGGCCTGCCTTTCGATCGTGCAGGACATGACCGGCTGGGTGAGCCCCGAGTCGGAAGAGGCGGTGGGCCAGTACCTCGGGATGCCGGCGATCGCGGTGCACGAGGTCACCACCTTCTACAACATGTACAACCAGCAGCCGGTGGGCACGTTCAAGCTCAACGTCTGCACCAATCTGCCCTGCGCGCTGCGCAATGGGGACAAGGCGCTCGAGCACCTGTGCCAGCGGCTGGGCGTCGAGCCCTACGGCACCACCGCCGACGGCACCTTCACCGTGCAGCCCAGCGAGTGCCTCGGGGCCTGCGCCGATGCGCCGGTGATGCTGGTGAACGACCGGCAGATGGTCAGCTTCATGAGCCACGAGCGGCTGGATGAGCTGGTCGCCACGTTGCGGGAGGCCGTGAAGTGATGATGGCGCCCGACCTCGACAAGTTGCTGGCTCCGTTCAAGGCCAGCGGCCGCGAGACCTGCTTCCACGGCCGGCACATCGGGCCGCAGGTCTATGCCGGGCTGGACGGCACCAACTGGCGCCTGGCCGACTACGTGAAGCGAGGCGGCTATGCGGCGCTGAAGAAGGTGCTCGGCAAGGGCGAGGCCGGCGCCGAGGCGATGACGCCCGACCAGGTGATCGCCGAGCTGAAGCTCAGCGCGCTGCGCGGCCGCGGCGGCGCGGGCTTCCCCACCGGCTTGAAGTGGAGCTTCATGCCGCGGCAGTACCCGGGGCCGAAGTACCTCGTGTGCAACAGCGACGAGGGCGAGCCCGGCACCTGCAAGGACCGCGACCTGCTGGCGTTCAACCCGCACACCGTCATCGAAGGCATGGCGATTGCCGCCTACGCGATGGGCGTGAGGACGGGCTACAACTACATCCACGGCGAGATCTTCGAGATCTACCAGCGCTTCGAGGAGGCGCTGCGTGAAGCGCGCGAGGCCGGCTTCCTGGGCGACGGCATTCTCGGCAGCAACTTCAGCTTCCAGCTCCACGCGCACCATGGCTTCGGCGCCTACATCTGCGGCGAGGAGACCGGCCTGCTCGAAAGCCTCGAGGGCAAGAAGGGCCAGCCGCGCTTCAAGCCGCCGTTCCCAGCCAGCTTCGGCCTGTATGGCAAGCCGACGACGATCAACAACACCGAGACCTTCGCCGCGGTGCCGTGGATCATCAACCACGGCGGCCAGGCCTATCTGGAGTGCGGCAAGCCGAACAACGGCGGCACCAAGATCTTCAGCGTCGTCGGCGACGTGAATGCGCCAGGCAACTTCGAGGTCCCGCTGGGCACGCCGTTCGCCAAGCTGCTGGAGCTGGCCGGTGGCGTGAAGGGCGGGGCGCTGAAGGCGGTGATCCCCGGCGGCTCGTCGGCTCCGGTGCTGCCGGGCAAGACGATGATGGACATCACGATGGACTACGACGCCATCGCCAAGGCCGGCTCGATGCTCGGCTCCGGCGCGGTCATCGTGATGAACGAGACGCGCTGCATGGTGAAGAGCCTCTTGCGCCTGAACTACTTCTACATGCACGAGAGCTGCGGCCAATGCACGCCGTGCCGCGAGGGCACCGGCTGGATGTGGCGGCTGATCGACCGCATCGAGCGCGGCTCGGGCAAGAAGGAGGACCTCGACCTGCTGGAGTCGGTGGCCTTCAACATCAAGGGCCGCACCATCTGCGCGCTCGGTGATGCGGCGGCGATGCCGGTGGAGGGCATGCTCAAGCACTTCCGCGACGAGTTCGTGCACCACATCGAGCACAAGACCTGCAAGGTCGCCGTGCCTGCCTGACGAACAAGATGAGCGCACCCCAGGTCGAAATCGAGCTCGACGGCAAGAAGGTCAGCGTCGCCGCCGGCAGCATGGTCATGCACGCCGCCGATGCGGCGGGCAGCTACATCCCGCACTTCTGCTATCACAAGAAGCTCAGCATCGCCGCCAACTGCCGCATGTGCCTGGTGGACGTCGAGAAGATGCCCAAGCCCATGCCGGCCTGCGCCACGCCCGTCACCAACGGGATGATCGTGCGCACCAAGACCGACAAGGCCGTGAAGGCGCAGCAGTCGGTGATGGAGTTCCTGCTCATCAACCATCCGCTGGACTGCC
>JAEUPC010000222.1 GCA_016789865.1 Rubrivivax sp.
CAGCGGGCTGGACTTCATGTACCCGCGCAACTTCGTCGCCCCCGACGGCCGCGTGTTCGGCTTCGACAGCGCCGGGCGCATGTACTACGTCAGCTCGCTGGGCACCGGCACCTACACGCAGGTCGGCCAGTTCTCCTCCACCGTGGCCGGCAGCGATTCGAGCGCCGCGATGTTCGCCCCCGGGCGCATCCTGCAGTTCGGCGGCAACAGCAACGGCGCCGTCGTCATCGACATCACCGGCGGCGGCACGCCCAGCGTCACCAACACGGCGTCGATGACGATGCAGCGCCGCCTGGGCACGGCCACCGTGATGGCCGACGGCAAGGTGCTGGCCACCGGTGGCTCGGCCGTGTGGAACGAGA
This sequence comes from Rubrivivax sp., assembly GCA_016789865.1. Classification (GTDB taxonomy): domain Bacteria; phylum Pseudomonadota; class Gammaproteobacteria; order Burkholderiales; family Burkholderiaceae_C; genus Rubrivivax. Next base: position 363 of record JAEUPC010000222.1, read on the forward strand.
TGACCAACGTCGTCTACGACGCCGAGATCTGGAACCCGACCACCGGTCAATGGACCCGCGGCGCCACGGCTGTGAAGGCGCGGCTCTATCACAGCGTGGGCCTGCTGCTGCCCGACGCCACCGTGCTCGTCGCCGGCGGCGGCGCCCCGGGCCCGCAGAACAACCTCAACGCGGAGATCTACCACCCGCCGTACCTGTTCACCAGCGGCGCCGCCGAGGCGGTGCGCCCGGTCATCACCACCGCGCCGACGGTCGTCGACCCCGGCAAGACGGTGTCGCTGAGCTTCACGCACGCCAGCGGCCGGCCGGCCAGCCGCGTCACGTTCGTCAAGACGGGTTCGGTGACGCACAGCTGGAACATGGACCAGCGCTTCGTCGACCTGCCGTTCACCGCGGGCGCGAACGGCGCGCTCTCGGTGCAGATTCCGGCCCGCGCCTCCGACGTGCCGCCGGGCATGTGGATGATGTTCGTATTCGACGACGCCGGCGTGCCTTCGGAAGCGAAGATGGTGCGCGTCAACGTCGCCAGCGCCCTCAACGTCTCGGTGGCCCCCACCGTCACGTCGCCCGGCAACCAGGCGGGGCTCACCGGCAGCGCGATCGCCGGCGTGCAGGTGCAGGCGAGCGACCCCAACGGCGATGCGCTCACCTACTCGGCCAGCGGCCTGCCGCCGGGGCTTTCGATCGACCCGGCCAGCGGCCTCATCACCGGTTCGCCGACGGCGCCCGGCACCTACGCCGTGCAGTTGGCGGTGAGCGACGGCCACAACAGCGCCAGCGCCAGCTTCACCTGGAGCATCACCGGCACCGGCCCGCAGCTGACGATCAACTCGACCACGGTGCCCGCACCCACCGTCAGCGGCACCACCGCCACCTTCGGCGCCAGTGCCAGCGGCACCAACGTGCGCTACCGCTGGAACTTCGGCGACGGCAGCCCGGTGACCGCGTGGTCTTCCAGCGGCACCGCCTCGCGCACCTACGCTGCCGCCGGCATCTACTTCGTCACCGTCGACGTCACCGACGACACCGGCGGCATGGGTTCACGCACGGTGATGCACCAGGTCTACCTGGGCGCCACGGCCAACGCGCCCAGCGTCAGCGGCCAGATGGCGTGGGAAACGCGCAGCGGCGCCCCGGCGCGGCTGTGGGTGGTGAACCCCGACAACGACAGCGTGTCGGTGTTCGACACCGCCGCCCGCACACGCGCCGCGGAGATCAACGTCGGCACCGCGCCGCGCGCGCTGGCCATCGCGCCGGACGGGCGCGTGTGGGTAAGCAACCGCGGCAGCGGCACCGTCAGCATCATCAACCCGGCCACGCTCGCCGTGGCACAGAGCTTCAGCGTGCCGCGCGGCGGCCAGCCGTACGGCATCGCGTTCGCGCGCGCCAGCGGCAGCGCCCTGGTGGCGCTGGAAGGCACGGGGCAGCTGCTGAAGGTGAACACCTCCACGCTGGCGACGAGCACGCTCACCATCGGTGCCAACGCGCGCCATGTTGCCGTGGCTGCCGACGGCCGCACCGCCTTCGTCTCGCGCTTCATCACCCCGCCGCTGGCCGGCGAAGCCACCGCCAGCGTCAACACCGCCTCCGGCGGCGGCCAGGTGGTGGTGGTGAACGCCGATTCGATGAGCACCACGCGCACCATCGTGCTGGCGCACAGCGACAAGCCCGACGCCGAGAACCAGGGCCGCGGCATCCCCAACTACCTCGGCGCGGCGACGATCTCGCCGGACGGCTCGCAAGCCTGGGTGCCTTCGAAGATGGACAACATCGCGCGCGGCACGCAGCGCGACGGGCAGGCGCTGAACTTCCAGAACACCGTGCGCGCGATCAGCTCGCGCATCGTGCTCGGCAGCCAGAGCGAGGACCTCGCCGCGCGCATCGACCACGACAACGCGAGCCTGGCCAGCGCCGCGGCCTACGACCCGCTGGGCGTGTACCTGTTCGTCGCGCTGGAGACCAGCCGCGAAGTGGCCGTGCTCGACGCGCACCGGCGCAACCAGCTGATGCGCATCGACACGGGCTTCGCGCCGCAGGGCGTGCTGGTCTCGCCCGACCGCAAGACACTGTATGTGCACAACTTCATGGAGCGCACGGTCGGCGTGTTCGACCTCACGCCGCTGGTCGAGCAGGCCACCGCGTCGGCACCGCAGGTGGCGACGATGAACACGGTGGCCGTCGACAAGCTCGCCGCCAACGTGCTGCGCGGCAAGCAGGTGTTCTACGACGCGCGCGACCCGCGCCTTTCGCGCGACCGCTACATGAGCTGCGCCACCTGCCACAACGACGGCGGCCACGACGGCCGCGTGTGGGACCTGCGCGCGCAGGGCGAGGGCCTGCGCAACACCATCGCGTTGAAGGGCCGCGCCAGCCTCGGCCACGGCCGCCTGCACTGGAGCAGCAACTTCGACGAGCTGCAGGATTTCGAAGGCCAGATCCGCACGCTGGCCGGCGGCAGCGGCCTGATGAGCGACACCGCCTACTTCGCCGGCACGCGCAGCCAGCCGCTGGGCGACACCAAGGCCGGGCAGTCGAGCGACCTCGATGCGCTGGCGGCCTACGTCGCCTCGCTGAACGTCTTCGACCTCAGCCCGAGCCGGCCGAGCGCCGCCAGCCTGTCGACCACCGCTGCCGAGGGCCGCACGGTGTTCATCAACGCCAATTGCGGCACCGCCTGCCACTCGGGCGCCAACTACTCGCGCAGCACGGCCGGCGCAGACACGCTGGCCGACATCGGCACCTTGAAGACCACCAGCGGCACGCGGCTGAACGCCACCCTCGCCGGCATCGACGTGCCGACGCTGCGCGACGTGTGGACCACGGCGCCGTACCTGCACGACGGCTCGGCCGGCACGCTGGAAGCCGCCATCACCGCACACGCGGGCCATGGCCTGGCCACGGCCGACGTCACGCGGCTGGCGGCGTACCTGCGCGAGATCGGCCGCGACGAAGGCGCTGCGCCCACACCGGCCACCAGCGGCGCCGGCCTGCTCGGCAGCTACTACGGCAACACCAGCCTGAGCGGCGCGCCGCTGGTCACACGCATCGAGGCGGTGAACTTCGACTGGGGCACCGGCCGCGGCGGCATCGGGGTGCCGGCCGACAACTTCTCCGCGCGCTGGATCGGCACGATCACCGTGCCCACCACCGGAAGCTACCGCTTCCGCACCAACAGCGATGACGGCGTGCGGCTGTGGATCAACGGCACGCAGATCATCAACGCCTGGCGCGACCAGTCACCCACCAACAACACCTCGGGCACCATCTCGCTGACCGCCGGCCAGCGCGTGCCGGTGACGCTGGAGTACTACGAGCGCGGCGGCGGTGCCGTCATGCGGCTGCAGTGGCGGCGGCCGAACAACCTGTCGTACACCGCCATCCCGGCGGCGAACCTCAATACGAACTGACGGCCGGCGTCACTGCCGAGCTGCCCGCCGCACCCTGCGGCGGGGCGGCGGCATCGGCAGGCAGTGGCAGCCACAGCGCCAGCAGCAGGCCGAGCAGCGCCACGGCGGCAGCGCCCAGGCGCGGGACGCGCTCCGCGGGGCCTGCGGCTTCGAGGGTGAGCGGTTCTTCACGCATCGCCCCACTGTAGGCAGGTCAGCCGCGACAAAGGCCCCGAACAGGGCGGGCATCCCCGCCCTGTTCCCGGCGCTGCCTTCCCGCGGCCGCGTGGCAGCGGGCGCGGCGGTCGCGGCCGACTGGCGACTTTCACCCCGTTTCGGCCGCCAGGCCGTATCACGCCTTGTGCTCCGTGGCACCCACCCAGTCACCCCATCCGCACGAGGTTCCAGATGCTCACTCGCCGCCGCCTGCTCGCCACCCTCGGCCTCACGGCCGCCGCCGCTGCCACCGCCTGCAGCTCACCGCCCGCCACGGCTGCCGCAGGGCACCTGGTGCAGATGCAGATCGTCGACCGGGCCAGCGGCGAGCTGCTGCGCGAGCACCGCCATCGCGGCATCGCCCATGTCGCCGGCCAGCCCGGCGCGCGCTACGCGGTGCGCCTGTCCAACCGCACCGGCGCGCGTGTGCTCGTCGTGCTGTCGGTCGATGGCGTGAACGCCGTCAGCGGCCAGACGGCCGCCGCCAGCCAGACCGGTTACGTGCTCGCGCCCTGGCAGACGGCCGACATCACCGGCTGGCGCAAGAGCGATGCCGAAGCCGCGGCCTTCTACTTCACCGCGTTGCCCGACTCGTACGCCGCGCGCACCGACCGGCCGCAGAACGTGGGCGTGGTCGGCGTGGCGGTGTTCCGCGAGCGTGTGCCGGTGCCGCCGCCGGTGCCGTTCGAACAGGCGGCGCCAGCCGCGAGCGCCGACCGTCGCACGGCCCAGAGCGCACCCGACACTGCGAGTCGTGCGGAAGGCACAACCGCCGGCGCTGCCGCCGCGCCGGCGTCTCCAGCTCCGGCCGCCCCGGCCGCAGCGGCACGCGAAGGTCAACGCCAGCGAGACGCCGAGCGCCTGGGCACCGGCCATGGCGAACGCGAGTACGCCCCGATCAACCGCACAGCCTTCGAACGCGCCAGCAGCCAGCCGGCGGAGGTCGTGCAGATCCGCTACGACAGCCACGCCAACCTGGTCGCCGCGGGCGTCATCGAGCCCCGCCACTGGACACCGCAGCCCTTCCCGGGCTACGTGCCGGACCCGCGCTGAACCCGGCACGGTCGGGGTCGCCTCCGGACCCGCGGCTCACCGGAGGACGAACTTGCGGCGGTGGTCCCTTTCTTCGAGCGGTCTAGCCGGCCAGGAAGCGCTCGACGAGCGCGAAGTGTTCGGGCGTGTTCAGCGCCGGCGCGTGGCCGCAGCCGGGGATCGTCACCACCACCGCGCGCGGGCCGCGCGTACGCATCGCTTCGGCCACTTCGGGCAGCAGCAGGTCGCTGTTCTCGCCGCGCAGGCACAGCACGGGCAGCGTCAGCGAGTCCCACGCGTCCCACAGCTGGTAGTCGTTCGGGTGATGCATGAACTGCTGCACCATCGCCGGGTCGTAGTGCGGCGTCACGCGGCCGTCGGGCAGGCGACGCGTGCTGCTTTCGGTGAGCAGCTTCCACTGCGCATCTGGCAGCCAGCCGTACGGCTTGTAGATGGTGCGGAAGTAGGCCTGCAGTTCGCCCACGGTGGCAAAGGCCGGCGGGCTGCCGGCATAACTGCGGATGCGCTGCACCGCGGCCGCCGCGATCTCGGGGCCGACATCGTTGAGCACGAGCCGCTGGATGCGCCCGCGCAGCGCGCCGGCCGCGGCCTTCAGGCCGATGGCGCCGCCCATCGAGGTGCCCAGCCACAGGCATTCGCGCACACCGAGCTGGTCGAGCAGCGAGACGGCGAGCCGCTCGTAGAACGCGAGGCAGTACTCGTTGGCCGGCTCGGGGCTCCACTGGCTGAGGCCACGGCCGATCGTGTCGGGGCAGATCACGCGGTAGCGCGGCGCCAGGTGCGCGGCGATCGGGTCCATGTCGCGGCCGGTGCGCGCCAGGCCGTGCCAGGCGATCACCGTCTCGGGCGAACCCGCGCCCCACTCCATGTAGTGGACCTCGCGGCCCTCGCAGGTGAGGTAGTGCGAAGTCGGCGCGGCAGCGTTCATCGCAAACCTCCAGCGGCACGAGCGAGCGTGCGTGCGCGCAGTCGCCCGACAACACCGGTGGGGAAGTAGTAGACCGACAGCACGAACAGCAGCCCCAGCCACAGCAGCCAGCGGTCGGGGCTGACCAGCACCGAGAGCACCGGCACGCCTTCGAGCGCACCGGCGCCGATCTTCAACAGGTCCTGCAGGTAGTTCTGCGCCAGCACGAACAGCGCCGCGCCGATGACCGCGCCGTACATCGTGCCCATGCCGCCGATGACGACGATGAGCAGGATGTCCAGCATGATCTCGAAGCTGAGCGTGGTGTCGGGCCCCACGTAGCGCAGCCACAGCGCCAGCAGCGCGCCGGCAGCGCAAGCGAACAGCGCCGAGATCACGTTGCTCAACGTGCGGTACACCACCGTGCGGTAGCCCAGCGCCTCGGCGCGAAAGTCGTTCTCGCGGATGGCCTGCAGCACGCGGCCGAAGGGCGAGTTGACGATGCGCAGCAGCACCAGGAAGAGCGCCGCCACCGCGAAGAACAGCAGGTAGTAGGTGAGCAGCTTGCCGTCGACGACGAAGCCGCCGGCACCCTCTGTCGGGGCGACGATCACCCACTCGAACGACGGGCTCAACAGCGCCGGGTTCCTGAACGTCAGGCCGTCTTCGCCGCCGGTGAAGTCCGACAGCTGCGAGGCCAGCGTCTGGAACGCCGCGGCCACGGCCAGCGTGATCATGGCGTAGAAGATCGCTTTCACGCGCAATGAGAAGAGGCCGACCACGAACGACAGCGCGAGCGAAACAACCGCGGCGGCCACGAGCCCGACCATCACGGCGCCCCAGCCTTCACCCAGCCGCGTGCTGGCAATCGCCACGCCGTAAGCGCCGATGCCGAAGAACATCGTGTGCGCGAAGCTCACGATGCCGGTGTAGCCCAGCAGCAGGTCGAAGCTGGCCACCAGCAGGATGAAGACCAGCAGCTTGGCCGCCACCGACAGCGCCTTCGCACCTGGGAACAGGAAGGGCGCGAAGGCCAGCGCCGCCACGATGAGCAGCACGATCACGGCCAGCGCCGGGTGGCCGGGGCGGTCGTGCGAGAGCAGGCGGTCGAGCATGGTCGATGCGGCCTTCATCGGTTCGCCACCGGGTACAGCCCTTGCGGCCGCCACAGCAGCACCGCCACCATCAGGCCGATGGTGGAGAACAGCGCCACCTTCGGCGCCAGGAAGCCGGTGTAGTTGGCCATCAACCCCACCAGCAGCGCGCCGACGAAGCAGCCCAGCGTGCTGCCTAGTCCGCCAATGATGATGACGATGAAGATCAGGATGTTGACCTGTGCGCCGATCTGTGGCGTGACGCTCTGCTGGTAGAACGCCCACAGCACGCCGCCCAGCCCCGCCAGCGCCGAGCCGGCGACGAACACGCCGACGAACAGGCGCCGGATGCGGTAGCCGAGCGCCTCGACCATCTCGCGGTCCTGCACGCCGGCGCGAATCAGGAGGCCGATCTTCGTGCGGTTGAGGGCGAACACCAGCGCCGCGAACACCGCCAGCCCCAGCACCGAGGCCAGCACGCGGTACTTCTCGATCGCCGCCTCGCCGAAGATCCACGAGCCGCGCAGCGCATCGGGCAGCGGCAGCGCGATCTGCATCGGCCCCCAGGTCGCCTTGATCAACTCTTCGCCGACGATCATGCCGCCCATCGTGATGAGGATCTGCTTCAAGTGCAGGCCGTAGACCGGCCGCACGATCACGCGCTCGAAGGCCCAGCCGACGGCGCCGGCCACGGCCATCGCCACGAGCATGGCGACGAACACACCCGCCACCGGCGCGCCCGGCATCCAGCCCATCACGCTGGTGGCCATGTAGGCGCCCAATGCGATAAACAGGCCGTGGCCGAAGTTCAGTACGTCCATCAGCCCGAACACCAGCGTCAGGCCCGAGGCGATGACGAAGATGATGAGCCCCATCGCCAGGCCGGCCAGCGTGAG
>JAEUPC010000226.1 GCA_016789865.1 Rubrivivax sp.
GCCGAACGGCTCCAGGTGGTAGATCGGCTGGAACATCACCGAGAGCTGCCCGGCGCCGATGGCGCGGCGCAGGTCGGCCTCCAGCGCCAGCTTGTCGGCGATGCGCGCGTGCATGCTGCTGTCGAAGGCCAGCACGCGGCCGCGGCCGGCGGCCTTGGCCTCGTACATCGCAAGGTCGGCATCGCGCTGCACTTCGTCGACGCTGCGACGGCCGTCGCCGCTGTAGGTGATGCCGATGCTGGCCGCCGGCACGACCTCGGTGCCGTGCATGACCAGCGGCTTGCCCAGCGCGGCGAGCACGCGGTCGGCCAGCCGCGGGCCGATCTCGTGCGCATCGGGGCTTTCCAGCAGCACCGCGAACTCGTCGCCGCCCAGCCGCGCGACGAGATCATCGCCGCGCACGCACTCGACCAGGCGCCGCGCCACCTCGCGCAGCAGGTGGTTGCCGGCCACGTGCCCCAAGCTGTCGTTGACGAGCTTGAAGCGGTCCAGGTCGAGGAACATCACGGCGAAGCGCCGCTCCGCGTTCTGCCGCGCGCGTTCCACCGCCACCGCCAGGCGCTGCTGGAAGTAGTGGCGGTTGGCGAGGTCGGTCAGCCCGTCGTGGAAGGCGATGTGCTGCAGGCGGCTTTCGGCCTGGCGGCGCGAGCTGATGTCGTGCAGCTGGTAGATGAGGCAGGTGCCGGTCTGGCCGGGGTCGTCGAAGTGGCTGCATTGCAGCGAGACCCAGATGTCGTGGCCGTTGCCGTGGCCGGCCGGCGCACCCGGCGGGGCGCCGGGAGGGCGCTCGAGGCCGGCGCCGTGGTGGGCCAGCAGGCGCAGCTCGATGCTGAAGCTGCGGCCGCGATTCAGCTGCACCTCGGCACGCTGGCGCGCGAACAGCTCGGCGTCGCCGGCATGCAGCAGCAGCGCGAACTCCTTGCCCAGCAGCCCCTCCTCGGCCGCCCCCGCCAGCTCGCAGAACGCGTGGTTGACCTGCAGCATGCGCCCCGTCGGCCCGACGATGGCCATGCCCGCCGCGGCATGCGTGAAGGCGGCCGTGAAGCGCTGCTGGTTGACCTGCGCCTCGCGCTCGGCCTCGGCGATGCGCGCTTCCTGTGCACGGCGTTCCCACTCCTGGCGGTTGAGCGCGTAGCGCAGCAGCGAAACGACGGCCAGGCACACCGCGGCGCCCACCAGCGAGACCGTCACGCCGACCTGCTGCGCATTCACATGCACCACCGCCGCCACCGCCGCCGACAGCAAGTACAGCGCCAGCACCCACGAGTAGGCGCGCCACCACTGCAGCAGGTCCAGCGGCCGCCGCTGCTTGAAGCTCAGCAGCCAGCTCGGCACGAGTGTGGAGAACACGAAGTACACCGGGGCTGCGGCGCACAGCGCCGCCACGGTAGCGGCCAGCGGCGAAAGCGCCGGCTGCAGCGCCTGCACCCACCCGACATAGGCATGGGCGCCGACGAACATGGCCAGCGCCGCCGTGGCCGGGTTCGAAAGCCGCGGCGCCAGCCGCTGCGTGGCGCGCAGCGTGCCCAGCGCGCCGTCCACCGCGGCGGCCAGCACGGCCGGGGCCGGCCCGGCGGCGGCCAGCAGCGAGAAGATGAAGATGTCGGTGACGCCGATGAAGTAGCTGGTGCGTGGGATCAGCACCGGAAACATCGCCGCCAGGGCCACCAGGCCCAGGCCGGCGAGCACCTCACCGAGGTGGGCCACGCCTCCCGGCCGCTGGGCCTCGAGGGCCAGCGACACGGCCGCCCACGCCACGCAGGCGGCACCGGCGGCCACGATCGACGCCCAGGCCCGGACGGCGGCGGGGTGATAGTCGTAGAGATGAGCCTGCCGGAATCGGGGCATCAAGCATCGGCGCTCGGGCGGTGCGGCCGATTCTCACCGGGTCTGTTACATCCTCAGACCCGAGCCCCCTAGAACGACGCAACGGCGGCGCGGCTACCTCGCGGCCACGCGCCGGTCGCCCCGGATCGCGGGGTCCAGCCGGCCCGCGGGGTCGGGCGCCTCGGTGAGGAAGAAGCCCTCGGTCAGGAAGAAGCCTTCGGTGAGGAAGAAGCCCTCCGTCAGGAAGAACCCCTCGGTGAGGAAGAAGCCTTCCGTCAGGAAGAAGCCCTCGGTGAGGAAGAAGCCTTCCGTCAGGAAGAAGCCTTCGGTCAGGAAGAAGCCCTCCGTGAGGAAGAAGCCTTCGCTGAACACCAGGCCGTCGGCGACGAGCTTGCCGCCATCGGCCCACTGCAGCCCGTTGGCCAGCGTCACGCCCACGCCAGTTCGCGCCCGCGCGGCCAGTTCGCTCACCGGGGTGATGAGCACGCGGCCCGCGGTGGCCGGGGTGGCCGCCAGCGAGTCGAGCAGGCGCACGCCGGCGGTCAGCAGGGCTTGCGGGGCGGCCGCCGCCTCCACGTGGTGCGCAGCCAGGCCCCGCGCTTGCGCGGGCAGGCGGCGGCCGGAGGGCGTGACGGCCCAGCTGCGGATGGCCAGCTGACGCACCCAGTTCAGCCCCGGCTCGTAGATCGGCTGCCATTGCTCGAACAGCGCCGGCCCCGTGACGAGGCGGTTGCCGCCGGCGTAGGCCAGGCCGCTCCATTCGAAGGTCCGGCCTTCGAGCGTGCTGCGCGCCACCGGCAGCGTGCGGCCCGTGGCCAGCAGCGGGGCACCGGCCGTCAGCCGGCCCTGGGCCAGTTGCGAAGCGATGTCGGTACGCAGCGACCGCGCCAGCCGCACCGCACCCTCGAGGTTGGCCTGCCCGGTGCCCTGCTCCAGCAGGCTGGCCTGCGGCAGCGGCTCGGCGGTGTACTGCAGGATGGCCTTCACCAGCGCCGGCGTGAGACCCGGGTTGGCCTGCAGCAGCACCGCGGCGGCGCCGGCCACCACGGGCGTGGCCACCGAGGTGCCCGACATCGTCATCAGCGTCTGGCGCGGCAACTGCGTCGCACCCGGCACCTGGCTCAGCTCGGGGTAGGTGCGGGCCAGCAGGTTCCATCCGGCGGCGTTGCCGCTGTCGTCGGCGGCCATCGGACCGGTGAGCTTGTTGCCCGGCGCGACGAGATCAGGCTTGACGAGGTTGTCGATCCACGGTCTGCCGTTGCTGTAGTGCCAGGCGCCGCGTGTGGGCCCGCGCGAGCTGAACGTGGTGAGCGCATCGTCGGCGCGAGTGGTGGTGTTGAACGGGTTCGCCGCGCCCACGGTGATGACCGACGGGTCGTGGCCCGGCGAGACGATGCTGCCGTACACCGCCTGGCCGGCGGCGTTGCGGCCATGGTTGCCCGCGGCGGTGACCACCACCAGCCCGGCCGAGGTGGCACTGCGCGCCGCCACGGCCAGCGGATCGACGAGGAACGACTCGGTCGAGTCGGCCCCGAGGCTGAGGTTGATGATGCGCAGCGAACCGCGGCGGCCGCGCTGGATGGCCCAGTCCAGGCCGGCCAGCAGATCGGCCACGTTGCCGATGCCGCGCTCGTCGACGACGCGCACGTCGTACAGGTCGGCGCCGGGGGCCACGCCGGTGGCGTTCGGGCCGCTCATCCAGGCCGCGTCGCTGCGGCCGGCGGCGATGCCGGCCACATGCGTGCCATGCCCATACGGGTCGTCGGCCTGCGCTGCCTGGCGGATGGCTTCACGGCAGGCGGCGTTCAGCGGCAGGTTGGCCAGCGGCGCGAGTTCGATGGTGGCGCCATGGAGCAGCGGCGCGAGCAGCGGCGACAGGTCGATGCCGCGGCGCCAGCCGCTCTCGGGCAGGCAGCGGCCGATGGTGACGAAGTCGATGCGCTCGCGCACGCGGCTTCGGCCGTCGCGGCCGGCGAAGCTGCGGTGCGCCGCGTCGATGCCCGAGTCGAGCACGGCGATGCCCACGCCGCGGCCGTCCAGCGCCGGCCCCTGGCTCTGCAGGCCGGCCAGCGCCGCGCCGGCGCCCACTGTGCCCTGCACCAGGCTGGTCGCCACACTGGCCGCCACATGGCCGGTCTGGCGAACCGTGGCGCGATTCGGCACCACCTTGCGCACGTCGGCGCGCGCCGCCAGCGCCGGCAGCGCCGACGACGGCACCATCGCCGACAGCGCGTTCACGCTGCGGTAGTTGTAGTAGACCGAGCCGCCCAGCGCCACGATGGCCCGGCGCAGGCTTCTGAGTTCAGGCTCGTCGCTCTGGGCCAGCAGCAGCACCTTGACATGCGGCTGGCCGCCGATGTCGCGCCGCCAGGTCACCTCGGCCGGCTCGCCGCGCGCCACACCACGCAATTCGGGCGACAGCTTGGCGTCGGCCGACTGCGCGGCCACCACGCCGGCACAGGCCCAGGCGAGCACGCCGCTGGTCAGCACGCGCAGGCCCGCGAGCGCCAGGTGCTTCAGTCGGTGCCGCAGTCCGTAGATCATTCGCAGGTTCCTTGTCGTCGTATCGGGGAGGGACGTGCGCGAGGTCTCTCGCGCCCGACCGGCACTGTGCGTGCGCCGCGATCGGTCGAATCAAAGGAATCGAAGGGTTAGGAAGAGGCAGTTCGGCGGCGCCGCCGAAATGGCGGCCAGTTCGCCGTCAGTTCATTGCCCGTTCGCTGCCGGGTCGCTGCCGGCGCGCTGTCGGCGCGCCGTCGGCGCGTTGTCGGCGCGCTGCAGGTTCATCACCGGCGCCGCGGCGGTTCGCCACCGCCGGGTCACGTCAGGCCGGGTGCTTGCCGCCCCAGCGCGCGAGCAAACGATGCAGCTGCCCGAGCCCGTCGGTGAGTGCCGCCGGCCCCGGCTGCAGGATGTCGCACGACTTGATCTCGTGCAGTTCGCCATCGCGCACCGCCGGCACGGTGTGCCAGCCGGGGCGCGCGGCCACGCGCTCGGGGCGGAACTTCTTGCCGCACCACGAGCCGACGATGACGTCGGGCGCGCGCCGCGCGGGCTCCAGTGCATCGGCGATGACGCGGTCCTTGCCCAGCGAGCACGCCGCGAGTTCGGGGAACACATCGTCGCCGCCGGCGAGTGCGATCAGCTCGGAGACCCAGCGGATGGCGCTGATCATCGGCTCGTCCCACTCCTCGAAGTAGACGCGCGGGCGGCGTGGCCACGCGGCGGCGGCCTGCGCGATCTCGGCGTGGCGCGCCTGGCATTGCGCAATCCAGGCTTCAGCCCGCGCCTGCGCGCCGATCAGCGAGGCCACCAGCCTGAGCGTGGCGAAGATCTCGGCCACACTCCTCTGGTTGGTCACCAGCACGTTCAGTCCCAGGCGGATGAGCTTGTCGGCCAGCGCTGCCTGCATGTCGGAAAAGCCGATCACCAGGTCGGGCTCCAGCGCGGCGATCTTGTCGACCTTGCCGTCGAGAAAGGCGCTGACGCGCGGCTTTTCCTGGCGCGCGCGCTTCGGGCGCACGGTGTAGCCGCTGATGCCCACCAGCCGATGCTCCTGCCCCAGCAGGTACAGCCACTCGGTGGTTTCTTCGGTGAGCGCGACGATGCGCCTGGGGCCTGAATCACTCATCGGTGCGAGCCTACAACGACACCCTCGATATACTCGCGCTTTACCACCCGGGCACACATGCACACCGTGGGCCCCAAGCTGCAATGACCAAGTTCGTCTTCGTCACCGGCGGCGTGGTGTCCTCGCTCGGCAAGGGCATTGCGGCGGCCTCGCTGGCAGCGATTCTCGAATCGCGCGGCTTGAAGGTCACCCTCATCAAGCTCGACCCGTACCTCAACGTC
>JAEUPC010000026.1 GCA_016789865.1 Rubrivivax sp.
GCGCGGTAGACGTCCTCGGCCGTCATGTGGCGCCGCTCGGCGTGGCGGAAGACGTCGAGGATCTTGATGCGCGGCAGCGTGGCCTTCAGGCCGCTGCTCTTGATTTCTTCGGCATGCGTCACTGGCGCCACCTCGAGGTGCGCGCCGCAGGCCTACAGGGCCTCCGGCCGGCACCTGCCCGCTAGAATGAATTCATCATAGCCACAGCGCCAAGGCCTTGTCCCGCGCGATGGCCCTGAGGGGCCTTGCACGGTGGGCGATCCACGGCGCTACCGCTACTGCCACCGCTACCGCCGCAGCCCGGCCTGCCTGTCCAGACGCGGCGCAACCTGGCCCTCGGTGGCCGGCGCGCCGCGCCCCAGTTCCTTCCTTGCGCCATGTCTTGCCCTGCCCAAACCTTGTTCGTGACGCCGCTTCGGGTTCTCGCGCTCGCGCTGCCCGTGCTTGCCGGCCTGGCCGGCTGCGACTCGCTGCAGCGCAGCGACAGCTTCATGGGCGTCATCACGCCGTACCGCATCGACATCGTGCAAGGCAACGCCCTCACCAAGGAACAGGTGGCGCTCATCCGCCCGGGCCTGACCAAGCTGCAGGTGCGCGACGTGCTCGGTACGCCGCTGCTCACCGACCCGTTCCACGTCCAGCGCTGGGACTACCTGTTCACGCTGCGCCGCCCGGGCACCGAGCCGCAGCGGCGCAGCGTGGTCATCACCTTCGAAGGCGAGCGCGTCAAGACCGTCGAGGCGCCGCCCGACCTGCCCTCGGAGCGCGAGTTCGTGGCCTCGATCGGCCGCTACAAGGACCCGCGCGCGCCGCGGCTGGAGCTGAGCGAGGCCGAACGCGCCGCGCTGCCGCCGCCCCGGCGCTTCGAGGCGCCGGCGGCCGAGCCGATCGGGCCCGTGCGCCCGTACCCGCCGCTGGAGGGCTCGTGAGCGCCGCGGATGGCCGAGTGGATGGCCGTGCGGATGGTCGCGCGCATGGCCGTGCGGACGACCGGGCCGATGGCCGCATCGCGGTTGCCGTGGCCGGCGCCAGCGGCCGCATGGGCCGCATGCTCATCGAAGCCGTGCTCGGCAGCGCCGACTGCCGCCTGAGCGGCGCGCTCGATGTCGCGGCGAGCCCGCTCGTCGGCCAGGACGCCGGCGCCTTCGCGGGCAAGCCCACCGGCGTGACCATCACCGCCGACGCGCCGCGCGGCCTGGCCGGCGCGCAGGTGCTGATCGACTTCACGCGGCCCGAGGGCACGCTGGCGCACCTGGCGGCGTGCCGCGAACTCGGCGTGCGCGCCGTCATCGGCACCACCGGCTTCACGCCCGAGCAGAAGGCCGCCATCGGTGCGCACGCGCAGCAGGTGGCCGTGGTGCTGGCGCCCAACATGAGCGTGGGCGTGAACGTGATGCTGCGGCTGGTGGAGAGTGCCGCGCGAATGCTGGGCGACGGCTACGACCTCGAGGTCACCGAGATCCACCACAAGCACAAGATCGACGCGCCCAGCGGCACCGCGCTGGCGCTGGGCGAGGCGCTGGCGCGTGCGCGCGGCGTCACGCTGGCCGAACGGGGCGTGTTCGCGCGCCATGGCCACACCGGCGAGCGCCCACCCGGCAGCATCGGCTTTGCCGCGCTGCGCGGCGGCGACATCGTCGGCGACCACACGGTGCTGTATTGCGGCCCAGGCGAGCGACTGGAGATCACGCACCGCAGCGCCAGCCGCGCCAACTACGCCGAGGGCAGCCTGCGCGCGGTGCGCTTCGTCGCCGGCAAGTCGGCGGGCCTGTACGGCATGGCCGACGTGCTCGGGCTGGGCTGATCTGGCGCGGGCGTTGCCGCCGGACACAGCGACAGACGCAGCGACAGACGCACCGAACAACGCACCGAACAACGCAGCGGGTACGCGCCGATGGGTGGCCTCGAAGCCTTCTGGTCTCGCACCGACAGCGTCGGCGCCGCGGTGGCGCTGCTGCTGCTGGCGATGTCGGTCACTGCCTGGGTGCTGATCCTGTGGAAGTCGTGGCTGCTGGCCCGCGCCCGCCGCGACATCGAGCGCGCCGTGCCGGCATTCTGGGACGCCGCCGGGCTCGACGCCGGCCGCCAGCGGCTGGCCGCGCAGGACCGTGAGCGCGTGCTGCTGCCGCTGCTCGACGCCGCCGTGGCGCCCGCAGCCGAGGGGACGCTTGCCACGCGCGCACACCTCGAGTCGCAGCTCACGCGGCGCCTGCGCGACGCGCTGCACAGCGGCCTGGCGCACCTGCAGACCGGCCAGGTGACGCTGGCCTCCATCGGCAGCACGGCTCCGTTCGTCGGCCTGTTCGGCACCGTCTGGGGCATCTACCACGCGCTGGTGGGCATCGGCGCGGCCGGCACGATCACCATCGACAAGGTCTCCGGGCCCATCGGCGAGGCGCTCATCATGACTGCCGCCGGCATTGCCGTCGCCGTGCCGGCGGTGCTGGCGTTCAACATCTTCGGCAAGCGCGTCGCCGCCTGTGAGGCCGAGCTGGAGGGCTTCGCGCACGACCTGCGTGAGCTGGTCCTGGGTGCGCCGGCCGCCGCCTCGGCCGCCGGCCGCTGACAGTCTCGGGGGGTGCCATGGCCTTCGGTCGCCTCGAGCGCGCACCCGGCGCGCAGCCGATGAGCGACATCAACATGACCCCGCTCATCGACGTGATGCTGGTGCTGCTGGTGATCTTCATCATCACTGCGCCGTTGATCGCCAGCAGCCTGAAGCTGGACTTGCCGCGCGCCGAAGGGGCGGCGGTGGGCGCCGCGCCTTCGATCCTTGCCGTGGCCATCGACGCCGAAGGCCGGCTGTTCCTGGACGACAAGCCGGCCGACGCCGCGGCGCTGAAGGACCGCGCCCGCCAGGCCGCGCGGCGCGACCCCGGCACCGAGGTGCAGTTGCGCGCCGACCGGCGTGTGCCGTACGGGCGCGTGGCCGAGTTGATCGGCTGGATGCAGGCCGCGGGGCTGGCGCGCATCGGCTTCATCACGGACGCCGCCACGGGGCCCTGATCGGCCCTGACCGGCTTCGATCGGCGCCGACCTGCGGCCCCGCCTCAGCCGGCCGCAGCCCTGGCTGCCCGCGCCGGCGCACGACGGTCCTCCTGGCCCGCGCCGGCCCACCGCGGATGCGGTGTAATCTTCCAACGCCGCTGCTCGACAGGGGGCGATGTTCGCCCTTCGGGTCCATCGCGGCGCCCGCGCCGTGCCGCCTTTGCCACCGAATCTTGCCCAGCAACTGGCCACCCTGCGCCAGCCGCTGCTGCGCTTCGCCCAGCTGCAGCTGCGCAACGATGCGCTGGCCGAGGACGCCGTCTCCGAGACGATGCTGGCCGTCCTCGAGGCGCCCGAGCGCTTCGAGGGCCGCAGCTCGCTGCGCACCTATGCCACCGGCATCTTGAAGTTCAAGATCGTCGATGTGCTGCGCCGGCGCGGGCGCGAGGTCGAGGTGATGCCGCAGGAAGACCAGACGCACGACGAGGCGCTGGAGGCGTTGTTCAACGCCGACGGCCACTACGTCGATCGCCCGCCGGCCTGGCACCAGCCCGATGCGGCGCTGGAGCAGGCGCAGTTCATGGCCGTGATGCAGCAGTGCATCGAGCGGCTGCCGCCCCGGCTTGCCCGCGTGTTCATGCTGCGCGAGTGGCAGGAGCACGACACCGACGAGATCTGTACCGAGCTCGGCATCACCGCCAACAACGCCGGCGTCATGCTGTTCCGCGCCCGCATGCAGCTGCGCGAGTGCCTGCAGGCGCGCTGGTTCAAGGGCCCGCCCCAATGACTGCCCCCGCCCCGGAACCCCCGGCGCTCACCTGCAAGGAAGTGGCGCGCCTGCTCAGCGACGGGCAGGACCGCGACTTGCCGGCGGTGGAGCGCACGCGCCTGAAACTCCACCTGGCGATCTGCACTGCTTGCCGCAACGTCGAGCAGCAGTTCGACTTCATCCGCCGCGCGATGAAGCGCCTTGGCGCACCGGACGACCCGGGCTGATCACCGGCGCCTGCCCGCGGGGGCCCGCTGCCTAGAATCCCCGGCATGAACGACAAATACGTCCCCGCCGAGGTCGAGGCGGCCGCCCAGGCGCACTGGGCGGCGCGCGACGCCTACCGCGTGGTCGAAGACCCGCGCAAGATCAAGTTCTACGCCTGCAGCATGCTGCCCTACCCCAGCGGCAAGCTGCACATGGGGCACGTGCGCAACTACACCATCAACGACATGATGGCCCGCCAGTTGCGCATGAAAGGCCTGAACGTGCTGATGCCGATGGGCTGGGACGCCTTCGGCCTGCCGGCCGAGAACGCCGCCATCGACAACAAGGTGGCGCCGGCGAAGTGGACCCGCGCCAACATCGCCGACATGAAGGCGCAGATGCAGCCGCTGGGGCTGGCCTTCGACTGGGCCCGCGAGGTCGCCACCTGCGACCCCACCTACTACAAGTGGAACCAGTGGTTCTTCCTGAAGATGCTCGAGGCGGGCATCGCCTACCGCAAGACGCAGGTTGTCAACTGGGACCCGGTCGACCAGACCGTGCTGGCCAACGAGCAGGTGGTCGACGGCAAGGGCTGGCGCAGCGGTGCGGTGGTCGAGAAGCGCGAGATTCCCGGCTACTACCTGGCCATCACGAAGTACGCCGACGAGCTGCTCGCCGCGGTGGCCGACCCGACGAGCCCGCACTACCTCGAAGGCTGGCCCGAGCGTGTGCGCCTGATGCAGGAGCACTGGATCGGCAAGAGCCAAGGCGTGCGCTTCGCCTTCCCGCACCAGATCAACGGTGACGACGGCCAGCTCATCGACGGCGGGCGCATGTACGTGTTCACCACGCGCGCCGACACCATCATGGGCGTCACCTTCGCCGCGGTGGCGCCCGAGCACCCGCTGGCCGCGCACGCGGCGACGACCAGCCCGAAGATCGCCGCCTTCATCGAAGAGTGCAAGAAGGGCGGCACCACCGAGGCCGAACTGGCGCTGAAGGAGAAGGAAGGCCTGCCGCTGGGCCTGTCGGTCACGCACCCGCTCACCGGCCAGCCGGTGCCGC
>JAEUPC010000032.1 GCA_016789865.1 Rubrivivax sp.
GTGGCCTTGGCCCCGGTGACGCGGATCTTGTCGGCATTGACGACGACGATGAAGTCGCCGGTATCGACGTGAGGCGTGTAGATGGCCTTGTGCTTGCCGCGCAAACGGAGTGCCACTTCGCTGGCGACACGTCCGAGCACCTTGTCGGTGGCATCAAGCACAAACCATTCATGCTTCACTTCGGCCGGCTTGGCGCTGAAGGTCTTCATGAGCAGCTTTCGAAGTGCGGCTGGAGCCGGTAGTGCCCGGCGGGCAGCCGCGTGATCGGCAACGACCGCCCGGCCGCCGACACCTGAACCCGACCCTCGGGAACCGCGTATGAGCCGCTTGCGCGGCCGGGGCCTCTTCGGGGTGTTCTGGCGACTTCACGCGCGATGCCCTGGCGGGCGCCGACACGCGGCAGGCCTGGCGGGCTTCCTCGGGCGCGCTGCAACATGCGGTGCGCTCAGGGCTTTCCCGGCCGAGATCGGAAAAACGGGGAGTATACCCATGCCGGCCGGGTGCTCGCCACGGCGAGCCAGGCCCAGGCCGCCCGAGGCCGAGGCGCCGGCGGGCCGTGCGCCGGTCTCCCCTCGCACCCCCGGGCATCCCGCCCACCCGCCGGTGGCGCAAGGCCCGGCCCACGCCGCGGCATCGGGAATCGGCGCAACAGACACGGCCCCTGAAGGTTGGTATCGTCGCCGCGACCATGACCGCCACGCTGCTCGTGATCCTTGCCATCCTGGCCGCCGGCGCCGCCGGGCTTGCCTATCGCATGTGGCAAACGGGGCGGCCCATGCGCGGTGAGCCGGCGCTGCCGACCGAGTGGTCGCTCACACCTCGGCCCGTGTTCAACGAGCATGAGCGGCGCGTGCACCGCCAGCTGCGAGAGGCGCTGCCCCAGCACGTCATCCTCGCCAAGCTGCCGCTGGTGCGCTTCTGCCAGCCCAACGACCCCGGCCAGGTGCGTTTCTGGTTCGACCTGCTGGGCGCCATCCACGTCAGCTTCGCGGTGTGCGGCCAGGGCGGCCGCGTGCTGGCCGCCATCGACCTCGAAGACACCCGCGCCACCGGGGCGCGCCGCTCCACCCTCATCAAGCAGGCTGTGCTTGCGGCCTGCCATGTGCGCTATGTCCGCTACGCGGCGGACCAGACCCCTTCGGTCCCCGAGCTGCAGCTGCTGGTGCCAGCGGCTCCCGCGCCGGCCTTCGCGCCGCCGCACCGCGCGCAGCATGGCGCCCACCCTGCCCATGCCGCGGGCGCCCAGCCGGTGGGCGCGGTGATGCGTGGCGGCTTCAGCAACCCCGCCGCACGCAACGTGGACGCGTTCCGCCAGCGTGCGCACCCGGCCCGCTGGCCCGACGCCCAAGGCCGCGACTCCTCTTCGTTCGGTCGCGACAGTGTGATCAGCGGCTTCTCGCACAGCGTGCCCACGGTGGCCCTGCCGCTGCGCGAGGGCGAGGTCGTGGACACGCCTGCGGTTCGTCACTGACGCGCCCGAGGGCCCCCCCCCGGGCCCGCACCACCATGTTGGTCTACGACGACCTCACGCCGCAGCGCGTGCTCGACGCGCTCGACGCCGTCGGCCTGCACGGCGACGGCCGCATCCTTCAGCTGAACTCCTATGAGAACCGGGTCTTCCAGGTGTTCCTGGAAGACGGTCGCGTGGTGGTGGCCAAGTTCTACCGCCCGGGCCGCTGGAGTGACTCGCAGATCCTCGAAGAGCACGCCTTCGCGCTGGAACTGGCCGAGGCCGAAGTGCCGGTGGTGCCGCCGCTGGAACTGGGCTCAGGCACCCCGCAGGAGCCAGCCGCGCCGCCACCACAGCTGCTGGGCCAGCCGCCGACGCTGGCGCAGGCCGGCAGCCACCGCTACAGCGCGGCGCTGCGCTGCGCCGGCCGCGAGCCCGAGCTCGACCAACCCGGCGTGCTGCAGCGCCTGGGCGCCTTCATCGGCCGCCTGCACGCGGTGGGGCGCCGCCAGCCCTTTGCACACCGGCACCGGCTGGTTCCCGCCGCCGACGGCCGGCGTGCGATCGACCTGCTGCTGCACGGCGGCTTCGTGCCTGCCGAACAGACCGGCGCCTGGCAACGTGCGGCCGAGGATGCGCTGGGCGCCCTCACCTCGGCGTGGGCCGGCGCCGAGGCGTCCACGCCGCTGGCCACGCTGCGCCTGCACGGCGACTGCCACATCGGCAACATCCTGTGGCGCGAGCAGGCGTCGGACGCCGCTGCAGGCCTGGGCACCAGCGGCGACCATGTCGTCGACCTCGACGACGCGATGCAGGGCCCCGCGGTGCAGGACCTGTGGATGCTCGCCTCCGGCGACGCCGAGGCGCAGCATCGGCGGCTGGACGCCCTGCTCGAAGGCTACGAGACGCACAGCCCCTTTGACTGGCGCGAACGCACGCTGATCGAGCCGCTGCGCACGCTGCGCATGCTGCGCCACAGCGCCTGGCTGGCCGAGCGCTGGGCCGACCCGACCTTTCCGATCCACTTCCCTTTCTTCGGCAGCGCCGCCTACTGGAGCCAGCAGACGGCACAGCTGCGCGAGCAGCTCGAGCTGATGCACGGCTGAGCGGCCCGCCGCGGCGAACCCCACTCGGCCGCGCTCGGCTCGGCCCGCGCAGGATGATGGAGCGTTGCGCGGCCCCTGATCAGCCTGCCAGCAGCAGGTTCACCCGCCGCACGTAGCCGGCCGGGTCTTCCAGCTGCCCGCCCTCGGCCAGCACGGCCTGATCGAACAGCACCTGCGCCAGGTCGTCGAAGCGCTCGCTGCCCTCGGCCGAATCGAGCTTCTTCACCAGCGCATGCTCGGGGTTCACTTCGAGGATCGGCTTGGTCGCGGGCGCACTCTGCCCGGCCTGCTTCAGCAGGCGCGCAAGGTGGCCGCTCATGTCGCCCTCCTCGACCACGATGCACGCCGGCGAGTCGACCAGACGCGTCGTCGCGCGAACATCCTTGGCGCGCGCTTCGAGCGTCTTCTTCAGCCGCTCGATCAGCGGCTTGGCGGCCTCGGCGGCGGCGTCGGCGGCCTTCTTCTCTTCCTCGTCCTGCAGCTTGCCCAGGTCCACCGCGCCCTTGGCCACGCTGGTGAGCGGGTGGCCCTCGTACTCGTACAGGTGGGTCAGCATCCACTCGTCGACGCGGTCGGTGAGCAGCATCACCTCGATGCCCTTCTTCCTGAAGATCTCGAGCTGCGGGCTGGCCTTGGCCGCGGCCAGCGAATCGGCGGTGATGACGTAGATGGCCTCCTGACCCTCCTTCATGCGCTGCTTGTAGTCCTCGAACGACACGCCTTCATCGGTGTGCGTCGAGGCGAAGCGGTACAGCTTGGCCAGCCGCTCGCGGTTGGCGAAGTCCTCGCCGATGCCTTCCTTCAACACCGCGCCGAACTGCTTCCAGAACTCGGCGTACTTGTCCTTCTGGTTCTCGGCCACGTCCTCCAGCATGCTCAGCACGCGCTTGGTGCAGCCTTCACGGATGGCCTTCACGTCGCGGCTTTCCTGCAGCAGCTCGCGGCTGACGTTCAGCGGCAGGTCGGCCGAGTCGATGACACCCTTGACGAAGCGCAGGTACACCGGCATCAGCGCCTCGGCGTCGTCCATGATGAACACGCGCTTGACGTACAGCTTCACGCCGCCGCGCTTGTCGCGGTTCCACAGGTCGAACGGCGCCTTGGCCGGCACGTACAAGAGCTGCGTGTACTCGGTGCGCCCTTCCACGCGGTTGTGCGTATACGCCAGCGGCGCTTCCTGGTCGTAGCTGATCTGCTTGTAGAAGTCCTGGTACTGGGCGTCGGTGATGTCGCTCTTGGGCCGCGTCCACAGCGCCGCGGCCTTGTTCACCGTCTCCCACTCGTCGGTGTCGACCTGGGCCTTCTTTTCCTCGTCCCACTTCTGCGAGCGCATCAGGATCGGCAGCGAGATGTGGTCGGAGTACTTGCCGATGATCGACTTCAGCTTCCAGGCCGAGAGGAACTCTTCTTCGCCTTCGCGCAGGTGCAGGATGACGTCGGTGCCGCGTTCGGCGCGGGTGATGGTCTCGACCTCGAACTCGCCCGTGCCTTCGCTGACCCAGCGCACGCCCTCCTCGGCCGCGAGGCCGGCGCGCCGGCTTTCCACCGTGATGCGGTCGGCCACGATGTAGCCCGAGTAGAAGCCGACGCCGAACTGGCCGATGAGGTTGGCGTCCTTCTTCTTCTCGCCTTCCAGCGCGGCCATGAACTCGCGCGTGCCGCTCTTGGCGATGGTGCCCAGGTGGGCGATGGCCTCCTCAGCACTCATGCCCACGCCGTTGTCGCGGATGGTGAGGGTCTTCTTCTCGGCGTCGAACGACACGCGCACTTCGAGGTTCGGCGCATCTTCGAACAGCGCCGGCTTGTCCAGCGCCTCGAAGCGCAGCTTGTCGCAGGCGTCGGAGGCGTTGGAGACCAGCTCGCGCAGGAAGATCTCCTTGTTGCTGTACAGCGAGTGGGTGACGAGGTGCAGGATCTGCTTGACCTCGGCCTGGAAGGCGTGCGTCTTCTTGTCCATGGGGTTGCGAAAGGGTCAACAGGTAGGAAACGGGGAACCGCCGGCGCGGGCGGTCCGCGGGGTTCGGCCCGCGCGGACCGGGCCGCTGCGCAGCCACAGTGGGGCCGCTGCGGGCCATTTCAAGGCCGGGCCGACCCCGTTGATTTTCCTCCGGTCGGTGAAGGCCCGGCCCGCCCGAGGCCGGCCGCCTCCGCCCGGGCTAGAAGTTGACTTGCTCGCGCCCCTTGAGCTGCAGCATCTGTCGCGCCTCGGCCGGCGTGGCCACCTCGTAGCCCAGGCCCTCGATCACCTGGCGCGCCGCGCGCACCTGCTCGGCGTTGCTCCTGGCCAGCTGGCCGGGGCCGATCCACAGCGAGTCTTCGAGCCCCACGCGCACATTGCCGCCCAGCGCCACCGACTGCGCAGCGATCGGCAACTGGTTGCGCCCGGCACCCAGCACGCTCCACACATAGTTGCGCCCGAACAGGCGGTCGGCGGTGCGCCGCATGTGCGCCACGTCTTCGGGGTGCGGGCCGATGCCGCCCAGGATGCCGAACACCGACTGGATGAAGAACGGCGGCTTCACCAGGCCCCGCTCGGCGAAGTGGCTGAGCGTGTACAGGTGCCCGATGTCGTAGCACTCGATCTCGAAGCGCGTGCCGTTGGCCGCGCAGGTGGTGAGGATGTTGGCGATGTCGCGGAAGGTGTTCTTGAAGATGCGCTCGTCGCTGCCTTCCAGGTACGGCCGTTCCCAGTCGTGCTTGAAGTCCTTGAAGCGGTTGAGCATCGGGAACAGGCCGAAGTTCATCGAACCCATGTTCAGCGAGGCCACCTCGGGCTTGAAGTGCGCGCAGGGTTTCAGCCGCTCTTCCACCGTCATCGTCGGCGCGCCGCCGGTGGTGATGTTGATGACGACGTCGCAGTGGCCCTTGATGCGCTTGAGGAAGGGCTCGAAGGCCGCCGGGCTCTGGTCGGGCCGGCCGTCCCTGGGGTCACGCGCGTGCAGGTGCACGACGGCGGCGCCTGCCTCGTAGGCGCCGATGGCGGCGTCGGCGATCTCGTCGGCCGTGATCGGCAGGTGCGGGCTCATCGACGGCGTGTGGATGGCGCCGGTGACGGCACAGGTGATGACCACCTTCTTGCGGCGGGTCGGGGTGTCGGACATGACGCTTTCTCCTTCAGTGCCTGTCGAATGCCGGCAGCATGCCGCCGGCGTGGATCGGCCGCGTGGATCAGCGGCCCGTATCAGTGGCGTGCATCGGCCGCGTGCATCGGCGGCGTGCATCGGCGGCGTGCATCAGCGGCGTGCATCAGCGGCGTGCATCGGCGGCGTGCCCGCCTACGCCCCGCCGGGGCCGGGTTGGCCGCGCTTGTGCGCCACCAGCGCGGCCAGGCGGCGGTCGCGCCAGCGGCTTCTGTCGGCGATCTGCGCCGGCGTCGGCGTGCGCCCCCAGGCCGCGGCGGCACGCTGCCATTGGGCGTCGTCCCACACGCTGGCCGGCGGCGCATCGGCCATGTAGCGGCGGAACCAGTCGACATAACGGCGGCAATAGTCGGCCGTGCCGGCCGGCGCATTCAGCTCGATGGTCTCGAACGGGCCCATGAACGCCCAGCGCAGGCCCAGGCCGTCGGCGATGGTGTGGTCCAGGTCCTCGGGGCTCACCACGCCGTCCTGCACCAGCCGGAAGGCCTCGGTCAGCAGCGCCACCTGCAGCCGGTTGAGCACGAAGCCGTCGATCTCGCGCCGCACGTCGATGGGCACCTGGCCGACGCCGCGCAGCACCTCGATGGCCCGCTGCTTCACGGCCGCATCGGTCCACGGCGCGCCGCACACCTCCACCACCGGCACCAGGTGCGGCGGGTTGACCGGGTGCGCCACCAGGCAGCGCATGCGGCCCTTCAGGCCCTCGGTGAAGCGCGAGGCGACGATGGCCGAAGTGGACGAGGCCAGCACCGCCTCGGCCGGCGCGGCGGCATCCATCTCGGCGAAAGTCTGCGCCTTCACCGCCTGCACCTCGGGGCCGCTTTCCTGCACGTAGTGGGCGTCGCGCACCGCCTCGGCCAAGGTGGCCGCGACATGCAGCCGGGCCGCCGCGGCCTCGGGGTCGCTCACCAGGCCATGCGCTGCCAGGTCACGCAACGACTGCGCGACGAGGCCGGCGGCCGCCCCGCGCTGCGCGGCATCGGGGTCCCACATCGTCACCCGCCAGCCGGCGCGCGCAAACACGTTCGCCCAGGCGCGGCCGATGAGGCCGGTGCCGACGATCGCCGCTCGTTGCTCGTTCATCGTTGCGCTCCATGCACGGCCCCCGTGCCCGTTCAGTGCCGTTCACTTACATCCACAGCACGCGGCGGCGCAGCTCGAGGTCCTGCGCCAGCTCGCGCGAGGCGCCCACATGCACCACCTCGCCGCGCTCCAGCGCCACCGTGCGGTCCGACAGCGCCAGCGCCAGGTCGAGGTGGTGGTCGACGATGACGATGCTGATCTCCTGGCGCAGCTTGTCGAAGGCCTCGAAGAGCTCTTCCACCACCGTGGGCGCCAGGCCCTCGAACGGCTCGTCCAGCAGCAACAGCCGCGTGTGGCCGGCCAGTGCGCGCGCCACCGCCACCATCTGCTGCTCGCCGCCGCTCAGGTAATCGGCCTCGGTGCGCCAGCGCTCCTTCAGGCGCGGGAAGAAGTTGAACACGCGCTCCTCGTCCCAGGCCACGCCGGCGTCGGCCGGGTCTGCGCCGCCGCGCATGCGCTTCAGCCGCCCGAGCTGCATGTTCTCGGCCACCGTCATGCCCGCGAACAGCCCGCGACCCTGCGGCACATAGGCCACGCCCTGGCGCGCGATGCGCGCCGAGGGCTCGCCCGCCAGCTCGCGGCCCGAGAGCGTCACGCGCCCGGCCGCCGGCGGCGTGACGCCGACGATGGTCTTCAAGAGCGTGCTCTTGCCCGCCCCGTTGCGGCCCAGCAGCGCCACGATCTCGCGGTCGTGCACCTCGAAGCCCACGTCGCGCAGGATGTGGCTCTTGCCGTAGTAGGTGTTCACGCCCTGCAGCGCCAGCAGCGTGCTCGCGCGCGCGGCGCTGGCCCGCGGCCGGGCCGCCAGCGCGTGGCTGCCGGTGCCGACGTACACCTCCTGCACACGCGGCGATTCGCGCGCGTCGGCCACCGTGCCGTCGACCAGGCAGCGGCCCTCGTTCATCACCGTCACGTGGTCGGCCAGCGCGAAGACGCGGTCGATGTCGTGTTCCACCAGCAGCACCGGCAGCTCGCGCGAGATGCCCTTGATGAGCTGGCTCACCCGTTCGCGCTCGGCGGCCGCCAGACCGGCCAGCGGTTCGTCCAGCAGCAGCACACGTGGCCGGGTAGCCACCGCCAACGCCATGTCCAGCAGGCGCTGCCCGCCGTACGACAGCGAGGCGGCTTCCGCCTCCTCGATGCCGGCCAGACCCATCGTGCGCACGACATCGGCGCTGTCGGCATCTACCTGCGCCAGCGACGACGCGTCGACCCAGAACCACATGCGGCGGTGGTCGCGTGCCTGCACCGCCAGGCGCACGTTCTCGGCCACCGTGAGCGCGCCGAAGAGGTTGGTGATCTGGAAGGAGCGGCCCACGCCCGCGCGCGTGATGTCTTCCGGGCTCAGCCCGTGCACATCGCGGCCGAGCAAGCGCACCTGGCCGGCGTCGGGCGCAAAGAGGCCCGAGATGGCGTTGAAGGCGGTGGTCTTGCCGGCGCCGTTGGGGCCGATCAGCGCATGCAGCGAACTCGCGCGCACGGCCAGGTCGAGCCCGGTCACCGCGCGAATGCCGCCGAAGTTCTTGTTCAGGCCCTGCACCTGCAGCACCGGGCCCTCGGCGTGCGCTGTCGGCTTCAGCGAGGCGGGCAAGACCACCTCGCCGTGGCCGCGCGCGGCCATCGCGGCGTCCACCGCCGGTGGCGGCCGCAAGCGCTGCCGGATGCGCTGCGCCACGCCCACCAGGCCCGTGGGCGAGAAGACGATGAAGGCCACGAACAGCAGCCCGAACCACAGCAGCCAGTTCTCGGTGACGCGCGACAGGAAGTCGCGGAAGATGACGAAGAACAACGCCCCGAGCGCCGGCCCGAGGAAGCTGCGCATGCCGCCGATGATGACCATGGCCAGCAGCTCGCCGCTGAAGGCCACCGAGATCGGCTCGGCGCTGGTCATGCGGTTGTTGAACAGCAGCAGCACGCCGGCCAGGCCCGTGAGCCCGGCCGACAGCGTGAAGGCCGCCAGCTTGTAGCGGTTGGTGGCGTAGCCGACGAAACGCGCGCGCTGTTCGTTCTCGCGGATGGCCACCAGCACTGTGCCCAGCGGCGAGCGGTGAAAGCGCCACAGCAGCGCCACCGCCACCAGCGCGATGCCGGCGACGAGCACGTAGTAGGCCTCGGCGTTGTCGAACGACAGGCCCAACAGCACCGGCCGCGTGATGCCGCCCAGCCCGTTCTCGCCGCCGGTCACCGCCGTCCAGCGGAAGGCCACCGCATACAGCATCGCCGCCAGCGCCAGCGTCAGCAGTGAGAAGTACACGCCGCGCCGGCGCAGCACGAGAAAGCCGAAGGCCCACGCCAGCAGCAGCACGGCGGCCAGCGCGATGAGCAGCGGCGCGACAAAGCCGCCGGCGAACCACTCCTTCTGCACGAGCCCCGCCACGTAGGCCGCCAGGCCGAACCAGGCGCCGTGACCGAACGACACGAGCCCGGTGTAGCCGACCAGGATGTTCAGCGCCATGCACGCCAGCGCGAACACCACCACCTCGGTGGCCGAGGTGGTGCCCAGGCCCAGCGCGCGCAGCGCGAACGGCAGCAGCACCAGGCCCAGCAGCAGGATGATCAGGTCGCGGCGTTGCGGCATGACGGGGGTGTGCGGGCGCCGGGCTGCGGGCTACTCGAAGCGCAGGATGCGTTCGCCGAGCAGCCCGCGCGGGCGCACCAGCAGCACGACGAGCATCAACAGGTAGATTGCCGCCTCGGAGAACTGCGGGTAGCCCGCGGCCGTCACCGCCCCCTTCATCACGCCGACGATGGCCGCGGCGATGACCACGCCCCAGAATGAGCCGATGCCGCCGATCACCACCACCACGAAGGCCGCGGTGATGATCTCGGCGCCCATCGCCGGGTGCACGGTGAAGATCGGCGCCAGCATCACGCCGGCCACCGCGGCCAGGCCGATGCCGAGGAAGGCCACCGCCGCCATGTACGGCTCCAGCGAGATGCCTAGAGCGCCCACCATGTCGGGGTTCTGCACGCCGGCGCGCACCACGCGCCCGAACGCCGTGCGCTGCAGCAGGAACCACAGCCCGGCCACGGCGGCCATCGCCACCGCCAGCACGAGCAGGCGGTAGCGCGGGTAGAAGAAGTCGCCGACGACCACCTGCCCGCGCAGCTCGGGCGGGATGCTCCACGAGATGGGCGCGGCGCCATACACCATGCGCAGCACCTGCTCGATGACCATCGCCAGGCCGAAGGTCAGCAAGAGCGAAAGCGCCGGGTCGGCCTTGTAGAAGCGCCGCAGCAGGAAGCGCTCCACCGCCACGCCGAGCAGGCCCACCGCCACGGGCGAAACGAAGCTCGCCACCGTGAAGCCATAGGCCTGCCCGACGCTGACCGCCAGGTAGGCGCCGATGGCATAGAACGCACCGTGCGCCAGGTTGACCACGCCGCCCAGCGCGAAGATGAGCGACAGCCCCAGCGCGATGAGCAGGTAGTAGGCCCCGGCAAGCAGGCCGTTGAGAAGGTGCTGGGCGAGCAGCAAGGCGGCTGCGAGAACAAGATGTGCGTCGAAAGGCGCAGGCGGACTCCGGCGACTTCAGGGCGGCTTCGGGCGGCTGCGAGCCGTGAACCCGAAGCCGGCCTCGGCGCCCTCAGCCCCCCTCACCCACCCATTGGCCGCTCAGGCCATCTTGCACTCGTTCTCCTCGGCCGTGGAGGCGATGACCTCGAGCGACTCGTTGGCCGCCGGCACCGGCGCCGACGAACTGAAGATGTCCCAGTCGTTCTTGATCTGCGCCACCGGCAGGGCACGCACGGTGTACATCTCGTGCATCATCTGGTGGTCGCTCTTGCGGAAGTAGCCTTCGCGCGTCTTCATCAGCGGGAACTTGGCGCCCTTCTCGAAGTGCTCCACGATCCTGGCCGAGTCGGTGCTCTTGATCTCGGCCATCGCTTGCGCTACCAGCTTGATGGCGTTGTAGTCGCCCCAGGCCTGGTTCTCGGGCGGGCGCTTGTAGCGCGCGGTGAAGTCGGCGACGAACTTCTTGGTCGCCGGCGTGTCGATGAGGTGGTGCCACACCACGGGCCAGGTTCCCAGGAAGCTGCCCTTGCCGGCGCCCCAGGCGAGCGCGGTGTCGAAGCCGAAGCCGGCCACCGGGAAGGCCAAGCCGAATTCACTGTACTGCTTGAGGAAGTTGGTGATCTGGTTGCCCGCCAGGTTGCTGACCACCAGGTCGGGCTTGGCGTTGCGGATCTCCAGCAGCAGCGGCGAGAAGTCGGTGGTGTCGGTGGGCACCAGCTTGTCGGCAGCGAAGTCGCCGCCATTGGCGGACATGAAGCGCTTGGCCACCTTCAGCAAGTCGTGGCCGAAGGCGTAGTCGGCGGTCAGCGAGAACCACTTCCTGCCCTTGACCAGCCCCTGCGCCATCAGCGAGCGGCCGCAGGTCTTCACGTACATCGAGTTCTGGCTCTCGATGTGGAACATGAACTTCTTGCAGCCCTTGCCGCGCAGCTCGTCGCTGTTGGCGCCGGTGTTGATGAACAGCGTCTTCGTGCGCTCGGCCACCTGGCTGATGGTCAGCGCCGACGCCGAGCTGATCTCGCCGATGATGAACGCCACCTTGTCGCGCTCGATCATGCGCTCGGCCTTGGTCGAGGCGGTCTGCGGGTTGACCGAGTCTTCCTTGAGCAGGTCGAGCTTGCGCCCCATCACGCCGCCGGCGGCGTTGATCTCGGCCACCGCCATGTCCATGGCCTGCACCGCAAACTCGCCCAGGGGGCCGAGGAAGCCGGTGCGCGGCGTGAGGTGGCCCACGCGGATAGCGTCGGCCTGCGCCCAGCTCAGTGCCGGCACGCCCAGCGAGGTGGCCGCGGCGCCGGCGAGCGTGCCCTGGACGAGCTGGCGGCGGCGGATGCCCGAAGAGGCTTGGGACATGGTGCTTTTCTCCTTGACCAAAACTGTGATCACAGATAATTCTCGCGCTCGCCCTTCGCAGGTCAACTGAGGGTTTTGCCTCAGCACCCACCGATCCCCCCAGCCGATGCCCACCGTTCGGTCCGAACCACCCGCCGCCACGCTGGGGCGGCATGTGCACGCCGAGTTGCGCGAGCGGCTCATCAGCGGGGCGCTGGTGCCCGGCGAGAAGCTCTCGCTGCGCACGGTGGCGGCGCAGGTGGGCGTTTCGGTGCAGCCGGTGCGCGAGGCGGTGGCGCGGCTGGTCGCCGACCAGGCCCTGGAGGTGCTGCCCAACCGCGCCGTGCGCGTACCGGTACTGGACGTGCCGGGCTTCGGCGAGCTGACCACCATCCGCCTGGCGCTCGAGGGCTTCGCCGCGGAACGTGCCGCCACCCGCCGCAGCGAAGCCGAACTCGCCGCCATGCGCGCGCACGAAGAGGCCTTCGCGCGCGAGCAGCGCAGCGCCCGCCCGGACCTGGCCGCGGCCATCCGCGCCAACCGCGCCTTGCACTTCGCCGTCTATGGCGCTGCCGGCCTGCCCACGCTGATCACCCTCATCGAAGGCCTGTGGCTGCGCATCGGCCCGCTCATCAACCTCGACCTGCGCGACGGCTCGGGCCCCGTGCGCATGGCCAAGTCCGTGCGCTGCCATGCGCGCATGGTGGGCGGCATCGCGGCGCGCGACGGCGCGCGCGCCCGCGCCGGCCTCGAGGCCGACATCGAGGGCGCCGCCCGGCACATCGAGGCCAGGCTGCGGTCCGAGCTCGTTACCGAACCCTACAGGAGATAGCTGCGTCATGGACCTGTCGCTCAGCGGCCAGCGCGTGCTGGTCACCGCCGGCGCCGCCGGCATCGGCCGCGCCATCGCCGAGGCCTTCATGCGCGAGGGCGCGCGGGTGTTCGTCTGCGACGTCGACGAGTCGGCGCTGGCGCGGCTGGCGGCCGAGCAGCCTGCCATCGGCCAGTGCCGCGCCGACGTGGCCGCACGCGGCGAGGTGGCGATGCTCTTCGAGCGTGCCCTGGCGGCACTGGGCGGGCTCGACTGCCTGGTCAACAACGCCGGCATCGCCGGCCCCACCGGCCGGGTCGAGGAGATCGCCCCCGACGAGTGGGACCGCTGCATCGCGGTGGATCTCACCGGCCAGTTCAACTGCGTGCGTCTGGCCGTGCCGCACCTGCGCCAGAGCGCCAACGCCAGCATCATGAACGTCTCGTCGCTGGCCGGGCGGCTGGGGTTTGCGCTGCGCACGCCCTACGCGGCGGCCAAGTGGGGGGTGATCGGCCTGACCCGATCGCTGGCTGTGGAGCTCGGCCCCGACCGCATCCGCGTCAACGCGCTGCTGCCGGGCATCGTGGCCGGCGAGCGCCAGCAGCGTGTGCTCACCGCCAAGGCCGCCGCGCGCGGCATCTCGTTCGAGGCGATGGAGCAGCTGGCCTTCAGCTACACGTCGATCAAGGACTACGTGAGCGCCCAGCAGCTGGCCGACCTCGTGCTCTTCGCGGCCAGCCCGCGCGGCGCGACGATCTCCGGGCAGTCGCTGTCGGTGTGCGGCGACACCCAGATGCTCGGCTGAAATCGCTGCCGGCCGCGCCCGGCGCGGGCAGCCAAACCCCAGGCGGACAAACCGCAGGCGGCCCGGCCGCGGGCAGCTCGCCCGCGGGCAGCCCGGCGACGAGCAGCCGCGCTCAGCGCGCGCGTTTCAGGACGCTTCAGCCCCGGTTTCAGGCCGGCTCAGGACTGAAAGAGGGCCCGCGCCCCACAGTTCACTCCATCGCAACGCACCTCGGTGCACACGACTGGAGACAACGATGAACACCTCGCTGAAGACCCGCCTGACCGCCTTCGCCGCCGCCTGCCTCGTGACCCTCGCGGTCGTGCACCAGATCGCCGACTACGCCTATCCCGCAGCCGCGCCGGTCCAGCTTGCCGCGACCGCACGCTGAGCGTGCCGCTGCGGCAGCGCGCGCGACGGCGCGTTGCGGCTGCTCACCGCGCGCTGCCTCGCAGCAAGCGCACGCCGGCGTCGCTTGCGGCAGCACACGCAGCGCTCGCTCGTGGCAATGCGCGCCACGGCCACGCGCCACCGCACGCGCGGCTGCCGGTGGTGGCCCGGTTCCACGGCGGCACGCTTGCGTGAGGGGCGCGCCGAACGGCCCGTTGCCGCCGCGGGGCCGAATCCACCGATTGACGCCGTGGGTGCCCGCTGGCAGCGTCTCACCCCACCGACCCGCGTCGGCAGCCCAAGGAAACTGGCGTTGACCGTCGCGCTGTGGTGGCGCATCAGCCGGGCGCTGCGCGCCGGCCCCGGCGCCGCACCCCACCGGCGGCGGGGCAGCGGCGCCGCCGGGGCTGGCACCGCCAAGGGGGCCGGACAGCCATGGTCGCCAGGGTGCCCAAGATCGCCAATGCTGAAGCTCGCCAAAGAGCCCAAAGTGCCCAACGTGCCCAAAGTGTCCAAGAAGGCCCGCCTGCCCCCCAAAGCCAACGAGGCGAATCCATCCGCACAGGGCACAGAGGCCGACGAGGCCCTCGTGCAGGCCTGCCAGATGCGGTGCGCCGGCAACGCCGACCTCGGCAACGAGGGCCCGCACCGCACCGTGCACAACAAGCTGCCGGTGGCCCGCGGGCTGCTGGCCGACTGGCGCGAGCCGGCCCGCCGGCGCGGCCTGCCGCGCGAGGAGCGCGAGGCACCTCTGGCCGGCCGGGCCGACATCGGCGAGCCCTTCGAGCGGCTGGTCGGCTCCGGCCTGCGGCTGCAGGAGATCCGCAGCGAGGCCGAGCTCCACGAATTCATCGTCGACGAGGTCACCGAGTTGATCGGCGCCGAACGTGTGCTCGTCGTGCTCGAAGCCGGCGGCGCGCCGGCCGGAGCGATCGGCGCCTCGCTGGTGCCGGCCGGCGAGAGCGCCCCCGCGCTGCTGGCGGCCATCGGCCCCTGGCTCGACGAGGGCCGCCGCACGCGCGCCGCGGCGCTGCGCCACGGCCCTGACGGCGAGCAGACCATCGACCAGCGCAGTTGCCTGGTGGTGCCGCTCACCGTGCAGCGCGAGCTGCTGGGCTTCATCTACGCCGACCTCCAAGGCCTGCACGGGCGTTTCGACGACGGCGACACGCACCTGCTCACCGTGCTTGCCGCACAGGCCGCGCTGACGCTGGCCAATCTGCGCACCGCAGCGGGGCTGCAGCGCCAGGTCGAGGAGCGCACGGCGCAGGCGCGCGCCGCGCAAGCCACCGCCGAGGCCCGCGCCGCCGAGCTGGCGGTCATCAACAGCATCCAGCAGGGACTCGCCGGCTTGCTGGACTTCGACGCCATCGTCGAGCAGGCCGGCGAGAAGCTGCGCCAGGCCTTTGCCGCCACCGACCTGAGCATCAACTGGTGGGACACGGCGGCACACGCACAGGTCTCGCTCTACGCCGTCGAGCACGGCGTGCGCCTGCCGCGCGCCACGCGCAAGATCGAGCCGGGCGGCTTCGTCGACCACGCGGTGCGGCACCCGCGCGTGGTGGTGGTGGGCTCACACGCCGAGCAGGCGCGGCTGGGCATCCCCGTGCAGCCGGGCACCGACCGCGCCTTGTCCCTGCTGGCCGCGCCGATGGTCAGCAGCGGCCGGCTGCTCGGCTACGTGACCCTCGAAGACCACGCGCGCGAGCACGCCTTCGGCCCGGAGGCGGTGCGCATGGTCAGCACGGTGGCCGGCAGCCTGGGCGTGGCGCTGGAGAACGTGCGCCTGTTCAGCGAGACGCAGCAGGCGCGCGCGCAAGCCGAGGCGGCCCGCGGCCAGGCCGAGGCGGCCAACGAGGCCAAGAGCGCCTTCCTGGCCACGATGAGCCACGAGATCCGCACGCCGATGAACGGCGTCATCGGCATGACCGGGCTGCTGCTGGACACGCCGCTCACCGACGACCAGCGCGCGCACGCGATGACCATCCGCA
The DNA here is from genome assembly GCA_016789865.1 of Rubrivivax sp. GTDB lineage: Bacteria > Pseudomonadota > Gammaproteobacteria > Burkholderiales > Burkholderiaceae_C > Rubrivivax. The sequence goes on from JAEUPC010000032.1 coordinate 15,605, forward strand.
GCAGCGGCGAGGCGCTGCTGACCATCATCAACGACATCCTGGACTTCTCCAAGATCGAGGCCGGGCGCATGGAGGTCGAGGCGCAGCCGTTCCACCTGCGCGAGTGCATCGACTCGGCGCTGGACCTGGTGCGCCAGCGTGCCCGCGAGAAGGGCCTGCGGCTCACGCTCGAGGTGGCCGACGGCGTGCCCGCCGCGGTCACCGGCGACGAGACGCGCCTGCGGCAGGTGCTGCTGAACCTGCTCGGCAACGCCGTGAAGTTCACCGACGGCACCGCCGGCCACCGCGAGGTGGGCTTGAGCGTGCGGGCGCAACGGGCCGACGAAGGGGCCGACGAACTGCACTTCGCCGTGAAGGACCAGGGCATCGGCCTCAGCCCGGAAGGCATGGCGCGCATGTTCCAGCGCTTCAGCCAGGCCGACAGCGGCATCTCGCGCAGGTACGGCGGCACGGGCCTGGGGCTGGCGATCAGCCGCAAGCTCACCGAGCTGATGGGCGGCACGATGAGTGTGGCCAGCGCCGGCCTCGGTCAGGGCTGCACCTTCAGCTTCCACATCAGGGCGCCGGCAGCACCACTGGCCGGCGCCGATGGCGCTGCGAAGGCCCGCCCGGTACCCGACCCGCGCATGGCCAGCCGCCACCCCTTGCGCGTGCTGCTGGCCGAGGACAACCTGGTCAACCAGAAGCTGGCGCAGCGCCTGCTGGACCAGCTGGGCTACCGCGCCGACCTGGCCGGCAACGGCATCGAGGCCATCCAGAGCATCGAGCGCCAGCCCTACGACCTGGTGCTGATGGACGTGCAGATGCCCGAGATGGATGGCCTGGAGGCGAGCCGCCGCATCACCGCGCGCTGGGCCGCGCAAGAGCGCCCGCGCATCGTGGCGATGACCGCCAACGCGATGCAAGGCGACCGCGACGCCTGCCTGGCCGCGGGCATGGACGATTACCTGGCCAAGCCGATCCGCGTCGACGAACTGGTGCGTGCGCTGCAGCAGACGCCGCCGAGGAAGTGATGCTCGCCGACATGGCCCACGGGGAAAACCGCATCGCCTTCCCCATGCCGCTCGCGTAGCGTGGGCCGGCACCGCCCCGCGGCTGCCACAGGACGCGCCACGATGACCGCACCCACCACCAGCCCCTACACCCGCGCGCAGCTCCTCGAACATGCCCGCGGCGCGCTGAAGCTGCGCATCCTTTACTGGCTCGGCGCGGGCGCCAGCGAAAGCGGCGAGCCCACCGACCCGAGCACGCCCATCGACCCCAAGGCCGCCCTCGACGAGAAGCGGCGCCACCCGGAATATGCCGACGTGGTGCGCCAGTACGACGAGGCGATGCGGCAGCTGGGGTTGCGCTTCGACGACCTGCCCCGGCGCGCCTGCGACTGCTCGGGCTTCGTCGCCTGGGCGCTGGGCGTCGCGCGCCAGCAGCCGCTGGCCGGGAGCGAGTGGATGAACACCGACTCGATCCACGCCGATGCGACGAGGGGACACAGCCAGTTCGAGGTGGTCACCGTGGCGCAGCCGGGCGACTTCCTCGTCTACCCATCGCCCGGCAAGCCCAAGCCGGGGCACATCGGCATCGTCAGCGAGGTCGACGCGGCCGGCCGGCCGCTGAAAGTCATCCACTGCGCACCCGACAACTTCCGCATCGTGCAGCCCGATGGCCGCCGCACGGCCATCGCCGCGACCGACCTCGCGATCTTCGAGGCCAGCCCGGCCACCCGCATCGTTGCCTACAAGCGGTTCAATGCATGAAGGCGTGCAAATCTGCGAGCAGGCGTGAATGCGGGCCGGGGTGCGCGCGGGAGTGCCGGCGTGGCTGAAGGCATGGCCGCGGGCGTGCCCGACCTCTCGCTCATCGACACCGCGGCATTCAGCGACCTGCAGGCCGCCGCCGGCGCGGAGTTCGTGGCCGAACTGGTGCAGACCTTTGCCGAAGAAGCGCCGCGCATGGTGGACGAGCTGCGCACCGCGCTCGCCGCCGGCACGGCCGAGCCGTTCCGGCGCACGGCGCATTCGCTCAAGAGCAACAGCCAGACCTTCGGCGCGCGGCATCTGGCCGAACAGGCCCGCGCGCTGGAGCATGCCGGGCTCGGCGCCGGCAGCACCGCGACGCCGGCGTCGCTGGACGCGCTCTCCGCCGAGCTGCAGCGCACGCTGCGCGCGCTGCAGGCGCTGGCGCGCGGCTGAGTCTCGCTGGCGCAAAGGTCAGGTATCCAACTACTCATCCAAGGAGACTCCTTGCGTTTCGAGCGATTCGAGATCCGCGTGGCCGAACGCCAATTGCGGGTCGATGGCCAACCGGTGCCGCTGGGCAGCCGCGCGTTCGACCTGCTCGTCGCACTGGCCGAGCGGCGCGACCGGCTGGTGAGCAAGGACGAGCTGCTCGACCTCGTGTGGCCCGGCCTCGTGGTCGAGGAGAACAACCTCCAGGTGCAGGTGTCGGCGCTGCGCCGCCTGCTCGGGCCGCAGGTCATCACCACCGTGCCGGCGCGTGGTTACCGCTTCACCGCGTTGCCGCACGCAGGTGCGGGCACGGGCACGGGCGCCACTCCGCCCGGCGCCGGCGCCGCGCGGGCCGAGCCCGGGCATGCGCTGGCCTCGTCCACCTGGTCGGCGCCGCCCAAGCCGGCCACCACACGGCGCGCGCGGCTGCTGCTGGCCGACGACAACAAGGTCAACCGACTGCTCCTGGCGCGCTCACTCGAACTGCAAGGCCACCACGTGACGAGCGTCGAGCATGGCGCCGCCGTGCTGGAGCGGCTGCGCGCCGAGCCCTTCGACCTGCTGCTGCTCGACCTGGAGATGCCCGAGCTCGACGGCTTCGCGGTCCTCGAGCGGCTGCGCGCCGAGGCCGGGCTGCGCGACCTGCCGGTGGTCATCACCAGCTCGGTGGAAGGCGTGGATGCGGTGGCGCGCTGCATCGAGCTGGGCGCCGACGACTTCCTGCACAAGCCCGTGCACCCGCTGCTGCTGAAGGCGCGCGTCGGCGCGAGCCTGGAGAAGAAGCGCCTGCGCGACCGCCAGCGCGAGCTGATCGAACGCTCGGGCAGCAAGGATCCGTCAGCCGGCGCCGCCGATGAGCTGGCGCTGCCGGGCCAGCGCCTGGCCGCCACGGTGCTGTTCACGCGCCTGGCCAACTTCGAGGTCTTGGCCGCCGCGCTGCCACCCGAGGAGAGCATCGAGCTGCTGGGCATGTGGACGACGCTGATGTTCGATGCCGTCGGCTCGCAGCAAGGCGCGGTCAACCGCGTGGCCGGCCCGACGCTGATGGCGCTGTTTGGCGCGCCGCTGCCCGCCGCCGACGCGCAGGCGGCGCCGGTGGCCGCGGTACGCGCCGCGCTGGACATGGCCGAGATGGTCGACATCCTCAACGCCGAGCGCACCGCGGCGGGCAAGCCGGCGCTCGATCTCGGCGTGGGCATCGCCAGCGGCAGCGTGGTGGCCGGCACCGCCGGCGCACCGGGGCGGCCCGCCTATGCCTGCGTCGGCGCGCCGGTGGACCACGCGGCGCGGCTCATGGCCGAGGCGGGCGGCGCAGCGGGCCGGCCGATCCTCATCGACGAGGGCACGCAGGCGGCCCTGCAGGGGCGCATGGCCACCGACGCCGTGCCCGCCGCGGCACGCGCCACGCCGCCGGTGGGCGGCAGCGGCCCGGCCGGCAGGGTGTTCGCCGTGCGCAGCAAGTAGGGCCACAGGGCGCGGGCGCTCGGCCGGCCGCCGCCGCTGCTCCGGCGCCCGGCGCCTGGGCCGGCCGGGCGCGCAGCGGCGGGCTAACCAAGACCCAATACGCAGCCCGCCTTCAACCCCAGCGCTTCGGCCAGCACCCCGGGCCGTCGCTTTCGTCGCCGGTCATCGAGCAGTTCCGTGATGCCGACCAAGCCGTCGGCGGCTTGCACGACGATCTGGTGTTCCTCAACCCCACAGACCTGCCCCAGTCGGCCCGGCTCGCCAGGCCGATCGATGCGAACCACCTTCAGCGGATGAAACGCCCGGCCGGAGAAGTGGGTCGTCGCAAGCACGAACGGGTTGGGCGCGGGGTGGTAGTTCAACCCGCGAACAAAGCGGTCGATGCGCTCGACCGGCCAGCTGAAGTCGATGAGCCCGCCATTGGGCACGTCGGCACGTCGATAGCAGACCGACGGCCCCGGCGGCGTGCCGCTGGGCACCAGCGTGCCGTCCAGCAGGGCGCCCAGCCGCTCCCTGAACAAATCCACCCCGATATCGAACGACCGCTGCGACAGGCTGAGCGCCGTCTCACCTGCGGAGATCGGGAACATGCGCTGAAACAGCACCTCGCCGGTGTCGATGCCGTTGTCGACGAGATGCCATGCGACACCGTATTCGCGTTCACCGTTGATGATGGCCCACGAGAACGTGTGCATGCCGCGGTAGGACGGCAGCGGACCGGCATGGAAGTTGATCGTCGCCTTCGTGGGAATGGCCAGCAATGGCGGCCGCAGGATGGTCGGGTTGTAGATGCTGAAGATGTAGTCCGGCGCGATGGCGCCGATGCGCTCGACCATGCGCGGCGAGTTGACCTGCTCTTCACTGCAGTGCTCGATGCCGTGCGTGTGGCACCACTTCTGGACGAAGTTGCCGATGCCGCCCAGGCTGGGGTGCGAAACGACCAGCCGGATGTCGCAGTTCGGGAAATCTCGCATCACGCCCAGCGCGTGGATCACCACCGTGAGATTGCCGATCACCACGACCTTCAGCACCCGGAAACTCCCGAAGAAAGTCTGCTCATGCGCGGCCGGCGCGAGGCTGCCTCTGCCGCCTTAGAGCGCGCCGCCCGAGCAAGCTTACCCACCCGGGCATCCTCGTGCATCGCGGGTGAGAAGAAAACTTCACGAAGCCCACGGGCAAGGCGTGCCGGCCGCGCAGGCGGCGGTGGCGCCCGGCGCGCAGGCGCTCACCCGCGCCGTGCCTCCAGCGGATACGCCGGGTCGGTGAACCCCGGCGTGCTCGGGTGGCCCGGCGGCACCAGCGCGTCGGCCAGCGCCTCGTCCTCGTCGCCCCAGGCGAAGTCCTCGGCGCCGGCGTAGCCCTGCCACTGCGCCAGGCTCTTCGGCCCGGCGATCACCGCGCTCACCGCGCGGTGCGCCAGCACCCACGCCGTGGCCCACTGCACGAGCGTGAGGCCGCGCGCTTCGGCATGCGCCTTCAGCTTCTGCGCGATGGCCAGGCTCTCCTGGCGGAACTCGGTCTGCATGATGCGGCCGTCGCGCCGCGCAATGCGCGTGCCCGCCGGCGCCGTCTCGGGCGTGGTGCCCGGCGCGTACTTGCCGGTGAGCACGCCACGCGCGACGGGGCTGTACGGCACCACACCGATGCCGTGGTGTCGGCAGGCCGGCAGCACTTCCACCTCGGGCCCGCGGTTGAGCAAGTTGTAGTACGGCTGGCACACCACGGGGCCGGGCATGCCCAGCGAGCGCGCGCCGTGTACCACCTCGGCGATGCGCCAGCCGCGGAAGTTGCTCACGCCCCAGTAGCGGATCTTGCCGTCGCGCAGCATCTGCTCCAGCGCGCGCAGCGGCTCCTCGAGGTTCATGCCGTTGTCATCGCGGTGCAGGTAGTAGATGTCCAGGTGGTCGGTGTTGAGGCGCGCCAGGCTGGCCTCGATGGCGCGCAGCATCCACTTGCGCGAGTAGCGCGTCTCGTTGGGCGTGTCGGGCCGGCCGCTCATGGCGTTGCCCAGCTTGCTGGCCAGCACCCAGTGGTGGCGCTCGGCCTTGACGAGGCGGCCGGTGATGCGCTCGCTGTCGCCGAGCTTGTAGACGTCGGCGGTGTCGATGAAGTTGATGCCCTGCTCGCGCGCCGAGGCCACGATGCGCGCGGCCTCCGCTTCGTCGGTCTGGTCACCGAACATCATGGTGCCCAGGCACAGCCGCGAGACCTTCAGCGGGCTGGCGCCCAGGGTGGCGTACTTCATGCGTTCTCCTGGTTCGCGGCCGCGGGCCGCCGCCGGTACATGCCGCGCCCGCGCTGTGCCAGCACGACCTCGCCATGCTGATTGATGAGCTCGTGCAGCCCGAACACCACGCCGCGGTCGGGCTTGCTGCGCGAAGGCTTGACCTCCAGCACGTGCATGCGCATGCGCAGGCGGTCGCCCGGGCGCACGGGCTTCAGCCAGCGGATCTCGTCCACGCCGGGCGAGCCCATCGAAGACCGCGGCGGGATGAAGTGGTCGCACAAGAGCCGCATCGCGATGCTGCAGCTCATCCAGCCGCTGGCCACCAGGCCGCCGAAGTGCGTGGCCGCCGCGGCGGCAGGGTCGAGGTGGAACGGCTGCGGGTCGTAGCGCCGCGCGAACTCGACGATCTCCTCGGCCGTTACCGCGTAGTCGCCGAATTCCATCACCTCGCCGGCTTCGTAGTCGTCGAACCAGCGTTCCTTGGGTGGCGGCCGTTGTTTGCGCATGCAGATCATTCTGAGCCCAGCCGCAGCCGGCTCGGCTGCCGGCGCTCCACCGCCCACTTCAGCAGCGCCGCCACGCGGTACGCGCCATGCGCGAACTTGCCGTAGGGCATGGTAGCGAAGAAGGCCAGCACCGAACCCAGGTGCACCACCAGCAGCAGCGGCATGGCGGCCGTCTCGCGCGCGAGCGCCAACGCCAGGCCGCTGGCGCCGGTGAGGAACAGCAGCGCGATGAAGCCCAGATCCATCGGCGCCTGCGAGGGCTCCAAATGCTCGGGGTGCCGCGTGCGTCGCAACCGCCACAGCCCTGCGGTGCCCACCACCAGCATCACGCCACCCGCCGTGCCCAGCAGCTTCGGCAGGCTCGTCCAGCCATAGGGCGCGACGTGGCCCAGCCCGTAGTGGTACAGGGTGGCCACGCAGGTGGCCGCGAAACACAGCATGAAACCCCAGAAGGTGGCGTGATGCGCGCGCCGCCGCGACAGGGTCCATGCGTCGCTGTCGTTCGGGCAGCCCAGGCCGTGGCCGCCATCGAGGTACTTCAGGCCCAGCGCGTCGCGCGCCGCCTCGGCCCAGGCCGCCGCACCCGGGGTGCCCGGCACGTGGCCACGCCAGAAGCGCCGCACGCCTTCACCGAGCGCGATCGCCGCGAAGGCGAACACCGGCCCGAACAGCGCCACCATCAGCCCGTGCGGGAACACGCCGTAGAAGCTGCCCTCCGGCGGCTGCCCCCACAGGCGGCCGGTGAGGGCCAGCGCCAACCCGAGCAAGAGGCTGAAGCCGCCGATCAGCGCCAACGCCAGCACGAGCCCCTGGCGCTCCCACGCGCGCGCGACGGCCGGCGGCCACGCGTACTCCGCGTAGGTGCGCACGCGCACGCGCGCCATCGCCCGCGGCAGGTTCAGCTGAAACTCGTGCGGCGGCGCGTACTGGCAGGCGTGCAGGCAGGCACCGCAGTGGTGGCACAGATTGGCCAGGTAGTGCACCTCGGCGAAGCTGAACGCGAGCCGCCGGGTCATCGCCGGAAACACCGCGCAGAAGCCCTCGCAGTAGCGGCAGGCATTGCAGATCTGAAGCTGGCGCTGGGCTTCGGCTTCGGCGATCAGCGGGCGCAGCGCGTCGATCACGGGTCGACCCTCACTTTGCGGCCGCGGCAGCCGCGGCGGCTGATTGCCCCGCGATGCGGCCGAACACGGTGCCGATGGTCATGCCCACGCCCGCGGTGTAGCCCTGGCCGAGCACGTTGCCGGCCATCACCTCGCCGGCGGCGAAGAGAGACCCGCTCGGCTGGCCGCCGAAGTGAACGGCCGCGTGCTCGTCGACCTTCACCCCGAGGTAGGTGAAGGTGACGCCCGGCTTGAGCGTGTAGCCGATGAACGGCGGCGTGTCGATGCGCTGCGCCCAGTGTGTCTTCGGCGGGCTCAGGCCCTCGGTGCGGCAGTCGTCGAGCACGGCGTGGTCGAAGGTGCCCGGCCGGCACGCGGCGTTGAACTGGCGCACCGTCTGCACGAAGGCTGCCACCGGCACGCCGAGCTGGCCGGCGAGCGCCTCCAGCGTGCCCGCCTCGGCACCCTTGAACACCGGCGGCATGAAGCGGCCCACCGCCTTGGCGTCGATCACCGCGTGCCCCACCTGCCCGGGCTGCAGCGCGACGAGCCGCCCCCAGATCGCGTAGCGCTTGGGCCAGAAGTCCTCGCCTTCGTCGTAGAAGCGCCGGCCGTCGCGATTGACCATGATGCCCAGCGACACCGCATCGACGCGCGTGACGATGCCGCCGTCGTACCGCGGCGCGCGCGCGTCGATGGCCACCATGTGCGCCTGTGTCGCGTCGCCGATGGCATCGGCCCCCTGCGCGTGCAGGTCCTTCAGCAGCACGCCGGTGTTGAAGCGCGTGCCGCGGATGAGGAAGTTGTCGGCCGGCCACTCGCCCCGCTCGTTCACGCCCCAGGCCTCGCGCAGCCACTCGCGGTTGCTCTCGAAGCCGCCGGCGGCCACCACGCAGGCACGCGCCTGGATGCGTTCGCCGCTGTCCAGCACCGCCGCGACGAAGCGGCTGCCTTCCAGTTCGAGGTGCCGCACCGGTGCCTCGTAGCGCACCTGCACGCCCAGCGCCTGGGCGCTGCGGTAATAGGCGTTGAGCAGCGCCTTGCCGCCGCCCATGAAGAAGGCGTTGGTGCGGCTCAGATGCAGCGTGCCGGAAAGCGACGGCTGAAAGCGCACCCCATGCTGCACCATCCACGGCCGCACGCGCGCCGACTCGCGAATGACCAGCCGCGCCAGCGCCTCGCGGGTCTTGCCGGCGGTGACCTTGTGCAGGTCCTGCCAGAACTCCTCTTCCGGGTACGCGTCGGTCAGCACGTCCTCGGGCGCGTCGTGCATGCAGCGCAGGTTGCGCGTGTGCATCGAGTTGCCGCCGCGCCACTCGTGCGGCGCGGCTTCGAGCAGCAGCACCGAGGCCCTGGCACCCAGCGTCTCGCGCGCAGCCAGCACCGCACACAGCGCGGCGTTGCCGCCTCCGATGACGAGCACGTCGACGATCACGGGAGTGTCGTCTGCCCCGGCGCGCTAGAGGATGCGCTGGCGCAGCTGCGTGACGACGACCTCGGCGATCACGACCACCGCGAAGATCGCCACCAGCACCATCGCCACGCGGTCCCACTGGAACAGGTTCATCGCGCTGTCCAGTGCCATGCCGATGCCGCCGGCGCCGACCAGGCCCAGCACCGCCGACTCGCGCACGTTGATGTCCCAGCGGAACAGCGCCACCGACCAGAACGCCGGCTTGACCTGCGGCCAGTAGCCCCACAGCAGCTGCGAAGTCCACGGCGCGCCGCTGGCCTGCAGCGCCTCGATGGGACCGCGCTGCGCCTCTTCCAGCGCCTCGCCGACCAGCTTGCCGACGAAGCCGATCGAGCGGAAGGCGATCGCCAGCGTGCCGGCCAGCGTGCCCGGGCCGAACACCGCCACGAACAGCAGCGCCCAGACCAGCGAATTCACCGAGCGGCTGGAAACGAGCAGCAGCTTGGCCAGCAGGTTGATGCCGCGGCTGGGCACCACGTTGTGCGCCGCGGCCACGCCGATGGGCAGCGCCATCGCCACCGCGAGGATGGTGCCCAGCGTGGCGATGTGCAGCGTGTCCACCAGCGCCTCGTGCACACCCTGCGGGTAGAAGCCCCAGGCCACCGGCCACATGCGCTGCAGCAGGTCGCGCATCTGCTCGGGCGCATCGACGAGGAACTCCGGGATCACCTCCACCATGCGCAGCGACACCACGACCGCCACCACCATGCCGAGGTAGACGGCGAAGCGCGCCAGCCGCTGCGCCGGCGTGAAGCGCCGCCACTGGCGCGGGGGCACGGCCACCACGGTCGCCGCCGCGCTCATTCCTCGTCCACCTTGCCGCGCTCGACGAACACCTTGCGCACCCAGGTGGCCAGCAGCTCGCCGGCCATGATGGTGGCGATGATGGCCAGCAGGATCGCGGCCACGAAGTCGTAGTCGAAGCGCTGGAAGGCCGAGAACAGCGTGCCGCCGATGCCACCGGCGCCGACGATGCCCACCATCGTGGAGTTGCGCAGGTTGGAGTCGAGCTGGTAGGTGGCAAAGCCGATGAAGCGCGAGAAGACCTGCGGCACCACGCCGAAGGCGATGACGTTGGCGAACGAGGCGCCGGTGGCGCGCACCGCTTCCACCTGCTTGAGCGAGATCTCCTCGATGGCCTCGGCGAACAGCTTGCCGATGAAGCCCACCGAAGCCACCACCAGCGCGCAGATGCCGGCCAGCGCACCGAAGCCCACCGCCTTGACGAAGACGATGGCCACGATCACCGGGTGGAACGAGCGCGCCGCGGCGATCAGCGCGCGCGCCGGCCAGCTGGCCCAGGGCGGCATCAGGTTGCGCGCCGCCATCAGGCCGATGGGCAGCGCCAGCACGATGCCCACGAACGAAGCCAGCACGGCAATCTCGAGCGACTCGGCCAGGCCGCTCATCAGCGAGTCAGGCTGCGCGATGCGCGGCGGCAGCATGCGCTGCAGGAAGCGCGCACCGTTGTCCAGGCCGGTCATGAAGCGCGGCCAGCTGAAGTCGAGCCGCGCCGTGGCGTAGACGACATACGCGGCCAGCGCCAGCCAGCCGGCGCGCGCCGCCCAGTTCACCTTCAGCGCCGGGCGCGCCGCCGCACTCATTGCAGCCAGCTGCTGCCGCCGTAGATGCGGCGCAGCACGTCGTCGCCGAGCTCGGCGGCCGGCCCGTCGTAGACGATGGCGCCACCGGCCATGCCGACGATGCGGTCGGCGAAGCGCCGCGCCAGTTCCACGTCGTGCATGTTGACGATCACCGGGATGTCGTGCTCGCGACCGAGCCCGCGCATCAGCTCCATGATCTCCACCGAGGTGCGCGGGTCCAGCGACGACGTCGGTTCGTCGGCCAGCAGCAGCCGCGGCCGCTGCATCACCGCGCGCGCGATGCCCACGCGCTGGCGCTGGCCGCCCGAGAGGGCATCGGCACGCTGGTTGGCAAAGCCCTCCAGGCCGACCTGCCGCAGCAGCGCGAAGGCGCGCTCGATGTCCGTCGGCGCGAAGCGCCGCAGCCAGGCCTTCAGCGCCGGCGTGAAGCCCAGCCGCCCGCACAGCAGGTTCTCCATCACCGTCAGGCGTTCGACCAGGTTGTATTCCTGGAACACCATGCCGATCTCGCGGCGCGCCTGGCGCAGCGCGCGGCCGCGCAGCGGCACGATGTCGCGCCCGCCGAATCGCACCTCGCCCGCGGTGGGCTCGACGAGGCGGTTGATGCAGCGAAGCAGCGTCGACTTGCCGGTGCCCGAGGGGCCGATGACCGCCGTCAGGCCGGCGCCGGCAACTTCGAGGTGGATGCCGTCGAGCACGCGCTTGCCGCGCACGTACTCCTTGACCAAGCCACGCACGCTGAGCGCGGCGGGCGCCGCCGCGGAGGGAGAACCCACCGTCTCAGGGCTTCTTCGCCGCGGCGGCCTTGGCGCGCGCCTCGGCCTCGCGCTTGCTTTCCTTCTCGTAGGCGGCGGAGTTGAACTTCTCGCCGCCGGCCTCGGCCACCTGCCGCACCACCGACCAGTGCTCCTTGAAGTTGATCGGGAAGAAGCGGTCGGCGCCGTCGAAGGCCTTCTTCATCTCGTCGGTGTAGCGGTAGTCGTAGAAGCACTTGAGCATCTTGTCGCGCAGCGCCGGCTCCAGGTCGTGCGCATAGGCGAACGACGAGGTCGGGAACTTGGCGCTCGTGTAGATGATGCGGAAGTCGGCCTCCTTGATCTGCCCGCGCGTGGCCATGCGGTGGAAGACGTCGCTGGCCACCGCCGCGGCCTCGTAGTCGCCGGAGTTCACGCCCATCACCGACTGGTCGTGCTTGCCGCTGAACAGGATCTTGTAGTCCTTGTCCGGCGCCAGCCCCTCCTTGGGGAACAGCGCCATCGGCGCCATGTGGCCCGAGTTGGACGACGGCGAGGTATGCGCCACCTTGCGGCCCTTCAGGTCGGCCAGCTTCTGGAACGCGCTGTCCTTCTTGACGATGACGATCAGGTTGTAGCCCTGGAAGTCGCGCTCGTAGCCCTTGATCGCGAACGGCACCGCGCCGGCGATGTTGACGGCAAAGGCCGTGGGCCCGGTGCTGAAGCCGCCCACGTGCAGGCGACCCGAGCGCATGGCCTCGATCTCGGCGGCGTTGCTCTGCACCTGGTAGAAGACCACGCGCTTGGCCGTGCACTGCGCCAGGTACTCGGTGAAGGGCTTGAAGATCTTCTCGTAGACGGCCGGGTCTTCCACCGGCGTGTAGGTGAAGACCAGCGTGTTCGGGTTCTTGAACTTCTTCGGGTCCTTGGGCGCGTCGGCGACGAGATTGCCGTCGTCGTCGCAGTACATCGGGTCGAGGTCGCCGCGGTTCCGGCAGTCCTGCGCCGCGGCGCCGAAGGCGGCGGCAGCAAGGGCGAACGTGGCGAGGGCATGCAGCCAACGGGTCATCGAGCGGTCCTCCGGGAGTGGCGCGGGTGGCGGTGGATTCTGGCAGATGGCCTGCCGCGCAGGAGTGCGGGCCAGGCCGTGGCGGGCCCGGGCCGAGCCGCCGCTCAATCCGGCTTGATCCCCGCGCGCAGCACGATCTCCTTCCAGGTCTTCTGCTGGCCTGCGATGTAGGCGGCGAATTCCTCGGGCGGCCCGCCGCCACCGACCGCGCTGTCGCTGGCGAAGCGCTCGGTGACGGCGCTGCTCTTCAGTGCCTTCAGGCTCTCTTCCTGCAGCCGCTTGACGATGTCGCGCGGCGTGCCCGCGGGCGCCAGGATGCCGTACCACTGCGAGGTCTCGAAGTCCTTGTGGCCGTGCTCGGCCACCGTGGGCACGTCGGGCAGCGCGGGCAGGCGCTGCGCCGTGCCCACGGCGATGGCGCGCAGCTTGCCGCTCTTGATGTGCGGCAGCAGCGCGGGCAGCCCGGCGCTGGTGGCCTGCGTGCGGCCGGCCAGCAGATCGGTGAGCATCGGGCCGGTGCCGCGGTAGGGGATGTGGGTGATGAACATCCCCGTCGTCAGCTTCAGGTACTCCATCGAGAGATGGCCGGCGCTGGCGTTGCCCGCGGTGCCGTAGTTCAGCCGGCCCGGGTTCTTCTTCACGTGGGCCACGAACTCCTTGAAGTTCTGCGCCGGCACCTCGGGGTGCACGACGTACAGGTTGGGCACCTTGGCCAGCAGCGTGACCGGGACGAAGTCCTTGTTCACGTCGAACGGCTGGTTCGGAAAGATGATCGGGTTGACCGCCAGCACGCCGACGTGGCCGAGGATGATGGTGTGGCCGTCGGGCGTGGCCTTGGCCACTTCCTGCATCGCCGGGATGCCGGCACCGCCGCCCTTGTTGTCGACGTACACCGTCTGGCCGAGTTGTTTGGTCAGCTCGTTGGCCACCGTGCGCGCCACGATCTCGCTGGTGCCGCCCGGCGCAAAGGGCACGACGAAGCGCACCGACTGCCTGGGCCAGGCGGCCTGCGCCCATGCCGCCGGCGCGCCGAGCAGCGCCGGGGCAGCAGCGAGGACGAGGGTGCGGCGGGTCGTCGAAGGCTTGCGCATGGGGTGGGCTCGTGGTTGTGGGGTGGGTGGGCAGGCTGGCGGCGATGACCGGGCGATGCTGCCGGCGATGCTTGCAGTGATGTTAGTGCGCCGCATCGGCGCCCCCTTTACGGCGCGCGCGGCTGTTCGCTGCGTGGTCCGGCCGCGGGCTGCGCGGCGGCGCGCCGGCTGGCCAGCAGCCCCAGGCTCATCGCCGTGCCCAGCAGCACCACGGCGCAGCCGCCCACCATCTGCCACGTCAGCGGCTCGCCCAGGTAGAGCGCCCCGGAGACCATCGCCACCCCGGGGCTCAGGAAGGTGACCGACATCGAGCGCACCGCGCCGACGCGGCGCAGCAGCCGGAAGTACATCAGCATGCCCAGCCCCGAGCTGAACACGCCGAGGAACGCCATCTCGGCCCAGGCGCGCGCCGAAGGCGCCTCGGCCGGCCACGTGGCCCAGGCCAGCGGCACTGTGGCCAGGCCCGCCGCGGCCAGGCAGCCCACGGTGGTGACCAGCGCATCCACCCCGGCCAGGTACCGCCGGGTGGCGTGCGCGCCCACGCTCCACAACAGCGCCGTGCCCAGCACCGCGGCCACGGCGAGCGGGCCGTCGCCGCTGCGCAGCCCCAGCGGGCCGCCGCTCATCAGCCACAGCACGCCGGCAAAACCGATCAGCAGGCCGGCCACGCGCCCGCGACCCAGGCGCTCCTTCAACACGAAGTAGGCCAGCAGCGCGCCGAACATCGGCGCCGTGGCGTTCAACACCGCCGACACGCCCGCCGTGATGTGCAGCGCGCCCCAGGTCATCAGCAAGAAGGGCACCGCCGTGAAGCCCACGCCCAGCAGCGCGAGCAGGCGGCGGTGCGCCCATAGCTGCGGCAGGCCGCCGCTGGCCACGAGCACCGGCATCAGGATGAGCGCGGCGATGCTCAGCCGCAGCGCCACCAGCGGCGCCGGGCCGAAGGCCGGCACCGCGGCCCGCGTGAAGAGGTAGGCCCCGCCCCACAGGATGCTGAGGAACACGAGCTCGAAGATGTCGCGGGCGCGCACCGCGTCGAGCTTAGCTGAACGGGGCCGGGGCGCCTGTCGCTTCGGCGGCGCTCGGGCGCCGGTGCAGCGCGGGTCGCGTGCAGGTGCGGCGCCGGTGCGGCGCCGCTCGTGTACCCTGCGTCGATGAAAGACTCCTTCGCCGACCTCGGCCTCGGCCCCGAACTGCTGGCCGAACTCGCGGCCCTGGGCTATGAAGAGCCCACGCCCATCCAGAAGGCGGCCGCCGCGCCGCTGCTCGAAGGCCGCGACCTGCTCGGCCAGGCGGCCACGGGCACGGGCAAGACGGCGGCCTTCGCGCTGCCGCTGCTGCAGCGCGTGAGCAGCTGGCGCAGCCAAGGCAGCCCGGGCGGGGCGGCCGCCGCGGGCCAGCCCTTCGTGCTGGTGCTGGTGCCCACGCGCGAGCTGGCGGTGCAGGTGTCCGAGGCCTTCCACCGCTACGGCCGCGGGCTGGGCATCGGTGTGGCGCCCATCTACGGCGGGCAGGAATTCGGCCGCCAGGTCAGCGCGCTCAGGCGCGGCGCGCAGGTGGTCATCGCCACTCCGGGGCGCGTGCTCGACCACCTGCGCCGCGGCACCATCGACTTCGGCGCGTTGAAGGCGGTGGTGCTGGACGAAGCCGACGAGATGCTGGACATGGGCTTTGCCGAGGATCTCGAGCTCATCCTCGAAGCCACGCCCTCCGCCCGGCAGACGGCGCTGTTCTCGGCCACGCTGCCCCCGCGCATCTCCGGCATCGCCGAGCGCCACCTGCGCGACCCGGTGCGCGTGCTGATCCCGCGCGACGCCACGCAGAAGGGCTCGATGCCCAAGGTGCGGCAGACCGCCTACGTCGTGCCGCGCGCGCACAAGATCGCCGCACTCGGGCGCGTGCTCGACCTGGAGAGCCCGACGCTGGCGATCGTCTTCTGCCGCACGCGGCTGGAGGTGGACGAGCTCACCGAGCGGCTGGCCGGGCGCGGCTACGCCGTGCAGGCGCTGCATGGCGGCATGGGCCAGCCCGAGCGCGACCGTGTAATGAAGCAGGCCCGCGCCGGCGGCGTGGAGCTGCTCGTGGCCACCGACGTGGCCGCGCGCGGCATCGACATCGAGCACCTGTCGCACGTCGTCAACTTCGACGTGCCCAGTTCGCCCGAGGCCTATGTGCACCGCATCGGCCGCACCGGCCGCGCC
>JAEUPC010000072.1 GCA_016789865.1 Rubrivivax sp.
GCGCCCGGCCGCTCCGGCGGCACCACGCTGCACTGATCTGATACGGCTTCGCGATCGATCGAACAGGTCAGGGCAAGAGACCGAGGCGGGATCGGGCCGACGGGGTGCCCTGCTCCGCGAATGTCCTCTTGCGGCGGCCCAGCTTCGCTGGTCCCCCGCATGCCCCCTTGATTTAGCTGCGCAGGGCACCCCAACGTCCCGATCCGGCACCCGCGTCGGGACTTGGCCGACGAAGCCCAACCCAGGTGCCACCGAGGACGGCGGGTGGTCGGCGCAGCGAGATAAAGGATGCATTCAGGGGTCCAGCGAAGCTGGGCCGCTGATAGAGGACATTCGCGGAGCCGACCACGCGCCATCCTCGGCGCCACCACCTCGTCGAAGGCCTTTCCATGTTTTCGAACGCGAATACGTACGAGGAATGAGAGGCGGCGATCGAACCGCCGACGAGCCGCCCGCGCTGGGTGCCGCCTCGCCGCGAGCGAGGCCCGGCGCTCAGCGCCGCCCGGTGGAGCCGAACCTCCCCTCGCCACGCGCGCTGGCGTCGAACTGCTCCACCACGCGAAAGCGCGCCTGCACCACCGGCACGATGATCATCTGCGCGATGCGGTCCATCGGCTGGATGGTCACGGCCGCCCCGCCGCGGTTCCAGCAGCTCACCATCAGCGGGCCCTGGTAGTCGCTGTCGATCAGGCCGACCAGGTTGCCCAGCACGATGCCCTGCTTGTGGCCGAGGCCCGAGCGCGGCAGCAGCATCGCGCAAAGGCCAGGGTCGCCGATATGCATCGACAGGCCGGTGGGGATCAGCGCCGCCTGGCCGGGCCCCAGCACCAGCGGCGCGTCGATGCACGCGCGCAGGTCCAGGCCGGCACTGCCCGGCGTGGCGTAGGCCGGCAGTTGCCCGGCCACGCGGGGGTCGAGCACACGAAGGTCGATGGTCGTGGTCATGGGTTGCGGATGATGGACTGCGGGGTCGCGGCCAGCCGCTCAGCGCCATGACGGCGCAATGACGGCGCGATGACGGCTTCATGAGGGCGCCGTGAGGGCACCCCGGTTCAAGCGCGCTGCGGCAGCACGCGCAGGGCGACCTCGGCCACCAGCGCGCGCGCCAGCGAGAGTTTGTCGCCGGGCGGCAGCTCGCGCTCGCCGGCGGCGTCCACCAGCACCAGCGCGTTGTCGTCGCGGCCAAAGGTGGCCGGGCCGTTGTTGGCCACGATCAGCGGCACGCCCTTGCGCGCAAGCTTCTCGCGCGCGTGGCGCACGATGTCGTGGCTCTCGGCGGCGAAGCCCACGCAGAACGGGCGCTCGCCAGCCGGCAGCCGGGCCACCGTGGCCAGGATGTCGGGGTTCTCCACAAAGGCCAGCATGGGCACCTGGCCCGAACCGTCCTTCTTGATCTTCTGCGTGGCCGCGCTCGCCGGCCGCCAGTCGGCCACCGCCGCGGTGGCCACGAAGACCTCGTGCCGCTTCGCCTCGGGCAGCACGGCGGCCAGCATCTGCTCGGCGCTCATCACGTCGATGCGCCGCACGCCGCGCGGCGTGGCCAGGTGCACGGGCCCGGCCACGAGTGTCACCTGGGCACCGGCTTCGGCAGCCGCGCGCGCGATCGCAAAGCCCATCTTGCCGCTGCTGTGGTTGGTGATGCCGCGCACCGGGTCGATGGCCTCGAAGGTGGGGCCGGCCGTCACCAGCACGCTGCGGCCGGCCAGCACCTTGGGCTGGAAGAACGCGGTCAGCTCGTCGCGCAGTTCGTGGGCTTCGAGCATGCGGCCGTCGCCGATCTCGCCGCACGCCTGGTCGCCGGCCGCGGGGCCGAGCACCGTGGCGCCATCGGCCTTCACCTGCGCCACGTTTCGCTGCGTGGCCGGGTGCGCCCACATCTCGCGGTTCATCGCCGGGGCCACCAGCAGCGGCACGGTCTCACGCGGGCGCGCCAGGCACATGAGGCTCAGCAGCTCGTCGGCGCGCCCCTGCGCCAGCTTGGCGATGAAGTCGGCGCTGGCCGGCGCCACCACCACCGCGTGCGCGCCCCGCGTGAGGTTGATGTGCGGCATGTGGTTGGACTCGCGCGCGTCCCACTGGCTCGTGAAGACGGGGCGGTTGGTCAACGCCTGCATCGTCACGGGGGTGATGAACTGGCAGGCCGCGTCTGTCATGACCACCTGCACGGTGGCACCGGCCTTGACGAGTTCGCGCGCGAAGTCGGCGGCCTTGTAGCAGGCCACGCCGCCCGAAAGCCCCAGCACAATGTGCCGGCCAGCCAGCGGCAGCGCGGGCGACGAGACGACGGGCGCTTCGAGCATGGCGCACGACTCTAGCAGCCTCGCGGTGCATCGCCGGGCACCGACGGCCGCCGCTTCTTCGCCGCATTCGCTGCACATACTCCACGCACCTGCCGCACCTGCCGCACTGCCGCACCTGGCTGCACTGCCGCGCCTGCCCCCAACCGCCCTGCCCGCCCGCACGCCACCGAATGACCGTCGCCTCGCAGCCCCACGCCTCCAACCCACCGCTGCCGCAAGCCTGGCTCACCTGGAGCCCCGCGGCAGCGGCAGCGCGCGCCGCCGGCCGGCCGCTGGTGGCGCTCGAATCGACCATCGTGGCGCACGGCATGCCCTACCCGCGCAACCTCGAGACGGCGCGTGCGGTCGAGGCGGTGGTGCGCGCCGAAGGCGCTGAGCCGGCCACCATCGCCGTGTTGGACGGCCGCATCCGCATCGGCCTGGCCGAGGCCGAACTGCAGCGCCTGGCCGAGGCCGGCCCCGCGGCGGTGAAGGTCAGCCGCCGCGACCTGCCCGCCGTGTTGGCCGACGGACGCCTGGGCGCCACCACCGTGGCCGGCACGATGATCTGCGCGGCGCTGGCCGGCATCGAGGTCTTCGTCACCGGCGGCATCGGCGGCGTGCACCGGGGCGCCGCCACCACGTTCGACATCTCGGCCGACCTGCTGGAGCTGGCGCGCACCTCCGTGGTGGTGGTGTGCGCGGGTGCCAAGAGCATCCTCGACATCGGCCTCACGCTCGAGGTGCTGGAGACGCACGGCGTGCCGGTGCTCAGTGCCGGGCAGGACGACTTCGCGGCGTTCTACGTGCGCGAGAGCGGCTTCCGTGCCGACCTGCGGCTCGACGCGCCCGAGGCGCAGGCGCGTTTCGTGCGCACGAAGTGGGACCTGGGCCTGGCCGGCGGCGTGCTGCTGAGCACGCCGGTGCCCGAGTCCGACGCGCTGCCGCGCGACCTCGTCGACGGCTGGATCGCGCAGGCGCTGGCCGAGGCCGAACAGCAGGGCATCGTGGGCAAGAAGGTGACGCCCTTCCTGCTGGCACGCGTGGCGGCGTTGAGCGGCGGCCGCAGCCTCGCGGCCAACATCGCCCTCGAGAAGCACAACGCCGAGGTCGGCGATCGGCTGGCGGTGGCGCTGGCGGCCACGGCGGGCCTGGGGAACGCGGGCACCTCCTGAACGGCGAAGGCCGCTGGCACTCGCCCGCGGCCCCTGCGCTGGCGGCCGCTCTGGCGCCGCGCGCGTCTCGGCGGGTCGGGCCGCCCGCGCGTGCCTCGCCGGGCAGGCCTGGATCCCTGCGCCTCAGCGCGCCGCGATGTTTACCGGCACCGTGGCCGTGCTGCTGCGGCCGAGCGAGTCCACGGCCGTCACCTGCAGCTTGTAGCTGCCCGCCACCGGCGAGGGCCACAGCGCGTGTAGCGTCAGGCCGCTGAAGGCGAAG
>JAEUPC010000123.1 GCA_016789865.1 Rubrivivax sp.
CAGCGGCGTGTAGACCAGCAGGTTCTTCCACACGCTGTCGCTCCAGCCCTGCACCGGAAACCAGCCGAGCTGGAAGCCGAACACGTACTGGCCGATGATCACGTAGACCAGGAAGCTGATCGACAGCGCCACCGTGGTGGCGACCATGATCGTGCGGTCGGTCAGCGAGCCGCGCTTGTAGGCCACCCACATCGCGATGGGCAGAGCCAGCAGCACGTCGAGCACGAGGATCGGCACCATCACCGTCAGCGTGGCCGGCAGGCGCGTGGCGAACAGGTTGCTCACCGCCTCGTTGGTGGCCCAGCTCTTGCCCCATTCGAAGGTGAAGATCTGCTTGACGAAGATCCACAGCTGGACCCAGATGGGCTCGTCCAGCCCGAGCGTCTGGCGGATGGCCTTGATCTGTTCGGGGCTGGCATTCAGGCCGCCCAGCACCTCGGCGGGGTCGCCGCCGAAGTACTTGAACAGGAAGAACACCAGCAGCACCACGCCCGCGAGCGTGGGGAACATCTGCCACAGGCGGCGTATCAGATAGGCGGTCATCGCCGGCGCCTCGTTTCGGGCCGCGCTGCCTCGTGGGCTGCGGCGGCCTGCCAGAAAAAGTGGCGCGAGTGTAGGGGTCGGGCGCGGCGGCTCCGGCGGGGGCTTTCCCCCCCGCGTCGACGGGGTTGCGATGCCGTGACCCGGCATGCCCGTCCTGCTCGGCCATGGCCGCCGCCGCACCGGCGCGCTGGGCAAACACCGGCTGCCGCGCACGCCCACGCGGCCTAGACTTGTGCCCTGCTTCCACGAGAGGCCAAAGACGATGCGAAACCCTGTTCTGGCGCTGGCCACGAGCCTCGCGCTGCTCCACCTGTGCGCGCCCGCCCTGGCGCAGGCCAACGCGCCGGCAGGGCCGGCAGCCGCCACAGCGCCGGCTGCCGAACCGGCGGCGGCCAGCGGCAAGAAGGTGCTGCGTTACGCCTTCCCGATCGCCGAGACCAGCTTCGACCCGGCGCAGATCACCGACCTGTACTCGCGCACCGTGGTCGCCGCCATCCTCGAGGCGCCGCTGGAGTACGCCTTCCTCGCGCGGCCCGTCACCATGCGGCCCAGCACCCTGGAGGCCATGCCCGAGGTCTCGGCCGACTTCCGCACCTTCACCTTCCGCGTCAGGCCGGGCATCTTCTTCGCCGACGACCCGGCGTTCAAGGGCCAGCGCCGCGAGTTGACCGCCGCCGACTACGTCTACAGCCTCAAGCGCCACTACGACCCGCGCTGGAAGAGCGGCAACCTGTACCTGCTGGAGAACGACAAGATCATCGGCCTGTCGGAACTGCGTCGCGAGGCGCTGGACAAGAAACAACCCTTCGACTACGACCGCGAGGTCGAAGGTCTGAAGGCGCTCGATCGCTACAGCTTCCAGATCAGGCTGGCCGACCCCAAGCCGCGCTTCCTGCAGCACTTCACCGACGCCAGTTTCACCGGTGCGCTGGCCCGCGAAGTGGTCGACTTCTACGGCGACAGGATCGGCGAGCACCCGGTGGGCACGGGCGCCTACCGGCTGGCGGCATGGAAGCGCAGCTCGCGCATCGTGCTGGAGAAGAACCCGAGCTACCGCGAGGTGCGCTACGACGAGGTTGCGCCCGCCGGCAACACCCGCCTGGCGAAGCAGGCCGCGCTGCTCAGGGGCCAGCGCATGCCATTCATCGACCGCATCGAGATCGCCGTCATCGAGGAGACGCAGCCGCGCTGGATCTCGTTCCTGGCCGAAGAGGCCGACGTTATCGAGAACGTGCCGGCCGAGTACGCCAGCTCCGCGTTCCCGAACAACGTGCTCGCACCACACCTGGCCAAGCGTGGCATGCAGATGGTGCGTTATTCTCGGGCTGACGTGGCGGCCAGCTACTTCGCGATGGAGCACCCGGTGGTGGGCGGCTACGAGCCGCACAAGGTGGCGCTGCGGCGTGCCATCTCGCTGGCGGTGGACGTGGAGCGCGAGATTCGCCTCGTCCGCAACGGCCAGGCCGTGCCTTCGCAGGGGCCGATGCCGCCGGGCGTGTGGGGCCACGATGCGGGCTTCAAGAGCGCGATGAGCGAGTACAACCTGCCGCGGGCCAAGGCGCTGCTTGACCTGCACGGCTATGTCGACCGCGACGGCGACGGCTGGCGCGAGCGGCCCGACGGCGAGCCGCTGGTGCTGGAGTACTCCACCAGCCCCGACCAGCTCAGCCGCCGCCTCGTGGAGCAATGGCAGCGCAACATGACGACGCTCGGCGTGAAGATGGAGTTCAAGACGGCCAAGTGGCCCGAGAACCTCAAGAGCAGCCGCGCCGGCAAGCTGATGATGTGGGGCTTCGGCTGGAGTGCCGGCAACCCCGATGGCGACACCTTCCTCGCGCTCGGCTATGGCCCGAACAAGGGCCAGGCGAATCACTCGCGCTTCAACCTGCCGGCGTTCAACGCGCTGTACGAAAAGCAGCGCAGCCTGCCCGATGGGCCCGAGCGTGCCGCCGCCATGCGCGAGGCCGCCCGCCTGATGGTGGCCTACATGCCCTACAAGACCCACGTGCACCGCGTGTGGACCGACCTCGCGCAGCCGTGGATGGTGGGCTACAGCCGCAACGTCTTCGTGCGCGAGTTCTTCAAGTACGTCGACGTCGACCTGGCCGAGCTGCAGCGGCGCGGCGGCGGCCCGGCCCATTGACTTGCAGGGAGTCTTGCCGATGAAGCGCCGCGAAACGCTGGCCCGCCTGGGCACCCTGTCTGCGGCGGCTTCGCTGCCGGGTTGGCTGACGCCCGCCTCGGCGGCCGACCAGACGGGCGGCGCCAAGGCACCGGGCAACGGCGGCGCGGCCGGCCAGCGCGTGCTGCGCTATGCGGTCTCCGCCGCCGAGACCAATTTCGACCCGGCGCAGATCAACGACCAGACCTCGCGCAACTTCACCTCGCACCTGTTCGAGTCGCTGTACACCTACGACCACCTGGCGCGCCCGCCGCGCATCGTGCCGCTGGTGGCCGATGGCGAGCCGGTGGCCGAAGACGAGTTCAGGCGCTGGACCTTCAAGGTGCGCCCCGGCATCTACTTCGCCGACGACCCGGCGTTCAAGGGCCAGCGCCGCGAGCTTGTGGCCGCCGACTTCCTCTACGCCATCAGGCGCTACGCCGACCCGGCGCTGAAGAGCCCGCTGTGGGCGAGCGTGGAGAACTTCAAGGTGCTCGGCCTGGCCGAGTTGCGCAAGGAGTCGCTGGAGAAGAAGGCGAAGTTCGACTACGACCGCCCGCTGGAGGGCATGAAGGTGCTGGACCGCCACACCTTCCAGCTGCAGCTGGCCGAATCGCGGCCGCGCTTCAAGGAGAACATGGCGGTGCCCGACCTCTTCGGTGCCGTGGCCCGCGAAGTGGCCGAGTTCTACGGCGACAAGATCGGCGAGCACCCGGTAGGCACCGGCCCGTACAAGTTGGCGCAGTGGCGGCGCAGTTCGCTGGTGGTGTTCGAACGCAACCCGCAGTACCGCGAGCGCACCTGGGACTGCCAGCCCGCCGAGGGCGATGCCGAGGGCCAGGCCATCGCCGCGCGGCTGCGCGGCAAGAAGCTGCCGCTGGTCGACCGCGTGGAGGTGGCCATCATCGAGGAGAGCCAGCCGCGCTGGCTGGCTTTCGTCAACGGCGAGCACGACTTCCTCGACCGCCTGCCCAACGAGTTCGTCGGCATCGCGCTGCCCGGCGGCAAGGTGGCGCCGAACCTGGCCAGGAAGGGCGTGCGCAGCGAGGTCACGCTGCAGGCCGACGTGACCTTCTACTACTTCAACATGGAAGACCCGCTGGTCGGCGGCATGGACCCGCAGCGCGTGGCGCTGCGCCGCGCCATCGGGCTGGCCATCGACACCGACCGCGAGATCCGCCTCGTGCGCCGCGGCATGGCCATCCGCGCCCAGGGCCCGATCGTCCCGCACACCAGCGGATACGACCCCAAGTTCAGAAGCGAGATGAGCCTGTACAGCCCGCCGCGCGCCAAGGCGCTGCTGGAGCTGCACGGTTATGTCGACCGCGACGGCGACGGCTGGCGCGAGAGGCCCGACGGCTCGCCGCTCGTGCTGGAGGTGGCTACGCAGCCTTCGCAAGTGGACCGCCAGTTCAACGAGCTGTTCCGTCGCAACATGGACCAGATCGGCCTGCGCACGGAGTTCAAGATCGCCAAGTGGCCCGAGAACCTCAAGGCCGGCCGCGCCGGCAAGCTGCAGATCTGGTCGCTGTCGTCGCTGGGCTCGGGCGGCGACGGGCAGGGCATGATCACGCGCTACCACGGGCCGCAGGCGGGCAACCAGAACTTCCCGCGCTTCAAGCACCCGCGCATCGACGCCATCCACGACCGCCTGACGGTGCTGCCCGACGGTCCCGAGCGCGAGGCCTTGTTCGCCGAGGCGGTGAAGCTGGCCGTGGCCTACATGCCCTACAAGTTCCAGGTGCACCGGCTGGTGGCCGACATGATGCACGGCAACGTGTTCGGCTACCGGCGGCCCGCCTACTGGAACGGCTGGTGGCACTTCATCGACGTGGCGCCGGGCCCCAGCGCCGCTTGACCGGCGTGGCTCCTGTGAGCCGCTGGGCAACGGCGCCCTGCCTGCTGCGATGAAACGCCGAGAACTGCTCACGGGTGCCGCGGCCAGCTGGCCTTTGGCGCCTTTGGGGTCGTTGGGGCCGCACGGGAGCGTGTCGGCGCGCCCGGCCGGGCCGGCCAGCGGGCGCGCCGGCGAAAAGGTCTTCCGCTACGCCCTCAACACGGCCGAGACCGGCTTCGCCCCGCCACGCGTTTCGGATCAGTCATCGATCCGCGTGCTCGCGCACATCTTCGAGCCGCCGCTGGCCTGGGACAAGCTGGCGCGACCAGCCAGGCTGGTGCCGCTGGTGGCCGCGGCGCTGCCCGAGGTGAGCGAGGAGCACCGCCGCTTCGTCTTCACCATCCGCGCGGGCATCTTCTTCGCCGACGACCCGGCGTTCGAAGGCCGCCCGCGCGAGCTGGTGGCGGCCGACTTCGTCTACTCGATCAAGCGCTTCTACGACCCCGAACTGCGCAGCGAGCACCTGTACCAGTGGGAGAACGCGAAGATCCTGGGGCTCTCCGAGCTGCGCAAACGTGTGCTCGAACAGAAGAGGCCGTTTCCGTACGACGAGGAAGTGGGCGGGCTGCGCGCGCTGGACCGCTACCGCTTCGAGGTTCGGCTGGCCGATCCGGCGCCGCGGCTGACGGCCACGTTCGCATCGTTCGTGTTCGCCGGCGCGGTGGCCCGCGAGGTCGTCGAACGCTACCGCAGCGACCCGCAGGCGCACCCGGTAGGCACCGGCCCCTTCATGCTGCACCAGTGGCGGCGCGCCTCGCGCATCGTGCTGGTGAAGAACCCGCGCTTTCGCGAGCAGCGCTTTTCGGCCGACCCGCCCGACGACGACCCCGTGGCGCTGGCGCACGCGAAGAGGCTGGCCGGCGCCCGCGCGCCACTGGTCGACCGGCTGGAGTTCGACGTCATCGAAGAGAGCCAGCCACGCTGGCTGGCCTTCCTCAACGGCGAGCACGATGCCATCGCGATGCCGGTGGACCTGGCTGGCCTGGCCGTGCCGGGCGGGCAGCTGGCGCCCTACCTGGCGCGGCGCGGCATCCAGCTCGAACGCCAGATGGCGCCCAGCATCACGCACACCTTCTTCAACTTCGACGACCCGCTGGTGGGCGGCTACACGCCCGACAAGGTGGCGCTGCGCCGCGCCATCATGCTGGCCTTCGACAGCGCGCTGGAAGCGCGGCTGGTGTTCAGCGGCCAGGCCGAGCCGGCGCAGAGCATGGTGCCGCCCGGGTGTTACGGCGCGGTGGAGCCGGGCGAGATCACCGAGATGAGCCGCTCGAACCCGGCCCGCGCCGCGGCGCTGCTGGACATGCACGGTTATGTCGACCGCAACGGCGACGGTTTTCGCGAGCAGCCCGACGGCAAGCCGCTCGTGCTGCGCATCGGCTTCCTGCCCGACCAGCGCTCGCGCCGTTCGAGCGACCTGTGGTTCAAGCGCATGAAGGCGGTGGGCCTGCGCACGCAGTTCGAGGTGGCACCGTTCGCCGAGCAGATCCGCCGCGCGCTGGCCGGCACGCTGATGATGTGGGGCTACACGTGGAGTGCCGGCTCGCCCGACGGTGACTTCTTCCTCGGCCTGGCGTACGGCCCCAACGCCGAGCAGAGCAACGACGCGCGTTTCAAGCTCGCCGCCTTCGACCGCCTTTACGAGCGCCAGCGCGTGCTGCCCGACGGCCCCGAGCGACTGGCGCTGATGCGCGAGGCGAACAAGATCATGCTGGCCTACGTGCCCTACATCGCCCATCTGCACCAGATCAACAACGACCTGCTGCACGCGCATGTGCGCGGGCCGATGCGCCAGCCGTTCAGCCCCGACTGGTTTCGCTGGATCGACGTGGGCGCGGCGTCGCCGGTCTGACGGTCAGTTGGCCTGCGAGACGATCGTCACCCGGCGGTTTTCGGGCGCGGCGACGTCGGCCTTGTTCATCAGGTTGCTCGAGCCCTTGCCCACCGCGTCGATGCGCTCGGCAGCCAGGCCGTGCCGGCTGATGAGGTAGCCGCGCACGGTCTCGGCGCGGGCCTGCGAGAGCTTGAGGTTGCGCTCTTCGCCGCCGCGCGGGTCGGCGTGGCCTTCGATGGTGAAGCGCACGCCGGCCAGGCGCTCGGACTTCATCGCTCCGGCCAGCACGTCCAGCGCATTGCGCGCCTGCGTCGTGAGGTCGGCCTTGTCGGTGATGAACGTGACGAGGATCGAGGCGCGCCCGGTCTGCGTGGCCGCGGCGCCCGCGGCGGCGGTGCCGGCGGTGGCGCCAGCGGCCACCGGGGGCCGCACGGCGGGCCGGAAGCTGCGTGTGCGCACCCCCTCTTCAGGGGCCGAGGCAGCCGGCGGGGGCGTGAGCGCATCGACCAGCGCGCGCTCGGTGACCTGGCCTTCGCGCAGCACACGTTCCTGTGCGAGGGCGGGGCCGGCGGCCAGGGTGGCGGCGAGCGCTGCCAGGCCCGCGACGCTGGCAAGGCCGGCCAGCCGGGCATGCAGCGAGCTGCGGCGTGTGGCATGGGGCAGTAGCGGAGTGCGGTTCATGGTGCTTCCCTCGGTTTCAAGTGGCGGCAGGGTACTCGGCGAATGGTAGGACAAGCCGGTTGACGAGGCCGCCCCCCAGGAGGGTTGTCGGGTTTCCTCCCGCCGGCGCAGCGGCATGGCGGCATTGAGCCACTTCGCCATCGGCATGAACAGGAGACCAAGGTATCACCCCGGGCGCGGCGGCACCAGGGCGTGATACCTTGCCGCTCCGCCGCCGGAGCAAGCCGACCCCCATGAGTGCCGCCGCCCCCGCTTCCCCTGCGCACGGTTCGGTGCTGCTGGCCGACGACCACGGCCTGGTGCGCCACGGCCTGCAGCTGCTGATCGCCGAAGTGCTGCCGCGGCTGCGCGTGCACCTGGCGGAATCGCTGGCCGAGACCGTGCAAGCGCTGGGTACGGCTGCTCGCTTCGACCTGGTGCTGCTGGACCTCACCCTTTCCGACGTGCATGGCATGGCCGGGCTGAGGCGGCTGCGCGAGGACTTCCCGTACGTGCCGGTGGTCATCCTCTCGGCGCAGGACGATCGCGATACGGTGCTGGCGGCGCTGGACGCCGGCGCGATGGGCTTCATCTCCAAGGCTGCCGCGCCGGCCGAGCTGCGCGATGCGCTCACCCACGTGCTCGTCGAACGGCGCATCCACCTGCCGCAGTCGGTTTCCGGTGGCATGGCCGCGCTGGCGCCCGAGGGCGGCGGGCGCGATCTGGCCGAGCTGGCGCGCCTCGGCCTCACCGAACGGCAGATCGAGGTGCTGGGCTACGTCGTGCAGGGCCTGCGCAACAAGGAGATCGCGCGTCTGCTCGACCGCTCGGAGGTGGTGGTAAAGAAGCATGTCACCGCCACTTTGCAGGCGCTGGGCGCGCCCAACCGCACCAAGCTGCTGGTGCTGCTCAGCCAGCGCGGCTACCGCGTGCCCTCGCTGCGCCCGGGCCGGGAGGCTGACCCACCGGACGACGGCGACCCCGCAGCGTGAGCGACACCCTCCCCGCCGCCGACCCTCCCGCCCGCAACAGCGCCGCCGCGATGGCGGCCTCGCTGGCGCTGCGCCGGCGCCGGCTCGGCTTGGCATTGCTGGCGTTCGGCGTGCTGCTGCTGGCGGCGCAGTCGCTGTTCGAGTGGTGGCTGCCCTACGACCTGGCCGGCCTGGCGCACGTGCGGCGCTGGCTGGGCGCGCCGGGCCTCGGGGCCGCGGCGCTCGGCTGGTCGTGGGCCCTGGCGTGCGCGCTGCCGCTGGCCTGGCTGGCCTGGCCGCGCGGGCTGGGGCCGCGTGCCTGCGAAGGCGTCGCGGCGCTGGCCGGCGTGCTGATTGGCTCGGCCTACCTCGCTGCGGGCGGCGCCGCCGCGGCGCTGGCGCTGTTGCTGCTGGCGGGCATGGCCAGCCTGGGCTGGCAGGTGCGCGCCGGGGGTGGCCTCGCGCTGCTGGCCGGCACCGCGCTGGCTGTGTCGGCATGGGACGCGGCGCTGTCCGACGCGCCCACGCTGTGGCTGGCCGCCGTGGTGCTGGTGGCGATGTTCCTGTGGATCGACCGCCGCCACGTCCATGACGGCGACCGGCGTCTGTTCGCCGCGCTGTCCGAGCGCGACACGCTGATCGGCGAGCTGGAAGCCAGCGGCGCACAGCTGCAAGCCGTGCAGCAGGCGCGCACGCGCCTGCTGGCCAGCATCAGCCACGACCTGCGCCAACCGCTGCAGGCCATGCGCCTGTACGCCGAGGCGCTGCGTGCGCGCACCGACCTCGACCCGGCGGCGCGCATGCTCGTGCGCCGGCAGATGCAGGCCGCCGATGACGCCGCGGGCATGCTCGACCAGTTCAGCGAGTTCAGCGCCATCGAAGACGGCGTGCTGGTCAGCCACCCCGAATTGGTGGACCTGCGCGAAGTGCTCGAGCGTGTGGCCGGCGGCCTGCAGCCGGCCTACCCGAAAAGCCGCCTGCGCCTGTCGGTGTACGGCCGCCCCACCTGGGTGTCGATCGACCGCAGCCAGATCACGCGCCTGGTGCAGAACCTGGCCGGCAACGCCGTGCGCTACAGCGTGGGCGTGCCGGTGGAGGGCCCGGCGCGGGTGGTGCTTGCGGTGCGCCCGCAGGGCCGCGGCTGCCTCATCGACGTGGTGGACAACGGCCGCGGCATCCCGCCCGAACAACGCGAGGCGGTGTTCGAGCCCTACGTGCAGCTGGCCCAGGCCGCCGAGGCTTCGCGGGCCGGGCGCGGCCTCGGGCTGGCCATCGTCAAGGGGCTGGCGGCGCAGCTGGGCCTGGTGCTGGCACCGGTGAACAGCCGCGTGGGCAACGGCACGCGCTTTCGCGTCGGCGTGCCCGCCGCGCTGCGGCGTGCGGCGCCGATGCCGCGCACGGTGACCGGCCTGCGGCCCACTGCGCGGCTGGACGGCTGGATGCTGGCGCTGCTGGACGACGAAGACGTGCCGCGCCAGGCGCTGCGCGCCGCGCTCGAAGGGGTCGGCGCGACGGTCGTCGAGGCCGAGTCGCTGGCGCGCCTGCGCAACCTGCTCGACGCCGAGGAGCGCTTCCCCGATGCGCTGCTGTTCGACCTCGACCTCGGCGCCGGCCAACCGGATGGCCGCGCCGCGCTGGCCGAGCTGCGCCAGGCCTGGGAGATGGAGCTGCCAGCCGTCATCCTGACCGGGAGGGTCGGTGCCCGCAGCATCGTGCTGCCGGCCCGCTGCAGCCTGCTCGAAAAACCGGTCGGGCTGGCCGACCTCATGGCGGCGCTGAACCGGCTGGCCCCGCGTGCCGGCGTGGTGCTGTGACGAACGCTGCTTTCACCCGGCGCCAGCGCGAAGCGCGAAGCCCTCCCTGAATGGGGGAAGGCCGGCACCGGGCGGGGCACCTCATGCGCGGCAGCCGCGCCAGAATCGCCGAAAGGCGCATGACGCCTGCTTCTGCCGACGACCGCCCGTGCCGACCCCCATGCCCACCGCTCCCGCGCCGCACCGGCGCACCCTTTGCCTGGCCGCGCTGTGCGCCTGGGCCGCACCGCTGGCCGCCCAGCCGGCGCTGGCATTCCAGCTCATCACACCGGCCGAGGCGCAGCGCGATCGCGACGCTCGCCCCAAGGACGAGCCTGAGGCGCGCACGCGCTCGCTGACGCGCCCCGGCGGCAGCGCGAAATCGGGCCTGGCCATCCGGGTCGTTGCGCCCACACAGGCCGGGCCCGTGGCGGCGCCGTTTCGCATCGAGCTGGCCTTCGACGCGCCGGCCGGCGTGAAGGTGGTGCCGTCCACATTCCGGGTGCAGTACGGCGTGCTCAAGCTCGACCTGACCGAACGGCTGCGCCGCTTTGCCACCATCAGCGAGACGGGCGTGGTGGTCAGCAACGCGGCGGTGCCCGACGGCCTGCATCGCCTGCTGCTCTCGGTGGCCGACGAGCAGGGCAACGTGGCCGAGCATGAACTGCGCGTGCGCGTGGGGGTGGCGTCATGACGGCCGGCACCGCTCCGTGGGCCGCTGTCCGCACCGCCGCCCGGGCGATGAGCTCCCTGGGGGCCTTGGCCGCGCGAGGCGCTGGCCGGGTGGCCGATGCGGCCGCGGCGGCCGCGGCGCTCCCGGCGGTGGCCGTGATCGGCTGGGTTCTCGCGGCGGCGCCGTTGCCAAGCCGGGCCGCTGGCGATGCCGACGTGCGGCGCATGATCGACGCCCTCAAGCCCGCCGCGGGCGCCGCCAGCAATGCGCCGGCGCGCGGCGTCGCACCAAGCGGCCGCACGCGCAATCTGGTGGTCGAGTCGGTGCCCGCGGCACCTTCGGAACCAACGGCCGGCGCCGCCCCAACTGCCGCCCCAGCCCCAGCCCCAGCCCCAGCCCCGGCGACGACGGCGCCGGCTGCGGCACCCGCGCCATCGCCGGGTGCCACCGCCGCGCCGGGCAGCGGTGCGGCGGGCGGGCTGTCGCTGGCCATCTCGTTCGAACCCAACTCCGCGCAGTTGCGGCCCGAGAGCGGCGATCTCCTCGGTGCCCTGGTCGCCGCGATGCTGTCGCGCGAGCTGCGCAGCACGCGCTTCGTGATCGAGGGCCACACCGACGCGACCGGCACGCCGGCGCAAAACCTGCGCCTGTCGCGCGAGCGGGCCGAGCAGGTACGGTTGGCGCTCATGACGCTGGGCGTGCCCGGTGAGCGGCTCAGTGCCGTGGGCAAGGGCTCCAGCGAGCCGGCCAACACGCGCGACCCGCGCTCGCCCGACAACCGGCGCGTGCGCGTGGTGCCCGCGCCCTGAAGCCCGCCGGCCGACGCGGCTGGCCCTGGCGGGGAGGCGGGCGCGCCGCGGCCACCGCCAGCGCGCGGATTCCGCAGGCGGCCCGGAATAATGCGGCCGCCTCGCCGTATACCCGCCCGTGAACGCGCCCACCGTCTTCAGGCAGCGGCTGCTAGACGCCATCCCGCGCCTGCGCCGCTACGCGCGTTCGCTGACCCGCGAACCCAGCCAGGCCGATGACCTCACGCAGCAGGCGCTGGAGCGCGCGCTTGCCCACTGGCGACAGTTCGATCCCGAGCGCGACATGCTCGTGTGGCTGCTGTCGATCGCGCACAACGCCTTCCTCGACAGCCGCCGGCGCGACGCGCGGCTGCACTTCGCCGACCCGCTGGAGGTGCAGCAGGCCCAGGACGCCGAGGGCGGCGCGCCGGGCACGGACGTGGGCCTGCGGATGGACCTGCTGGCCGCACTGGCACGGCTGTCGCCCGAACAGCGCGAGCCGCTGGTGCTGGTGTGCGTGGAGCAGCTCAGCTATGCCGAAGTCGCGCAAGTGCTGCGCATCCCCATCGGCACGGTGATGTCGCGCGTGTGTCGTGCGCGCCAGGCGCTGCGGCGCTTTCTCGAAGGTCCGCAGCGCCACGCCAGCAGCCTGCGGCGCGTGGTGTGACGGTGGTGAACCGATGAGTCCCTTCCCTCCTTCCCCTCCGACGATCCCGCCGCCAGGGCCGCCCGGCGGCGTGTTCTCCGACGAGCAGCTCAGCGCCTGGGTCGACGGCGAGGGCAGCGCCGTCGAGCGTGCCGACGTGCAGGCGTGGCTGCGCGCCCATCCTGAGCAGGCGCGGCGCATCGAGGCGTGGGCTGCCGACCGCAGCGCGCTGCACGCCGCCTATGTGCGGGTGGTGCAGGAGCCGGTGCCGGCCCACTTGGCCGAGGTCGCGCTGCGTCCGTTGACAGACCCGTCGGCCCCGGCCGCTGCCGCTGCCGCTGCCGCTGCCGCTCGGCCGGCCTGGCTCGGCGGTTGGCTCGGGTCACGCTTCGGACCAGAGGGCGACGGCTCACGCGCCACCACCGTGCTCGGGCGTCTCTCGCCGATGGCGGCCGCGGCCGCCGCGGCCGGGCTCTTTGTCATGGGCGCGATCGTCGGCGGTGCGCTGTCCTGGCAGTGGAAGGAGCGCCAGTCGATTGCGCAGGCCCGCCTGGCGCCGGGCCCGTCGTCCGTCACGCAGGGGCTGCCCGCCGCCGGCCGCGAAGCGTGGCTGCAACGCGCGGCGTTTGCGCACAGCGTCTACACGATCGAACCCCGCCACGCGGTGGAGGTGCGCGCGCAGGAAGAGCACCTGGCGCGCTGGCTCACCCGGCGCATCGAGGCGCCCGTGAAGCTGTTCGACCTGCGCGAGCAGGGCTTCGAACTGGTGGGTGGCCGCCTGCTGCCCGACGGCCCGGGCAAGAGCGCGCAGCTGATGTACCAGGACGGCGGCGGCCGGCGCATCACCGTCTACCTGCGCAAGCCCGAAGCCGGCAGCGACACCGCCTTCCGCTACGAGCGGCAAGGCAAGCTCGGCATGTTCTACTGGATCGACGAGAAGTGCGGCTTTGCGCTGGTCGGCGAGTTGCCCAAGGAGCATCTGCTCGCGCTGGCCAAGGCGATCTACGACCAGGATGCGGTGCTGCCGCCGCCTTCGCTGGCCCCGCCGTCGTCGTCGGCAGCCGGCGCCTCGGCGCCCCCCTCGGGCAAGTGAAGGCGGGCACCGCCCGCTGACACGGTGGCGTCGCCCCGGGCACCTCCGGGCGGCTTTGCCCGGCCGGCACAGCGGGCGACGCCGGCCGGGGGGCACCGGGTCCGGCTGCCACAATGAAAAGATGCTCCCGCCTTGGTCGCTGCGCCCCGGCAGTTCGCTTGCGGCGTTGCACCGGCTGGCGGCGGTGGCCGTGCTGGGCTTCGCCTCCGGGCTGCCGCTGGCGCTCACCGGCCAGGCGATGCAGGCCTGGCTCACGGTGGAAGGCCTCGACCTGGCGACGATCGGCTTCCTCAGTCTGGTCGGCCTGCCATACACCTTCAAGTTCCTGTGGGCGCCGCTGATGGACCGCTTCGAGTGCGTCGGTGCGCTCGGGCGGCGGCGCGGCTGGCTCGTGCTGACGCAGCTCGCGCTGGCCGCGCTGCTGGTGTTGCTGGCGGCCACGTCACCCAAGGAGTCACTGCGCAGCTTCGCGCTGCTGGCGGTGGCGGTGGCGTTTGCCTCCGCCTCGCAGGACGTGGTGGTCGATGCCTATCGGACCGACCTGTTGAGCGCGGCCGAGCGCGGCCTCGGGGCATCGCTGGGTGTGATGGGCTATCGGCTGGCGATGATCCTCTCCGGCGGCATCGCGCTCATCTGGACCGACGCCGCCCAGGGCGGCGGCTGGAGCTGGCCCGAGGTGTACCGCTTCATGGCCGGGCTGATGGTGGCCGCTGCGGGGGCGTCGCTGTTGCTGTTGCCGCGGCTGCCGCCGTTGGCCGAGGGCAGCCCGGCGGCCCCCGTGGCCGCGGCGGGCGCTGCTGCGGCGGCGGCATCGGCAACGCGGCAATCATCGGCACGCCGCGAGCTGTGGGGCTTCGCCGCCGTGCTGGCCGCGGTGGCCTTGGGTTTCGTGCTCAGCGAACGCTTTGCGCCGCCACTCGCGCAGGCCGCGGTTGGTCCGTGGCTGGCCGGCTCGTCGCTGCCGGCTGCGCTGCAGAAGCGCTGGGTCGATCTGCTGGCGCTGCTGCTGGGCATCGCCTTCACGCTGCCACTGGCAACCTGGGCGGCGCGGCGGGCGCGCTTCGAGACCTTGGTCGCCGGGTTGTCGAGCTACTTCGCGATGCCCGGCGCCGTGGCATTCCTGCTGTTCATCGTGCTGTACAAGCTGGGCGACGCCTTCGCCGGTTCGCTGATGACGCCGTTCCTGCTCAAGAGCATGGCCTACGGCTCGGCCGAGGTGGGGGTGGTCAACAAGGTCATCGGCCTGTGGCTGACGATCGGCGGCGCGCTGGCGGGCGGCGCGGCGATGCTGCGGCTGGGGCTGTGGCGCTCGTTGCTCGTGTTCGGCGTGCTGCAGCTGGTGTCCAACTTCGGCTTCTGGTGGCTGGCCGTCGGCGGCAAGGGCAGCCTGGGCACCGCTCTGCTGCCGGCCTTCGACTGGGGCTTTGTCAAGCTGGCGGTGCCGACGCCGGTGGACGGTGCGCTGCTGATGGTGGTGGCGTTCGAGAACATCAGCGGCGGCATGGGCACCGCGGCCTTCGTGGCGCTCCTGATGAGCCTGTGCACCCGGCGCTTCACGGCGACGCAGTTCGCGTTGCTGTCGGCATTCGCGTCGGTGGGCCGGGTTTGGGTGGGGCCGCTGGCCGGCGTGCTGGCCGAGAGCATCGGCTGGCCGTCGTTCTTCGTGCTCAGCGCGGTGCTGGCGGTGCCGGCGCTGGCGCTGCTGTGGTGGTTGCGAGGCGCGATGCGGGCGCTGGACGGCGCCGGGGGTGCCGATGCTGTGCCAGGATCGCCCGAGCCCCGGTGAGGTGGCGCTGGCGGCGGGCCGGGGAACCGATCCCGATCTGGCATTCACGCTGCTGGGCTGTTCAGGCCAGCAGGCATTGATCCTGCCTCGGCTGCTCCCATCTCGGGCCCGATCCCCGGTCGGGGTGGATGGACGTGGCGGCGCTGCCAGAATGCTCCGCGATGCCGCGCCCGGTGTTTGCCCGGCCGGTTTCCCGAAGCCCGCGCACCGACCGCCTCATGACCACTGCTTCGAAGATGGCCGCAGCCGACAGGCCCGGCGCGTCGTTGCCTGCTGCCGCCGATGACCTGGCGCCCGACATGGCTGCGCTGACCGGATGCGATTGCCATGGCGGCGGCGGCTCGCGGCGGCGCTTCCTGACCTCGCTGCTGGGCGCTGGCGCCGCGGCAGCGACCGCGGCGCTGCCCGACGCCGCGGCAGCTGCCGACCCCGAGTGCCGGCGCTCGCGCGCCGCGGGCATCGTGCCGGCCGATCAGGTGGAAGGCATGGCACGCCAGCAGTACCTGCAACTGATGCGCGACGCGCAGGGCAAGGGCGCGCTGGCGCCCGGCGACGATGCGCAGCTGCAGCGGCTGCGCTACATCGCCCAGCGCATCATTCCCTTCGCGCCGGCGTGCAACGAGCGCGCGCGCGAGTGGCGCTGGGAGGTGCAGCTGCTGCGCAGCAACCAGCTCAATGCCTTCTGCATGCCCGGCGGCAAGATCGCCTTCTTCAGCGGCATCCTGAGCCGCCTGAAGCTGGGCGACGACGAGGTCGCGGTGATCATGGGCCACGAAGTCGCGCACGCGCTGCTCGAGCATGCCCGCGAACGCATGGCCAAGAGCACCGGCACCGCTGTCGGCCTGCGGGCGCTGTCGGCGCTGTTCGGTCTGGGCAATGTCGGCGACCTGGCCGCGCAGTACAGCGCGCAGCTGCTGACCCTGAAGTTCGGCCGCGACGACGAGAGCGAGGCCGACGCGCTGGGCCTGCTGCTCTCCGCGCGCGCCGGCTATGACCCGCGCGCCGGCGTCTCGCTGTGGCAGAAGATGGGCGCGGCCAGCGGCGGCAAGGCCCCGCCGGCGTGGCTTTCCACCCACCCGGCCGGGCCCGAACGCATCAAGGACATCGAAGGGCGGCTGCCGCGCACGCTGCCGGAGTTCCAGCGCGCCGCGCGCCCCGAGCGGCGGTTCGCGGCGGCGGCCTGATCACGCCGTGATCTCGGCGTGACCGCCAGGCGCGCGCGGTGCCGGCGCCGCCCTGCAGCGGCGCGCCGCTCACCACTTCGCCGGCAGCGCTTTCAACAGCCGCACATGGCGGCGGCCGCTTTCGACATAACCGCCGCGCTCCAGGTCCTTCATCACCCGGCTGACCATCTCGCGGCCGCAGCCGATCAGGCGCGACATCTCCAGGTGCGAGGGCGCGGGCTCCAGTGCGCGCGTGCCGTCGGGCAGGGCCACGGCCTGCGCCTCGAGCAGCGCCTTCAGCCGGCCGTAGACATCGTTGAGCGCGATCTGCCGCAGGCTCAGCGTGGCGGTGCGCGCACGGCGGATGACCTTGGCCAGCAGCTCGTAGGCGAATTGCGGGTCGGCCGCGAGGTGGGCGTCGAGCGTGCGGCGCGTCACCAGCACCACCCAGCCGGGCTCCACCACCTCGACGTTGGCCGAGCGCGGGCCGCCGTCCAGGCTCATTTCGCCCAGGTACTCCCCGGGACCGTAGGTCGCATAGGTGACCTCGCGCTCGTCGGCGCCGGCGCTGTAGGCGCGCAGCCGACCCTGCACCACGAGAAACAGCGTGTCGCCGTGGTCGCCTTCGGTGATGAGCTGCGTGCCCTTGCGCACGCGCCGCGCCTCGCCGCGGCGGGCCAGCGCGCGCAGGCCGTCGGAGAAGGGAGCCTGCTCGATGAGTGCGGCGGGGTCGGCGGTGGGGGCGGTCTTCTTGAACATCGTCGGCCTCGCCCTGCGACCACCCAGCGTGCCCCAAGGCACCCGGGTGGCCGCAGGGCCGGCCGATCTTAGCCGGCGGCTCGGACCGCCTGCTTTTCCTCCGAAGTCGATTCCTCTTGCCGGCGTTGTGGCGGGCCAGGCCCGCTCAGGCGGCCAACGGCACCTGCATGGCGCCCGACGATGCACCCGAGGCGCGCAGCGCACCCACCAGCGGCGGCAGCACCGCCACCTGCCGCACCAGCTCGCGGATGCTGTTGGCGCCGGTCTTGGCGCGGATGCTGCCGATCTGCGTGCGCACCGTGGACACGGCCACCCCCTGCATGGTGGCGATGACGGTGGGCTGCACGCCGCCGCACAGCAGCTCGAGCACCCGCGTCTCCGCCGGCGTCAGCGCCACGGCGCGCGCATAGCCCTGCACCGACAGCTGCTCGCAGACGCGCCGCTTGCCCAGCACCAGCAGCGTCGGGCCACTCGGCTGGCCGGGCTCGTTCAACGGCACCACCGAGATGCCCACGCGCTGCTCCCCGACCCCCAGCGTCAGCAGCCGACGCAGGCCGCGCTGGGCGGCGCCAAGCGCCTCCTGCAGCGCCGACAGCTCGGCGGCCAGGGCGGTGCCCAGCTGGCGGCCCTGCACCTGCAGCGGGTGGTCGTGGTCCAGCTCGCGCCGGGCGGCGTGGTTCATGTACAGCACGCGCTCGTCGTGGTCGACCAGCAGCATGCCGTAGTCGATCTCGTCCAGCATGTGCGCCATGCATCGCGCCAGCGGGCCATGCGTCTCGCGCTCGGTGCGGCCCGCCTCAGGCACCGCCATGGGCTCGCGCACCGCCGGCCCGGCAGGCAGCCTGGGCTGAGGGTGGAAGGCCGGCGCGGCAGGCCGGCGCAGCGGGGCGCCGGCCAGGATGTGCGCAGCCAGCGCGGTACCCCGAAGCGGGCGGACGGATGCGTCATACATGTTCTTTTCTCCCCGTGCTCTTCAGCGTGCGCAGTGCAGAGGATCTGTCTGCGTCACTGGGCCGAAGCCTAGGGAGGTACCTGTCCGGAAGAGGGTGAATCGTGCCGGTCAGGTCTGTGACCTATTCACCTTCGGCGCACCCGGGCCACGCGGGCGGGGTGGCACTCGGGCAGGTCGGGCCGCGGAGCGCGGCGCATGCCCGCTCGGGAGGCGGACATCGCGGACGCAGCATGCCGCGGGGAGGCCGTGCGCCGCATCATCCACCGTGCGGATGCGCCGCTGCCCGGCACGCGTGTCCGAGCCGCGTGTCCGAGCCGCGTGTCCGAGCCGCGTGTCCGGGCCGCGTGTCCGGGCCGCGTGTCCGGGCCGCGTGTCTGGACCGCGTGTCCGGGCAGCGTGTCTGGACCGCGTGTCTGGGGTCGCGTGCGGGGCGACGTATGGGGCGACGCGCAGCGCTGCCGCCCGCCCTCGGCCGCGAGACTGTCCGCTCGCCTGGCCCCCGCGGCGGGCCGAGCGCTACCAGGCCACGCGCGGCACGCAGTCGTTGATCGGGTTGGGCGCGCTGCCGCGGCATTCCTGCAGCGCCCGGGCAAGCCGGTCCTGCGTGGGGCGCAGGAAGTCGTACTCGCGCTGGCCGTGGCACAGCCGTTCCAGCACACCGACCTGCTCGGTCAGCATGTAGATCTCCACCTGCTGCGAAGACAGGCGGTCAGGCTGCGGCGGTCGTCTGCGCTGCAGGGCCTCGAAGCGCTCTTCCATGCGCCGCAGGGCGGCCTTGCACTCGGCGCCGCCGTCGGCGCGCGGGCCCGGCGGTGGCGGCGTGCGCTCGCGCTCGGGCACCGGCGTGGCGCCCGGGCCGGAGATGCCGGCCGCGCCCCCACCGGGGCCTTCAGGCACGTCGGCCACGGCAGCTGAGAGGGCCTGCTGCGGCGTCAGCGTGGTGCCGGGCAACGTCTGCGCGCACGGCGGTATCTCCAGGGCGCGCAGTGTGGCCGTGGCATCGGGTCGGTTGAGGCGGTGGGCGTCCACCAGCAGCACGTCGCGGCGCTGTGCCCATTGAGCGCGGAACACCTCGCAGGCCTGCACCGCCTCGGCCGCTTCCCGGCAAGGACCGTCGCGCTCGGGCCCGGGGCGGGCGGCGGCGCAGGCCTCCAGGCGCAGTTCGGCCGTGCGATGCTGTTCCGCGGGCACGCGGGCCTGCTCCTGCTGCTCCACCAGCTGGCGCATGGCGGCGTCGAACTGCGCGCGGCGGGACGGGCCGGCGCCGGTTTCGCCGGAGGCGTCTTCCAGGTTGAGGAAGTTGCGGCAAAGCGCCCGATTGAACTCGGTGGTGCAACTGGGCAGGCCGTTGGGCGGCACGCCCGCCTCGATGAGCGTGCGGCGCAGTGTGCTGTCGTCCATCGGCGCACCGTTGGCGGGCAGCAGATCGAGAAACGCCTTGAGTGCGGGACAGCCGTCGATCACGCGCACCACGTTGCGGCAACCGGTGTGGACCTCGCAAAGCCTGAGGCGGGCGTCCGCTGCCGGTGCCAGCGCAGCGCGGCATTGGGTCATCGAGGTCTGGGCTGCCGCCGACCCCGCGGCGGCCAGCGCGCCGGCGGCCACGGCGGCCACCACCCCCAGTGCAGCCACCACAGCCCGCCGCGGCCGCGCGAGGCCGCCCGAGGCCGAGGGCCGCCCGCGAGTCGTGCCTCGCCCTGTTCCAACCCGTCTGCAGCGAAACGCCGTGATCATCACCTGTGGGACCTTTGCCGAAGCGGTAGGAGGTGGCCCTCGAAGGAGCCGATCTTCGCAGCCCTGAGCAGGCCGTGGAATGCGGGCTCTCACGCGGAGGTGTTCTTGTGGTCCGGGCGCGGCGCCGTCGCCACAGCCGACGGCTCGCGGCGGCGTCGGCCGGCACGCCCCGATGGGATCGGCCGGCATCGCCAGAGGGGGCTGCTCAGGCGGCCGCGCGCCCTCGCTGCAGGGCGGCCCGCGTCGCCTGGGCGGCTGCGCGCGCGGCCTCGGCGGCGGCAGCCACGCCGGCATGGTCGCCGCCGGCATACAGGATGGCGCGCGACGAGTTCACCAGCACCGGTGCGTCGTGTCGCCAGGCCAGCCGCACGGTGGTCTCGGCGTCACCGCCCTGCGCGCCGACGCCCGGCACCAGCAGCGGCAACCGCGGGGCCAGCTCGCGCACGCGGGCCAGTTCGCGCGGGAAGGTGGCCCCCACCACCAGGCCAAGCTGCCCGCGGCGGTTCCACTCGGTGGCGGCGAGCCGGGCGATGCGCTCGTAGACCAGTTCCCCGCCTTCCAGCCGCTGGGCCTGCAGGTCGCTGCCGCCCGGGTTGCTGGTGCGGCACAGCACGATCAGCCCGCGGCCGGCGTGCCTCATGAAGGGCTCCAGGCTGTCGGTGCCCATGAATGGCGACAGCGTCACGGCATCGGCGTCATAACGCTCGAAGGCCTCGCGCGCGTAGTGCTCGGCGGTGCTGCCGATGTCGCCACGCTTGGCGTCGAGGATCACCGGCACCTCGGGCGCAACGGCGCGGACGTGGGCGATGAGCCGTTCCAGCTGCTCCTCGGCGCGATGGGCGGCGAAGTGCGCGATCTGCGGCTTGAAGGCAAGCGCCAGGTCGTGCGTGGCGTCGACGATGGCGGCGCAGAAGTCGCCGATGCGGCGCGCGTCGCCGCGCCAGGGCTGCGGGAAGCGGCCGGGCTCCGGGTCGAGCCCCACGCACAGCAGTGAGTTCGCACGCGCCTGGGCGAGCGCGAGTTGATCGGTGAAGGACGGTCGGGTCATTCGCAGAAGCGCCGTGCGCCGCAGGGCCGGGCGAGGCAGCCGCCTTGTGGGCATCGCCGGTGTCGTGAATGTCGCGAGTGTCGCGGGGCTGGCGCGCCCTGGCCACGCCCCCGGCAGCGCGGCACCGGCACCATGTCAGGCCCGCCGCGCCAGAAGGGCGGCCAGGCCCGTGTAGCCGGCCGGGGTGAACGCCTTCAGGCGTTGCCGCTCGGCCTCGGGCAGTTCGGCCAGCGTGTCGATGAACTCGTGCATCGCGCCCAGCGTGATCGCGCGGCCGCGCGTGAATTCCTTCAGCCGCTCGTAGGGTTCGGCCAGGCCGTGGCGCCGCATCACCGTCTGCACGGCCTCGGCCAGCACCTCGGGCGCGGCGTCGAGGTCGGCGGCCAGCGCCTCGCGGTGCACCTCGAGCTTGCCCATGCCCACGCCCAGGCTGTTGTGGGCCAGCACCGTGTAGCCCAGCGCCACGCCCATGTTGCGCAGCACGGTGCTGTCGGTGAGGTCGCGCTGCCAGCGGCTGATGGGCAGCTTGTGGCTCATGTGCGCGAGCAGCGCGTTGGCCAGGCCGTAGTTGCCCTCGGCGTTCTCGAAGTCGATCGGGTTCACCTTGTGCGGCATGGTGCTGGAGCCCACCTCGCCGGCCTTCGGCCGCTGCTTGAAGTAGGCCAGCGCGATGTAGCCCCAGACGTCGCGGCACCAGTCGATGCAGATGGTGTTGCTGCGCGCCACCGAGTCGAACAGCTCGGCGATGCCGTCGTGCGGCTCGATCTGCGTGGTGAGCGGGTTGAACGCCAGGCCCAGGCGCTCTTCGACCACCGTGCGCGCGAAGCGCTCCCAGTCGAAGTGGGGGTAGGCGGCCACATGCGCGTTGTAGTTGCCCACCGCGCCGTTCATCTTGGCCGGCAGCGGCACCGCGGCGATGCGCCCGCGCGCGTGGGCCAGCCGCGCCAGCACGTTGGCCGCCTCCTTGCCCACGGTGGTGGGGCTGGCGGTCTGGCCGTGGGTGCGCGCGAGCATCGGCGTGGCCGCCTCGGCCCGGGCCAGCGCGCGCAGCGCCTGCGTCACCGCGTCCAGCGCCGGCAGCAGCACGCTGTTGCGCGCAGCGTCGAGCATCAGCGCGTGGCTGGTGTTGTTGATGTCTTCGCTGGTGCAGGCAAAGTGCACGAACTCGGCCGCGCGCACGAGCTCGGCGTGCCCGGCGGCGTTGGCACGGATGCGGCCCTTGATCCAGTACTCCACCGCCTTCACGTCGTGGTTGGTGGTGCGCTCGATCTCCTTGATGGCGGCGGCGTCGGCCTCGCTGAAGCGCAGCACCAGCGAGCGCAGCAGGCCGCGCGCGGCTTCGCCGAGCGGCTTGAACTCGGCAAAACCCGCGTCCGACAGCGCGATGAACCACTCCACTTCCACCTGCACGCGGCGGTGCATCAGCCCGTACTCCGATAGCAGCGGGCGCAGCGGCGCCAGCCGCGCGGCGTAGCGGCCGTCCAGCGGCGAAAGCGCCGTCAGGGCAGTGGGCGGGCCCGCGGCGGGAGCCTTCGAGGAGGTCACGAGGGGCTTTCGATGGTTGGTGGTGGCGTCGGCGGCGCGGGCCGACAGGCGCGGCCGCGACGCCCGGGCGGCATTGTAGGAAGCGCCGCTATGCTGGGGCCATGGCACACGTCGACATCCGCGCCCTCACCTTCGACATCTTCGGCACCGTGGTCGACTGGTACGGCTCCATCGCCGCCGAGGTGGCGCGCATCGGCCTGCCCGTCGACGCGGGGCGCTTCGCCCTCGACTGGCGCGCCGGCTACCAGCCGGCGATGCAGGAAGTGCGGGCGGGGGCGCTGCCGTGGACGAACATCGATGGCCTGCACCGCCGCATCCTCGGGCGCGTGCTGGCTGCGCACCGGCTCGCGCTGCCCGAGGCCGACGCGGCGGCGCTGAACCGCGTCTGGCACCGCCTGGACCCCTGGCCCGACAGCGCGCCGGGCCTGGCGCGGCTGAAGCGGCGCTTCGTCACGGCCACGCTGTCCAACGGCAATGTCTCGCTGCTGGTCGACCTGGCGCGCCACGGCGGCCTGCCCTTCGACTGCGTGCTCTCCGCCGAGCTCTTCGCGCACTACAAGCCCGACCCCGAGGTCTACCTCGGGGCGGCGCGCCTGCTCGACCTGGCGCCGGCCCAGGTGATGATGGTGGCGGCGCACCCCTCGGACCTGCGCGCCGCGGCGGCCTGCGGGCTGCGCACGGCGCTGGTGCCGCGCCCGCGCGAACGCGGCCCCGGCGGGGCGATGGAGCCGTGGCGCGAAGGTGAATTCGACCTCGTCGCCGAGGACTTCACCGCGCTGGCCGGGCAGCTCGGAGCCTAGCTAGCTAGGAGCCTGGGCGCGCGGGCTACGCCAGCGCCTCGTCCACCACTTCCACCCAGTGCCGCACCGGCGTCTCGGTGCCGCTTTGCAGGTGCTGGATGCAGCCGATGTTGGCGCTGATGATCGCGTCGAACAGCCCGGGTCCGGCCGGTTCCAGCGCAGCGAGCTTGCGGTCGCGCAGCGCGGTGGCCAGCGCCGGCTGCAGCACGCTGTAGGTGCCGGCCGAGCCGCAGCACAGGTGGCTCTCGGCGCTGGCCAGCGACACGTCGTAGCCCAGTTCGCGCAGCCCGCGTTCGACGCCGCCGCGCAGTTGCTGCCCGTGCTGCAGCGTGCACGAGGGGTGCCAGGCGAGCTTGCGGCCCTTGGCGCCATGCATCCGCTTGGCCAGCAGCGGCACGAGGTCGGGCAGCAACTGCGAGATGTCCTTGGTGAGCGCGCTCACGCGCGCGGCTTTGTCCGCGTACTCGGGGTCGTGGGCGAGCGCCAGGCCGTACTCCTTCACCGCCACGCCGCAGCCCGAAGCGTTCATCACGATCGCCTCTACCTTGCCGGCGCTGGTCAGGCCCTCGACCAGCGGCCACCAGGCATCGATGTTGCGGCGCATGTCGGCCAGGCCGCCTTCGATGTCGTTCAGGTGCGTGCGGATGGCGCCGCAGCACCCGGCACCATCGGCCACCAGCGTCTGGATGCCGGCCGCGTCGAGCACGCGGGCGGTGGCGCTGTTGATGTTGGGCATCATCGCCGGCTGCACGCAGCCCAGCAGCATCAGCACCTTGCGCTTGTGCGTGCTCTGCGGCCACAGCCCGGCGCGCGCGCTTGCCGGTGCCGGCACCTTGTTCTTCAGCGACGCGGGCAGCAGCGGCCGCGCCAGCTGCCCCAGCTTCATCGCCGGGCCGAACAGCGGCGAGGTCAGGCCCTGCTTGAGCAGCCAGCGCACGGCGCGCTCGCCGGCCGGGCGTTCGACGCGCTCTTCCACCACCTTGCGGCCGATGTCCACGAGGTGGCCGAACTGCACGCCGCTGGGGCAGGTGGTCTCGCAGTTGCGGCAGGTCAGGCAACGGTCCAGGTGCAGCTGCGTGGCGCGCGAGGGCACCTCGCCTTCGAGCACCTGCTTGATGAGGTAGATGCGCCCGCGCGGGCCGTCCAGCTCGTCGCCCAGCAGTTGATAGGTCGGGCAGGTGGCGGTGCAGAAGCCGCAGTGCACGCACTTGCGCAGGATGGCTTCGGCCTCGGCACCTTCACGCGTGCCCTTGAATTCCGCGGCCAGATTGGTTTGCATCGGAGGGATTGGGGCAGTCGGCCGCTGGCCGCCTACTTCAGGAGGTAGCTGAGGATCCAGTAGTGCGTGTGCGCCAGCCAGCGCGGCTGCACCACGCGCGGGCCGAGGCAGGCGATGGCTTGCTCGGGCGCCGGGAAGTTCTTCAGCACCTCGTGCACGCTGCCGTCGTCCAGCGTGCGCAACTGGTAGGTGTTGCCGGCCTCGTCGCTGCGGGTGATCGGCGTGCTGCTGGTCTGCACGAAGCTGTTGTCGAGGAAGACCACGCGCGCGCCCGGCTCCAGCCGCTCGTGCAGCCGGCCCAGCCAGCCGGGCAGCACACGCCGATCGACGTGGCTCCACCAGCAGCCGGCAAAGGCGGCGTCGAAGCGTTCGCCGGCACCCAGGCCCTCGAACGTGTAGGCATCCATCTCGGCGAAGCGCACGCACTGCGGCATGCGCTTGGCCTTGGCCAGCGCCAGCGTCTCGGGGTTGATGTCGGTGGCGAGCCAGTCCGCAGCCTGCCGCGCGGCGTGTGGCGTCCACCAGCCGGTGCCGGCGGCGACTTCCAGCACGCGCCGGCCGGCGAACGGCCCGGCGACCCACGCCTCCATCGCACGCAGGTCGGCCTGCC
Source organism: Rubrivivax sp. (assembly GCA_016789865.1). Classification (GTDB taxonomy): domain Bacteria; phylum Pseudomonadota; class Gammaproteobacteria; order Burkholderiales; family Burkholderiaceae_C; genus Rubrivivax. The sequence goes on from JAEUPC010000123.1 coordinate 24,736, forward strand.
GCTCGGGCTTGTGATAGACGCGCTCGTAGTACGCCGCGCGCTGCACGTAGTACGCGCGCATGGTCTGCGGCGTGGCGGTGCTGGCCGGGGCGCTGCCAGCCCCTGGGGACGCGGTCGCGTTCGCGTTCGCGTCCGCGTCCGCGTCCGTGCCGGGCATCGCCGCGTTCACAGCCCGGCACCCAGCCGGCCGGGGTTGAACACGCCGGCGGGGTCGAAGGCGCGCTTCAGCTCGCGGTGAATGCGCATGAGCGGGGCCGACAGGGGCGCAAACACGCCGGCGCTCTTGTCGCGCGCGCGGAACAGCGTGGCGTGCCCGCCCACCGCTGCCGCCGCTTCGCGCACGGCCTGCGCCGGCGCACCGGTGCACAGCCAGCGTTGCGCGCCGCCCCACTCGACGAGCTGCTCGCCGGGCAGCTTCAGCGGGGGCGTGGTCGCGGGCACGCCCAGCCGCCACAGGCTGGCGTTGCCCTGCGTGGCGGCCACCGCGCTGGTGAAGAACTCGTCGCCATGGTCACGCAGGCCGCGCCAGAAGGTGGCCGCCGTTGCCGGCTCGATGACTTCGCCGCCGAGCTTCCTCGTGGCGGCCTGCACGGCGGCGGCGGCCCCGCTCAGGCGCACCACGAGCGTGTGTTCCCACCACGCGCTGGCGTTCAGCGGCAGCGGCTCGCCGCCCCAGGCGTGCAGGCGCCGCAACGCCTCGGTCTGTTCGAGATCGAAGCGCAGGGTCGCCGTGGCGGCGGGCTCGGGCAGCACCTTGAGCGAGACCTCGACGATCGCGCCGAGCATGCCCAGCGACCCGGCAAGCAGGCGCGCCACGTCGTAGCCGGCGACGTTCTTCATCACCTGGCCGCCGAAGGTCAGCACCTCGCCTCGGCCGTTGAGCATCGTCGCGCCGAGCACGAAGTCGCGCACCCCACCGACCGCCGCGCGCGCCGGGCCGGCCAGTCCGGCGGCGACCATGCCACCGACCGTGCCACCGACCGCACCATCGACCGCGCCACCGACAGCAGCCGCCGCATCGCCGGGCTCGGCGGCCGGCGCGAACCGCGGCGGCTCGAACGCCAGGCACTGCCCACGTTCGGCCAAGGCCGCCTCGAGCTCGGCCAGCGGCGTGCCGGCACGCACCGTCACCACGAGCTCGCTTGGGTCGTAGCTGCTGATCCCGCTCAGCTCGCGCAGCGAGAGCGGCTCGCCGCCTCTGGACGGTTCGCCGTAGAAGGCCTTGGTACCCCCGCCGCGGATGTCCAGCACACCCTGGCGCGCGCGAGCTGCGCGCACCTGGTCGATCAGGCGCGCGAGCGCCGGTTCGTCGGAGGCCGGCGCGCCGGCCGGCGTCCCTGCGAATCCATGGGCCGGTCCATGGGTCGGACCATTGGCCGCGGTCGCAAACCCGGTCGAGGTCATCGTCAGAACCGCTCCAGATGCGGGAACGGCAGCAGGCCCTTCTTCACGTGCATCTTGCCGTACTCGGCGCAGCGCGCGAGCGTGGGGATCACCTTGCCGGGGTTGAGCCCGCCGCCGGGGTCGAAGGCGTGCTTCAGGGCCAGCATCTGCTCGCGCTCGGCGGGGCTGAACTGCACGCACATGCTGGCCAGCTTCTCGATGCCCACGCCGTGCTCGCCGGTGACCGTGCCGCCCAGCGCCACGCTGGTTTCCAGGATGTCGGCGCCGAACAGCTCGGCGCGGTGCAGCTGGTCGGCGTCGTTGGCGTCGAACAGGATCAGCGGGTGCAGGTTGCCGTCGCCGGCGTGGAACACGTTGCAGCAGCGCAGCCCGTACTTGACTTCCATCTGGGCGATGGCCTGCAGGATGTCGGCCAGCCGCTTGCGCGGGATGGTCGAGTCCATGCACATGTAGTCGGGGCTGATGCGGCCGCTGGCCGGGAAGGCGTTCTTGCGCCCGCTCCAGAACTTCAGCCGCTGCGCTTCGTCCTTGCTCACTTCCAGGCGCGAGGCGCCGGCGCCGGCCAGCACCGCGAGCATGCGCTCGATCTCCTCGGCCACCTCTTCCGGCGTGCCGTCGCTCTCGCACAGCAGGATGGCCACGGCATCGAGGTCGTAGCCGGCGTGCACGAAGTCCTCCACCGCCGCGGTCATCGGCTTGTCCATCATCTCCAGGCCCGCCGGGATGATGCCCGCGGCGATGATGGCCGCCACCGCGTCGCCGGCCTTGCGAATGTCGTCGAAGCTGGCCATGATGCAGCGCGCCAGCTGCGGCTTCGGGGTCAGGCGCACGGTGACCTCGGTGATGACGGCGAGCATGCCCTCGCTGCCGACGATGAGAGGCAGCAGGTCCAGCCCGGCGGCGTCGAGCGCCTCGCTGCCGAACTCCACCGCTTCGCCCTCGGCCGTGTAGCCGCGCACGCGCAGCACGTTGTGCAGCGTGAGGCCGTACTTGAGGCAGTGCACGCCGCCGGCGTTCTCGGCCACGTTGCCGCCGATGGTGCAGGCGATCTGGCTCGAGGGGTCGGGCGCGTAGTACAGGCCGAAGGGGGCGGCGGCTTCGCTGATGGCGAGGTTGCGCACGCCGCACTGCACGGTGGCGGTGCGCGCCGCGCGGTCCAGCGCGACGATGCGGTTGAACTTGGCCAGCGACAGCGTCACGCCGTCGGCCAGCGGCAGCGCGCCGCCGGAAAGCCCCGTGCCGGCGCCGCGCGCCACCACCGGCACCTTCAGTGCGTGGCAGGCCTTCAGCACCGCGGCCACCTGCGCTTCGGTCTCGGGCAGCGCCACCAGCAGCGGCGGCTGGCGGTAGGCGGTGAGGCCGTCGCACTCGTAGGGCACCGTTTCCTCACGCCGCGCCAGCAGGGCGTGCGCGGGCAGCAGCGAGGCCAGCGCGGCGGCCACCTCGGCGCGCCGCGCGGAGAGGTGGCGCGACGGGGCATGCCCGGCGGCGTCGGCTCGGGTTCGTGCGGCGGTGTCGAAGGCGTTCATCGGGGTCGGCAGCAAGGGTGCCCTGCCAGGGCGTTGATCGGCATCGGCCGCCGCGCACGGGCCTTCACGGTTCGCAGAACACCGTGAGCACGCCGGTGTAGCCGTAGAGCTGGCGGCGCGCGATCTCGCCGGCAGCGAAGAAGCCCACCAGCGGCACGTCGCCCAGCGCATGGCGCACGATCTGCAGTTCGGCCGAAGGCGCACCGAAGTGTGCGCCACCGCGGCCCGAGCAGCTGACGTACACCGCCCCCAGCGCACCGCGGCTCTCGCCGGGGGCGGTGATGCCGCCACCGGCGGCGCCGGCGCCGGCCGCGGTACGCGCAGCCGGATGCAGCGCCTCGGCGCGGCTTTCGATCTCGTCGCGTACCTCGGTGCACATGCGCATCAGGTCGCGGCGCGCCGCGGCCGCGTCGCGCTGGCAGAAGCTCAGGCGCATGCCGGGATGCACCTGCTCGGCCACCGCGATGCCTTGCCGCCCGGGGTCGATGCCGATCAGGTGGCGCACACGCACCTCGTCGCCGAAGCTGCCCGGGCGCGCCACCGGACGCTCGCCCTGCCGGGGCGGCGACAGACCCACCAGCGTGCGCCGCAGTCGCGGCACGGCGTCGCGCAGCGCCCGCGGATGCACGCTCTCGCCACTGCCCTTGCGCACCAGGTGCAGGTCGGCCAGCAGCTGCGGCAACGCGGGCTGCCCATCCAGCGCCAGCACCACGGTGCCGTCGCTGGCGGTGATGCGGCGCGCCGGCCCCAGCGGCGCGCAGCCCTGCGTCACGCGCGAGACCAGCGGCACACCTTCGCCGAAGGCCACCCCCGACAAACCACCCTGCAGCACCGCGTCGGCCAGCTGTACGTGCCGCTTGCGTGAGGCCGACACGCCGCCGAACAGGTAGCCCGCTTCGGTGCGCCCGGCCAGCTCGGCCAGCAGTTCTGGCAAGTCGGGTGTGGCCGGGTCGGCATGCACGAGGGCGGCAGCTGCGCGCAGCGGGCCGGCGGGCCCGGCCACCGTGCCCCCCACGTCAGCTGTGCTGCCTGCGCCACGCAGGCCACGGGTGCCGCTGAATACCTGGAACTGCTCGCGCGGCAGCGCCATCAACATGACCACCAGCGCCGGCTCGTCGAAGTACTCGACACCGCCGGCACACACGCCGACGCCCACCGTGCCGACGAAGCTCACGCCCGGCCAGCGCTGGCGCAGCGCGGCCAGCAGCGCATCGGCAGCCGCTGCGTAGGCGTCGGTGAAGTACACGAGACCCAGAGTCGGCGCGGCGGCGCGCGGGCCGGCAGCCCCGCCCTCGTCGGCACGCGGCGCCGCCTGCGCATCGAGTTGCGCGGCCACCAGCGCGAACGCACCGGTCCACTCCGGGTGGGTAGCGTGGCCGACGATGAACGGGCTCATGGGCTCATGGTCCGCGGAGGGTGCGCCTGGAACGGCTGCTTTGCGCGCAGCTCAGGCTTTGCGCCGGCGGGGCGCCGCAAAGGCACCCGCAGCAGGGGCAGCGGCGGCCCTGGCCGTTTTGGCCGCTTTGGCCGCTTTGGCCGGCGGCCGGGTCGCGGTCGTGGCGCGGGCCGTTCCGGCCGACCCAACCGCACCAACCGCGCCAGGGGCCTGAGCGGCCGTGGCCTTCGCCATGGCGCCCACGGTCTGCCCCGACATCGCCATGGCACGCTCGATGCTGCTGTTGGCGGTTTCCAGGCCCTGCTTCATCGCCGTGCCGGCCAGTTGGCGCGCAACCTGCGCATTGCCGTCACTCAGCGCCTGGGTGGCCAGTTCGGTGAACTGCTTGGTCAAGGCGCCCCACCACTGCAGCGGGTCCACCGCCGCGGCGGGCGCGGCCGGCGTGTCGATGGCCTTGGCGGCCTGGGTCGGTTTGGCGAAGGCCGCCTTGGCGTCGCCTGCAGCGCTCGCCGCTGGAGGGGGCTTTGCCTCCTTGGCGGGGGCAGCGCCCGAACGAGCCGCGGTGGCGGCGCGCTGGCCGGTCCACAGCGACTGCGTGAGGTCGGCCATCGGCAGGTTCATGCCCTTCAGGGTGGCCAGCGTCATGCGCTGCACCTCCAGCGCCTGGATGGTGGTGCCGATCAGCTTGCCGTTCTGTTCGAGCCAGAACTGCACCGTGCGCAACTCGTCGATGCGGCGCTGCAGTTCCTCGGGGTCCAGCGTCGGCGCAATCCACTGGCCGATGCCGGGCATGGCCGTGCCGCCGGACTTCATCAGGCCTTGCAGGAAGTCGAAGCCCGGCACGAGCCGGGTGAAGTCGTTCGCGCTCGTCATCGGGCCTGAACTCCTCTTCCTTGGGGGCAAGGGCGGCGCCGCGGCCACCCTCTGGCGAGCTGCGCCCGCCGGGCCATTGTGCGGGCAGCGCGGCGCGAAGGCCATCTGGCGAACCGCCCCCAGGCAGGCGGCCAAACCCGCAGACCGGCGGGTTCAGCGCGGCGGCCCCGCGGCCGATGCGGCGGCCGATGCGGCGGCCGATGTGGTTGCAGATGCCGTTGCAGATGCCGTCGCCGCCGGCACGCCGGGCTCCTGCACCCGGTCGATCGCCGTGGCGGCAGAACGGGCCGGGTCGGCCGCGAAGTTCACCCGTTCGACCTTGAAACCGCGTTCGGCCAGCAGCCGCGGCAGCGCGGCCGGGCCGGTCATGTGCAGGGCGCCGATGGCGGCGAACACCCGGCGGCCCTGGCCGTGCAGCCGGGCAATGCGATCGGCCAGCGGCGCGTTGCGCTCGTCGTTCAGGCGCCGCAGGAATGCGCGTTCCTCGTCGGTGCCGGCGCACTCGCACCACTGCTCGTAGCGCTCGAGCGTGGCCAGGTCGCCGCTTTCCCAGGCCCGCACGAGACGTTCCAGCACGCGGCGGCTGGCCAGGTTCTCCAGCTGGTCGAGGGCCTGCTCGATCACGGCCACGGCCTCGGCCGCATCGGCAGGCACCAGCACCTGCTTTTGCAGCTCGACCGACTCCAGCGACACCACCTTCATGCGCCGGGCCTTGGCGCGCTGGGCGAGCAGCATCTCCAGCGAGTGGTTGGGGTCCAGGCCGAGCCAGCGGGCGTCCAGCACGGTGAGCGTGGTGGCCTGCAGCACCGGGTGCAGCCCGGCCAGCGCCAGCAGCGGCAGGCAGGCGCGCTGGGTGGCCGCCAGCAGCCGCTGGTTCAGCGCCTCGGGCAGCCGCGGCGCGGGCGTCGTGTCGGCCAACGCGGCCAGCACGGCGGGGTCGGTGGGGTCGATCTCCAGAGCCAGCGTGTCGCTGGCGCGCAGCGCGGCGGCGGTGAGCGGCCCCAGCGCCTGCCACCCCGGCTTGCCCACGTGCACGGTGCCGAACAGGTGAGAGACGCGGCCGCCCCGCGTCAGACGCCAAAGCACGCCGCGGTCCTCGCCGCGCGCCGGTACCTGCAAGTCCAGTGCCGGCGGGCAGGTGGGTGTGGGCGGCCGGGCCGCCGCAGATGCCGCTGGCGGCGTGGCCGGCGCCGGTGCCGGTGCCGGCGGAGGCGCCGCCGGGGTCACCGCCGGGGTTGACGGGGAGCCCGCCGCGCTGGCGGGCAGCACGGGGCCTGGTGCCGACGCGGGCGAAACGGCTGGAGCCGCCGATGGGGCCGAGGCCGCCGCCGCGGGCGCCGAGGCCGCCTGAGCACCCGACTCGGCTGCCGCGGCCGATGCCGGTGCCGACGCCGGCGCTGCCGGGGGTGCGGATGCGGCAGCGGCGGGCGCCACCGCCGGCTGCACTGGATTGGTTTGCGCCTCAGTCCGGGGACTGCCCAGGGCCAGCGCACTGGCGGCGAATGCCGCGGCCAGCAAGTGGCCTGCGTTCACCAAAGCCCTGTTTCGCGCCCTGCACTGCGAGATGAACGCTCGGCGGCCACCCGCGGCACCCGTTGGCTGCGGCTCAGCCACCGGTGTCCCCGGCTGCAGCCCCGGTGCCCGCGACGCGCACCCGCTGCTCGATGGCACCGAACACCGACGCACCCAGGCCGTCGACGACCTCGATACGCACCACGTCGCCATCGCGCAGCCAGCCGCTGGTGGCCTGGCCCCCATGCAGCATCTCGAGCGCACGCCGCTCGGCCAGGCACGACACGCCTTGCGCCTCGTCGTCGTGGCTGACGGTGCCTGCGCCGACGATCGCGCCGGCGCGCACGTTGCGCGTGCGTGCCAGATGCGACAGCAGCTGGCCGAAGTGGAAGTGCATGCCTGCGGCGGCCTCCACCTGGCCCAGGCGTGCGCCGTTGACGTGGGTAGTCACCGGCAGGCGCACGCGCCCGCCGCGCCACGCCGGCCCCAGCTCGTCGGGCGTCACGGCCACCGGCGCAAAGGCGGTGGCCGGCTTGCTCTGCAGGAAGCCGAAGCCGCTGCCCACCTCGGCCGGCACGAGCGTGCGCAGGCTCCAGTCGTTGGCCAGCAGCACGAGGCGCACGCCTTCGAGCGCCGCGTCGGGCGGTGTGCCCATCGGCAGGTCGCCGGTCGCCACCGCGAGCTCGGCCTCGAGGTCGATGGCGAAGGCCTCGTCGGCGAACACCGCGTCATCGAAAGGGCCGAGGAAGTCGTCGCTGCCGCCCTGGTACATCAGCGGCACCTCCAGCAGCGTGGCCGGCACCTCGGCGCCGCGGGCGTGCAGCACCCGCCTCACGTGGCTCGGGTACGCCGAGCCGTCGGCCCACTGGTAGGCGCGCGGCAGCGGCGCCATGCAGGCACGCGGGTCGAAGGCGAAGGCGTGGCGCGCCTTGCCGCCGTTCAGTGTGGCGTACAGGTCCTCCAGCTGCGGGCTGACGAAATTCCAGTCGTCCAGCACCTGCTGCAGTCGGGTGGCGATGCCGGTGGCGAAGTGCGCGCTGGCCAGGTCGCGCGACACCACCGCGAGCTGACCGTCGCGCGAACCGTCCTTCAGGGTGGCCAGTTTCATCTTCTTGTGGGGGAGGGGCGGCAGCGGCGGCCGGTGGCACTATTGTGCGGTGGGCTCCTCGAACATCGCTGCCGGCGCGGCCGCGTCGCCGCTGGCACCGTCCCCCCTGGGCGAAGGAGGCGCGGGGAGGCCGCCCGGCGGCCATCGGCGCGGCCATCGCCGCGCATGGCTGCTGGCGCTCGCGGCAGCGCTGGCCGGCCATGTCGTGGGGATCGGGCTGTGGGGCGCGCCGCCGGTGGCGCCGGGGTCAGCCGCCATGACGGACGCGACGCCGGTGCGCTTCGCGCCTGCGATGAGCGTGCGACAGGTTGCCCGGCCCGCAGCGCTGGAGCCGGTGGCCAAGCCGCGCGGCGACCCTGCGCGCACCTCGGACGACGCGCCGCCCCCGGTCAGCGGCCGCAGCCCAGACTCGCTGCCCACGCCCTCTCGCGAGCGCACTGTCGCTCAGCCACCGCGCCCGGCCCCTCGGCCGCCGCCGCCCGCGCAGGCGGAGCAATCAACCGCCCTCGCGCCGGACCTGAGCGCGGGTGCGCCCGAACGCGCTTCGCCCGCTGAAGCGACGGCAGCGCTGGCGCCGCCCTCGACGCCGCTGCCCACGTACCGCACCGCGGCGCCGCCGTCGGTCGATCTCGACTACGAGGTGTTGCGCGGCGGCGTGCACGGCCGCGCGCGGCTCGAGTGGCGCAGCGAAGGCGGTGGCAATGCGGCATCGGCCCCATCGACCGGGTCCGCGCGCCGGTACACGCTGGCACTGCGCGGACTGCCGGCCGTGACCGGGGGCGAGCGCGAGCCGCTGGCCGGCCCGGCAGCGTTGGTGCCGGCGGTCGGATCGGGCCGATCCGACCGATCGGCCCTCGCGCCGCACTGGACCAGCCAGGGCAGCTTCGATGCCGACGGCGTCGCGCCGGAGCGATTTGCCGTCGTACGACGGGGCAAGGAGCGCCACGCGGCCAACTTCCGCCGCGACGCGGGGCAGATCAGCTTCTCCGGCCCCGCGACCACCTGGCCGCTGGCCGCCGGCGCGCAGGACCGCCTGAGCTGGATGGTGCAGCTGGCGGCCATTCTGGAAGCCGACCCGGCGCTGGCCGATGATCCCTCGGCCCGCATCTCCATGTTGGTGGTGGGTGCGCATGGCGACGCCGACGTGTGGACCCTCGTCGCGCAAGGCCGCGAAGCACTGCCCGGCGCCCACGGCGAGAACATCGATGCCCGGCGGTTCCGGCGCGAGGCCCGGCACGCGCACGACACCGACGTCGAGGTGTGGGTGGCTCGCGAGCTGCACCACCTGCCCGTGCGGCTGCTGCTGGTGCGTCGGCAAGGTGGCGAGTCCACCGAATTCCGGTGGCGCGCGTTGCAGCCGCCGTGACCTGCCCCTTGCATCCGATCGAGGCCTCGTCGGGCCCTCGGTGCCCTGTGGCCGTTCCTCTGGAGCCGACCCTTGAAAACCGACTGCTGCCACCCATCTGCAGCCCATTCGCCCGATCAGGACTGCAGCCAGGCCATGGAACTGCTTTACCACTCCGACAGCTTCGTCGTCGTGCGCTTCGACGTGCCGGCCGAGCAGCCGGGTGGCCTGGGCCGCGGCGGCTACGAGATCGTGGACAAGTTCGCGCGCAAGGAGATCTTCCTGGAGGGTCTGCTCGCCGAGAGCTTCAAGGCCGGCGTCGAGCACCTGGCCGAACACAGCCCGAGCGTCGAGGAGCTGGACGCCTACATCGCGCGCTTCAGCGCGCTGGCGCAGCAGCCGGTCGCGATGCACTGACTGACACGGGATGAGGGGCCGCGGCACCGCCGCGCCCGAAGTCGAACGTGCGGGCTGCGCCGCCGGCGCCGGCCGCCGATGGCAAAAACAGACACTTGTGCCCGCACGCGGCCTGCGACAACATCGTCCGCGCCGCACTTCCTTCATTGAGTTCCCAGCCAACGGCATCGAGCGGAGGGCACGCATGGCCCGAGCGAGCGCGCGAGCGAGCGCCCCTGATCGGCAACTCCTGTCCCCAGGCCTGGCCGAGGCGCCCGTGATGGACCTGCGGGCGTCGCATTTCGTGCTCACGCTGGCGCTGCGCAGCAGCGGGCGCTTCAACCTGCGGCGCGACTGGAACAGCCTGCTGGCCATCGTCGGCCGGCACCTCGTGTGGACGGCACCGGTGCTGGCGCGCGTGCGCGCCTACCTGCGCGAGCGCTGCAAGAGCAACGCCGCGTGGCGCGGGCACGAGGCGCTTTCCGACGAGGCCTTCGTCGCCCGGTTCGGCCCCTGGCGCGGACCGTACGAGGAGGGCACGCTGTTCTTCTACATCGACGAGTACATCAAGGACTCGCCGAAGGACCTGCTCACCGTGCTGGGCGCCAGCTGCGAGTGGATTGCCAGGCGGCTGAAGAAGGAGTCGACGCTGGTCGAGAAGAACATCGACGCGCTGGCCGGCCTGTTGCAGCTGAACCCCGCCGAGCGCGCGCTGCTGCTGTACGGCACGCTGGCGCGCTACCAGCGCGACCTGCGTGGCCTGCTGGTGGAGTTCAAGGTCAGCAATGCGCACGAGGCCTACGCCGCGTTGGCCGCGGTGGCCGGTGTCGAGGCCGCCGAGGTGGCCGAGGCGCTGCGTGCCGGCTCGCGGCTGGAACGCATCGGCATGATCGAGAACCTGATCAGCGAACAGAACATCACCGACCTCGCGGACCTGATGAAGGTCAGCGAGCAGCTGCCGCCGGTGCTGATGCGCGAGTACCGCGCGCCAGGCGAACTGATGGCGGTGTTCACGCGGCCGGCGGTGAAGAGCGAGCTGACGACAGCGGACTTCGCCTTCGTCGAGGAAGACGCGAGCGTGCTCACGGCGCTGCTGAAGAACGCCGCGGCCCGGCGCGAACCAGGCGTCAACGTGCTGCTGTACGGGCCGCCCGGCACCGGCAAGACCGAACTGGCGCGCGTGTGCGCCGCCGCGGCCGGCCTGGAACTGTACGAAGTGGAGTACGCCGACCGCGACGGCAACAGCCTCACCGGCCGCGACCGTTACCGCAGCCTGCAGATCAGCCAGGTGTTCCTGAAGGGCAGCGCCAACGTCGCGCTGCTGTTCGACGAAGTGGAAGACGTGTTCCCGCCGATCAGCAGCGAGGCGGCGCAACTGCTCGCGCGGCTGGACAGCTCCGACGCACCGGCCTCGGGCAGCGTCAGCGGCAAGGCCTGGGTCAACCAGATCCTCGAGACCAACCCGGTGCCGGTGATCTGGGTCACCAACCGCATCGAGCAGATCGACCCGGCGTTCCGCCGCCGCTTCCAGTACCACCTGCTGCTGAAAAGCCCGCCGCCCGGCGCGCGCGAAGGCCTGGTGCGCCGCGCGCTGGCCGGCGCCGGTGTGAGCGAGGGCTTTGCCGAGAAGCTGGCCGAGCGCCGCAGCCTGACGCCGGCGCAGATTCGCACCGCGGTGCGCTTCGCGCGGCTGGCGCAGGCCGACGGCGCGGCGTCTGCCGCCGGCAGCGGCGCGGGTGATGGCGCCACGACCGAGGCGCTCATCCAGCGCCAGCTTGCCAATGCCGACAAGGCGCTGGGCGGTGCCCCGCGCGAGCGCGGCGCGCGGGCGGTGGTGACGCACTACGACCTCACGCTGCTCAATGTCGAAACGCGCTTCGAGATCCCCAAGGTCATCGATGCGCTGGCCCGGCGCGGGCACGGCACGCTGTGCTTCCACGGCCTGCCGGGCACCGGCAAGACGGCGCTGGCCGAGCACGTCGCGCAGTCGCTCGGCCGCCCGTTGATGGTGCGCCAGGCCAGCGACATCGCCAGCAAGTACGTCGGCGAGACCGAGCAGAACATGGCCCGCATGTTCGAAGAGGCCGGCACCGAGGGCGCGGTGCTGCTGCTCGACGAGGCCGACAGCTTCCTGCGCAGCCGCCGCCTGGCCGAGCGCCACTACGAGGTCACCGAGGTCAACGAGATGCTGCAGGGCATGGAGCGCTTTGCCGGCATCTTCATCTGCACCACCAACCTCTTCGAAGACCTGGACGAGGCGGCGCTGCGCCGCTTCACGTTCAAGATCCGCTTCCGGCCGCTGGAGCCGGCGCAGCGCGAGCGCATGTTCGTCAACGAGGCGCTGGCCGGCGAGGCCGCGCGCCTCACCGCCGAGCAGCGCGCTCGCCTGGCGGGCCTGGACCTGCTGGTGCCCGGTGACTTCGCGGCGGTACGCCGGCAGGTGGAGATTCTCGGCACGCCGTTCGAACCCGACGAGTTCCTGAGCCAGCTCGAAAGCGAGCATCGCGTGAAGCCCGAGGTGCGCCAGCGCCGGGGTATCGGGTTCGCGGCGTCGGCGGCTGCATCGTCCAAGGGGCCGTGACGTGCTGCACGGCGCCTCAACCGGCATGGCGACGCGCCGATATCACGTCCATGCCGACCTGGTTCGACACCGTCGCCGCATGGCCCTTCGCGGGGCCATGGTTCGCGGCCGCGCTCATCGTCGCCGGGGTGGCCGGTGCCGCGGCCGCGAAGCGCTTGCGGCGCCGGCCCGGCCGCCAGGGCCGGCAGCGGGAAGCTGATGCGGTACACCCGCTGGCGCACCCGCTGGCACACCCGCCGGCGCACTCAGCAGCACAGGCGCCGGCCCCGCAGCACGACGCGCTGACCGGCCTCTTCAAGCGCGCCGACTTCGAGGCCGCGCTGGAGGCCGCCGCCTGGGACACCGACCACCGCGCCGGCCCGGCCGTGGCCGTGCTGTATGTGGCGGTGGACGACCTGCGCAGCATCAACGACGCGTTCGGCCAGCAGGTGGGCGATGCACTGCTGGTCCGCCTGGGCCGCCGGCTGGCCGGGCTGCCGGGCATCGCCCCGGTGCTCTCGCCGCGGCTGGTGGCGCGGGTCGGTGGCGACGAGTTCGCGCTGCTGCTCGAGGCCGACGAGCCTGGCGCCATTGCCATGGCCACCCATGTGTGCACCGTGGCGGCGCGGCCGTTCGTGATGGCCGGTGCGGTGCCGCAGGGGCTGCAGGGCCTGCCCGGCACCGGGCCCACCGACAGCGAACGAGAAGGTCCGGGCGGCCTGCCGGACGCGCCGCTGGCGCTCACCGTCTCCATCGGCGTGGCCTGCCACCCGGCCCACGGCGCGTGGTCGCGCCTGCTCGGGCACGCGGGCGCGGCCATGCGCCATGTGCGGAACTGCGGCGGCAACGGTCATGCGGTCTATGCGCCGGCGATGTCGGTCGACCTGCGCGACCAGGCCCTGTTGCTGCAGGACCTTCGGCAGGCCGCCGCGCGCGGCGACTTCAAGCTGCTGTACCAGCCCAAGATCGATGCCACCAGCCTGCAGGTCACCGCGGCCGAGGCCCTGCTACGCTGGGAGCACCCGGTGCGCGGGCTGGTGCCGCCGTCGGTGTTCATCCCGATGGCCGAGCGCCATGGGCTGATGGGGGTGATCGGCGAGTGGGTGATCGACGAAGCCTGCCGCCAGGCCGCGCTGTGGCGCGAACACGGGCTGCGCATGCGCATCGCGATCAATGTCTCCGGCCAGCAGCTGCGCCACGACCACTTCGTGGCCCAGCTCGAGCTGGCCGCCCGGCGGCACCGCGTGCCGCCGCAGCGGCTGACCTGCGAGATCACCGAATCGGTGGCGATGGAAGACACCGCGCAGACGCGGGCCGCCTTCCAGCGCCTGCGCCGCGGCGGCTTCCACGTCTCGATCGACGACTTCGGCACCGGGCACTCCAGCCTGGCGGTGCTGCGGCGGCTGCCGGCGGCCGAGCTGAAGGTCGATCGCCACTTCGTCATCGACCTGGAGAGCTCCGCGTCGGCGCGCTCGATCGTCGAGGCGGTGATCGGCGTGGCGCGGTCGCTGGGCATGCGCGTGGTGGCCGAAGGGGTGGAGACGACCGGCCAGCGCGACATCCTGGTGAAGCTGGGCTGCGACGAACTGCAGGGCTTCCTGTTCGCGCGCCCGATGAGCGCCGCCGCACTGCTGCTGTGGGCCGATGGCAGCGCGCCTGAAGACACCCACGGCGGCGGCACGCCGGCATTCCGCCCGTCGCTGTTCCGCGAGACGAAGCCCGCGCAGACCGAAGGCTGAGCCGCGGGCTCGAACCGGCCCGGGCGCGCCGCCCGGTCGTGGCCGCCCCATTCCCCGCGTCTGAGCGCCACCGCAGCGGCGCGCCGGCGCACTCCGACACGACCCGACGGGCTTGCCCGGCGCCCCGGGATGCGATGATGCGGGTTGCGCGGTCGGGGCCCCAAGCCCGCCGCGGACCCGTTTCCAACCCATGTCGTCAGAAGCCTTTTCGCTGCAGTCGTCGCTCATGCTGTGGGCGCTGGCTGCCCTGATCGTCTGCCTGGGCGCGCACGTGATGCTCGGCTGGATGCGGCAGGCGCAGGAAGAGTGGGAGTGGGACTTCGGCCGCCTGCGCCAGGTGGCGATCAGCGGCGCCACGTTCGGCACCGCGCTGTCGGTGGCCATCCCGCTGGGCCTGGGCGGCGAGGCGCTCAGCTACCCGATCGGCTACCAGCCGGCATGGGCCGTGGGCCTGTGGCTGGGCGCGATGGTGCTTGTCACGCTGCTGGCGCTGGTGCCCGTGTGGCGCGAAGAGAGCGCGTCGGCCACCGGCGCCGGCATCCTGCTGGGCTTGCTGATCAGCGCGCTGCAGGTGGGCTGGGTACTGGCGGTGGGCTTCCGCCCCGGGGTGCAGTGGAACGTCGCTTTCCTGGGCGCCGGGGCGCTGGTGTCGGCCGCCGGCACGGGCACCGCGATGGCGATGGCGTTCCCCTACGGCGCCCGGGCGCGCAGCTACCGCTACTCCTGGCGCATCGCCGCCGCGGGTCTGGTGGGCCTGAGTTTCCTGGCCGGCTTTTCGCTCGTGCTGTTCGCCGCCGACCTGCCCAGCCAGATCGGCTCGGTGTACCGCTACGAGCTGCCCGGCGGCATGCTGTCGCTGTTCGGCGGCGCGCTGGTGCCCATCGTGCTGGCGCTGATGACCATGGACCTCGAGACCCGCCGGCGCCAGCGCCGGCGTCAGTGGCGCTCGCGTCGCCGCGGTGAGTGGGGCCCCTCCTACGGCAGCGGCGAATCCGCCTCGTCGACGATGGACATCGAGCCCTCGCGCTTCCTGATGCAAAGCCCCGGGCGCGCTGGCATGCCGACGCAGCGGCCGGCGGCACCCGCGGCGCCGGCTTCCCCCGCGCCGGCGGCCGAAGACGGCACGCCTTGAGCGGCCGCGCCGACGGTCTGCCTCTGCCCGCTGGGCCTTCCTACCCCATGAGTCGCACCAAAGAACCCACCTTCACGCGCGGCGCCGCCTTGCCTGCGCTGCTCGGCCAGCGCATCCTGGTGCTCGACGGCGCAATGGGCACCATGATCCAGCGCCACCGCCTGACGGAGGCCGACTTCCGCGGCCAGCGTTTTGCCGACCACCCGAAGGACCTGAAGGGCAACTACGACGTGCTGGCGCTGACCCGGCCCGACATCGTGCGGCAGATCCACCGGCAGTACCTCGAGGCCGGCGCCGACCTCATCGAGACCAACACATTCGGCGCCACCGCCATCGCCCAGGAGGACTACGGCCTGGCGCACGTGGCGCGCGAGATGAACCGCGAGGCGGCACGCATCGCCCGCGCCGCCGCCGACGACATCGGCACGCCCGCGCGGCCACGCTTCGTGGCCGGCGCGCTGGGGCCCACGCCCAAGACCGCCAGCATCAGCCCCGACGTCAACGACCCCGGGGCGCGCAACGTCAGCTTCGACCAGCTGCGCGACGCCTACCGCCAGCAGGCCGAGGGTCTGCTGGAAGGCGGCTGCGACCTGTTCCTCGTCGAGACGATTTTCGACACGCTCAACGCCAAGGCGGCGATCTTCGCTTTGGACGAGCTGATGGAAGACAGCGGTGAGCGCCTGCCGGTCATCATCAGCGGCACCGTCACCGACGCCTCGGGCCGCATCCTCTCGGGCCAGACGGTGCAGGCCTTCTGGCACTCGGTGCGCCACGCCCGGCCGCTGGCCGTGGGCCTGAACTGCGCGCTCGGCGCCGCGGTGATGCGGCCGTACATCGAAGAGCTCTCGAAAGTGGCCGGCGACACTTTCGTCAGCTGCTACCCCAATGCCGGCCTGCCCAACCCGATGAGCGAGACCGGCTTCGACGAAACCCCCGAGGTCACCAGCACGCTGCTGGAAGACTTCGCCAAGAGCGGCTTCCTCAACATCGCCGGCGGCTGCTGCGGCACCACGCCCGAGCACATCGCCGCGATCGCCCAGCGGCTGAAGCCCTACCGCCCCCGTACGCGGCAGGACTCGTTGTTCAAGCACTTGCTCGCCGCCTGAGGACAGTCCCTGCCGACGCAGGGGCGTTCGAGCCGGCGCGACCGCCGAGTTACCGCTGTGCTGCACAGCCCAGCCGGCGTGCGCAGCCCGGCTTTGCCGGGCTGCTGCGCGAGCCCCCTCGGGGGGTGGCGACCGGAGGGAGCCTGGGGCTCTATATCTCCAGCTTCGTGCCCAGCTCGACGATGCGGTTCGTCGGCAGGTGCAGAAAGTCCGCCGCCGCCGCGGCGTTGCGGTGCATGCTGGCAAACAACTTCTCGCGCCACGGCGCCATGCCACCGCGCAGGGCGGGCACCACGGTGTCGCGGCTGAGGAAGTAGCTGGTTTCCATCTCGGGCAGCGCGATGCCGCGGCCTTCGAGCAGCTTCAGCGCCTCGGGCACGTCGGGGTCGTTCTTGAAGCCGAAGTGCAGCGCCACCTGCCAGCAGTCGTGGCCCAGCGGCTCGACCTCGACCCGCTTGCCGAAGCCGATCCACGGCACCTCATGGTGCATCACGGTGACGAACAGGTTCTGCTCGTGCAGCACCTTGTTGTGCTTGAGGTTGTGCAGCAGCGCGAACGGCGTCACGCCCTGCTGCGCGGTGAGGAACACCGCGGTCCCGGCCACCCGCTGCGGCGGGCTGGCGAACAGGCTGGCCATGAACAGCGGCAGCTCGATCGACTCTTCGCGCAATTTGGCGGCCAGCAGTTGCCGGCCCTGCTTCCAGGTGATCATCAGCACGAACACCGCACCGCCGATGACCAGCGGGAACCAGCCGCCTTCGAACATCTTCATCAGGTTGGCGGCAAAGAAGGTGAGATCGACGGCCAGGAACAGCGCCGTGGCGGCGGCACACAGTGCCAGCGGCAGCCGCCAGGCGAAGCGGATGACGAAGAAGGTCATCACGGTGGTGATGGTCATGTCGATCGTCACCGCGATGCCGTAGGCCGAGGCCAGCGCGCCGCTGGAGCCGAACACCACCACCGCGAACACCACGCAGCCATAGAGCGCCCAGTTGACGAACGGCACGTAGATCTGCCCGGTGTCGCGGATGGAGGTGTGAGCGATGCGCAACCGCGGCAAGTAGCCCAGCTGAATGGCCTGCTTGGCCACCGAGAAGGCCGCGGTGATCAGCGCCTGCGAGGCGATGACGGTGGCCAGCGTGGCCAGCCCGATGAGCGGAAACAGCGACCACTCGGGCGCCATCTCGAAGAACGGGTTCTTCACGTTGCGCGGCTGCACCAGCAGCATCGCACCCTGGCCGAAGTAGTTGACCAGCAGCGCCGGGAGCACCACCACGAACCAGGCCCAGCGAATCGGCGCGCGGCCGAAGTGCCCGAGGTCGGCATAGAGCGCCTCGGCCCCGGTGACGCACAGCACCACCGCGCCGAGCGCCGCAAAGGCGATGCCGGGGTGGTGCATCATGAAACCGAGTGCGTGATGTGGCGACAGCGCCGCCAGCACCTGCGGCTGCGCCGCGATGTGCGGCAGGCCGAGCGCGGCCATGGTCACAAACCACACCAGCGTCACCGGCCCGAAGAAGCGCCCGACGGCCGCGGTGCCCAGGCGCTGGGCCGAGAACAACAAGGTCAGCACGACCAGCGCCAGCGGCACGACGTGGCGGTGCAACTTCGGCGCCGCCACCTCCAGGCCCTCGATGGCGGACAGCACCGAGATGGCCGGCGTGATGACCCCGTCGCCGAAGAACACGGCGGTGCCGAAGATGCCCAGCACGAGCAGCCCGCGCCTCAGGCGCGGCCGGTGGCGCACGGCCTGCGTGGCCAGCGCCAACATGGCGATCAGGCCGCCCTCGCCGTTGTTGTCGGCGCGCAGGATAAGCACCACGTACTTCACCGAGACAACGATCGTCAGGGTCCAGAAGACGAGCGACAGCACGCCCAGTACGTTGGCGGCGTTCAGCGGCACCCGGCCCTCGGCGAAGACTTCCTTCAGCGCATAGAGTGGGCTGGTGCCGATGTCGCCGTAGACCACCCCCAGCGCGGCCAGGCCCAACCCGGCCAGCGCCGCAGGGCCGCTGCGGCGCGCCGGTGTGGCGGGCGAGGCCGTGGGCGCTGGGGCTTGCATGGCGGCCGTGGCCAGGGTAAAGAGGCGGCGGATCGGCAGGCGGGGTGCCGGCGGACAGTGCTGGCGAGCGAGGCGAGGGTGCGCGCGCGGTGCCGGCTGAAGGGCCGCAGCAGCCGCAGGCCGGCCTCAAGCCGCTTCCAGCTCGCCCTCGGGGTCGGTGGCCTCGAGCTCGTAGGCCGCGCCGAGCATGGCCAGGCGGCCGATCACGCCGTACATGTAGAAGCGGTTGGGTGCGCTGGCGCCGGGCTTGGCCCCGCGGCGCGGCAGCTGGTGGCTCTCGGCAAAGGCCAGCGGCACATAGGCCGAGCCCGGGGCGTCGAGGCTTTCGTCGGTGCCGCGCGCCGCGTGCACGCGGTAGAAGCCGCCGACGACATAACGGTCGATCATGTAGACCACCGGTTCGGCCACCGCGTCGTTCACGCGCTCGTAGGTCGGCACGCCTTCCTGCACGATCACCTCGCGCACCGGCAGCGCCGGCTGCCCGCGGCTGCGCTTCATGCGTTCACGCCGCTCGGGGTCGTCCAGCTCCTTGGCGTCGCGCACCGTCAGCACGTCGGAGCCGCCGGGGCCGTCGGACTTGACGACCACGAACGCGCGTTCGGCGATGCCGTACTCCTTGTGCTTGCGGCGCACCTTGGCCAGCAGCGAATCGACGTTGGACTTGACGCAATCGAGGCCCTCGGCGGTGCCGAAGTCGACCTGGCCGCACTGCCCGTGCATCGGGTGCAGCAGCCATGGGTCCATGCCCAGCAGCTTGGCGAAGCGCTTGGCCACCTCTTCGTAGCTGACAAAGTGGCGCGACTTGCGGCGCAGCGCCGAGCTGGCATGCAGCGGCGGCAGCAGGTACTGCTCATGCACGTCTTCCAGCAGCCCGGGCACGCCGGCCACCAGGTCGTCGTTGAGCAGGATCGTGCAGGGGTCGAAGTTCGCCAGCCCCAGCCGGTGCCGGCTGCGCACCAGCGGCTCGACGACGAGCTCGCCGCCGTCGGGCAGCGCCAGGGTGCGCGGCTTGACGAGCGTGCGCGCCAGGCTGCCGAAGCGCACGTTGAGCCCGGCCAGCATGAACACCTCGCGCAGCCGCTCGAGGTGCGTGAGGTAGAACGGGTTGCTCTCCTCGGCCTGGGGCCCGGCCACGACGAGCAGGTTCTTCGCCTCGGGGCAGATCTTCTCGATGGCCGCCATCGCCGCCTGCACGGCCAGCGGCAGCATCTCGGGCGTGAGGTTGTTGAAACCGGTGGGGAACAGCTCGGTGTCCACCGGCGCCAGCTTGTAGCCCGCGTTGCGCAGGTCCACCGAGGTGTAGAACGGCGGCGTGTGCTCCATCCACTCGAGCCGGAACCAGCGCTCGATGGCCGGCATCGATTCGAGGACGCGCGCCTCCAACTCGTTGATCGGCCCGGTGAGCGCGGTGATCAGGTGCGGAACCATGCGCCGGATTCTAGGGAGCGAATCTACGGGGCGAATGCCGCGAACCAGGCCAGCAGCGGCGCGTTGTAGGCGTCGAGCCAATAGTGCGCATCGACGCTGCGTGCGCCCCCGGTGAGTTCGAACGGCGTGGTCTCAGGGTAGCCGCGCGCAGCGAGCTGGCGGCGCAGCTTGTGCACGCAGCTGCGGTCCAGGATGCCATCTTCGGCATGGTGGAAGACGCGGAACGCCGGCCGGGGGTCGGCCGGCAGGCCGTCCCACGCTCGCTCGCGGGGGTACGAGGCCGCCTCGCAGGCCCCGGGAAACGTGATCTGCAGCCGCGTCTCGAGATCGAGCCCGATGCCCGCCACGTTGGCCCGGTCGCCGGCGCGGCGGGTGCAGTCGCGGGTCCAGCCATAGGGGTCGCCGGCGGCGACGGCGGCGAAGGCACGCACCAGCGCACCGTGGCGCGTGGCCGTGCGCACGGCCATGAAGCCGCCGGACGAATGCCCGACGAGAAACACCCCGGCGTGGCTGCCCACCGGCCGCCGCGCTGCAATCTCGCGCACGAGCACAGCCTCGACGAACGGCAGGTCGAGATTCGGGCGCGCGCGCGGTTCGTCGTCCCAGACCTTGCCGCAGACGCGCCCGGCGTCATCGCTGACCTGGTCGGAAGAATCCAGCAGGAACACGGCGAAGCCCTGGGCCAGTGCGGCCTCGGTGAACCGCACCTGCGGCTCGATGAGCGCGACGTTGGCGGCGCAGAAGTTGGTGTGCGACCCACCCCCGCCGTGCATCACCACGATGGCGCCGCGTGTCCATGCCCCCGCCGGCGCCTTCCACAACACCAGTCGCGGCAGCCCTTCGGCCTGCACCACGCCGCGTTGCCACCCCGCCGCCAGGCACTGCTGCTCCTGCACGGTAGGCGCCGGCGCCGGAGCTTCCCCCGCCGCTCCACCCGCACCCCCGCACCCCGACAGCACGAGTGCCCCCCATAGAAGCGCCGCCTTCATCACCACATTCTCGCCCCGAGCAAGCCCAGAGCAAGCCCAGACATGCGCCGAGCAAGCGCCACCGGGGCCAGCCGGCCCCGCCCGGCGCAGTGAGTCGCGCGCACCAGCGCGTCGACTCGACTGTCGCCGAGTTATTCCGGCCGGCCCAAGGCCGGTCCGGAATAACGCTAGTTGTACGCCGTCTCGCCGTGCGCCGTGATGTCCAGCCCCTCGCGCTCTTCGTCCTCCGGCACGCGCAGCCCGATCGTCAGGTCGACGATCTTGTAGGCGGCGAAGGCCACGACCCCCGACCACACGATCGTCAGCAGCACCGCCTTGAGCTGGATCCACACCTGCGCGGCGATGCCGTCGGGGTTGGTCGCCATCGCGGCGGTGGTCCAGTCAGGCACCATGCCGGGCCCCCCCAGCTGCTGCGCATGGAACACCCCGGTCAGCAGCGCACCCACGATGCCGCCGATGCCGTGCACGCCGAATACGTCCAGCGAGTCGTCCGCACCGAGCATCTTCTTCAGCCCGTTCACGCCCCACAGGCACGCGAAGCCGGCCACCGCGCCGATGACCAGCGCGCCGACGATGCCCACGTTGCCCGCCGCCGGCGTGATGGCCACGAGGCCGGCCACCGCACCCGACGCCGCACCCAGCATCGAGGCCTTGCCGCGCATCAGCGCCTCGCCCGCGCACCAGGCCAGCACCGCCATCGAGGTGGCGCTGAAGGTGTTCATGAAGGCCAGCGCCGCGCTGTTGCCGGCCTCCAGCGCCGAGCCGGCGTTGAAGCCG
>JAEUPC010000128.1 GCA_016789865.1 Rubrivivax sp.
TTGCTGCGCTCGTAGGCGGCGATCCACTCGCTGGCTTTCATGTCGCCCTTGCGGCGCATCGGGCCGGCCCACATCGAGGTGTGCATCTCGTCGCCGGTGCGGTCGAGGAAGCCGGTGTTGATGAAGGCCACGCGGTCGGCCGCCGCGGCGAGGCAGGCCTCGAGGTTGACGCTGGTGCGGCGTTCCTCGTCCATGATGCCCAGCTTCACCGTCGCCTTGGGCAGGCCGAGCAGCTGCTCGACACGGCCGAACAGTTCGCTGGCGAAGGCCACTTCGGCCGGCCCGTGCATCTTCGGCTTGACGATGTACACGCTGCCGCGGCGGCTGTTGCGCAGGCCGCCGGCGCCGTGCCCTTGCAGGTCGTGCAGCGCGATCGCCGTGGTGATGACGGCATCCATGATGCCTTCGGGGATCTCACGCTGGTCGTCGCCCCAGAGGATGGCCGGGTTGTTCATCAGGTGGCCGACGTTGCGGATGAACAGCAGCGAGCGGCCGTGCATCGCCACGTCTTCGCCGCGCGGGCCGGTGTATTCGCGGTCGGGGTTGAGGCCGCGCGTGAAGGTCTTGCCGCCCTTGCTGACCTGCTCGGTCAGCGTGCCCTTGAGGATGCCGAGCCAGTTGCCGTAGGCCAGCACCTTGTCTTCGGCATCGACCACGGCCACCGAGTCTTCGAGGTCGAGGATGGTCGACAGCGCCGCTTCGAGCACGAGATCGCTCACGCCGGCGGGGTCGGTGGCGCCGATCGAGTGGCTGCGGTCGATGCGGATGTCCAGGTGCAGCCCGTGGTGCGACAGCAGCACGCCCGAGGGTGAACCCATCTCGCCCTGGAAGCCGACAAACTGCGCCGGGTTCTTCAACCCGACCGTGGCGCCGCCCTTCAGCGAAACGGCCAGCTGGTTGTCGACCACTGCGTAGCCGACCGAGTCGATGTGCGAACCCTTTTTCAGCGGCACGCAGCGGTCGAGCACGTGGCGGGCGTACTCGATAACCTTGGCGCCGCGCCTTTCGTTGTAGCCGGGGCCGCGCTCGCAGCCGTCGGTTTCCGGCAAGGCATCGGTGCCGTACAGGGCGTCGTACAGCGAACCCCAGCGCGCGTTGGCGGCGTTGAGCGCGTATCGGGCGTTGGTGATCGGCACCACCAGCTGCGGGCCGGCCTGCAGCGCGAGTTCGGCGTCGACGTTCTTGGTGGTCGCGCGCGGATTCTTCGGCACCGGCACGAGGTAGCCGATCTTCTCGAGGAAGGCGCGGTACTTCGCCCTCGCGCGCGCGCCGGTCACCGGCCCGGGGTTCGCCTTGTGCCAGGCGTCGAGCTCGGCCTGCAGCCGGTCACGCTCGGCCAGCAGCGCGGCGTTCTTGGGGGCCAGGTCGCGCACGATGGCGGCGAAGCCGGCCCAGAAGGCATCGGCCCCGATGCCGGTGCCAGGCAGCGCCTGCTCGTTGACGAAGCGGTAGAGCGACTCGGCCACCTGCAGGCCGTGGGCGTTGATGCGCATGGTCGTGAACTCTGACGAAGAGAAGGAAGTGACAGGACGGGATGTGAAGCGGTGGGTCGACCGTGAGGCCGCCGTTCAGCCGGGCGCGGAACCCGGCACCAGGGCCAGCACATCGCGCAGCGAGCGCCCCGTGTGCGTGGGCTGCGTGCCCAGCTCCTCGGGCGGCAGGCCGGCGCGGTTGACCCACAGCGTGGTGTAGCCGAACCAGGTGGCGCCGATGGCGTCCCAGCCGTTGCTGCTGACGAACAGGATGTCGCGCGCCGCGTGGCCCAGCGCCGCCGGCCCCAGCGCGTAGGCCGCCGGGTCGGTCTTGAAGCGGCGTACGCTGTCGATGCTGAGCACCGGGCCATCCAGCAACTCGGTGAAGCCGGCGCTCTTCACGGCCACGGCGAGCATGTCGGGGTCGCCGTTGCTCAGGATGCCGGCGCGCACGCCGCGGCGCTGCAGTTCGGCCAGCACCTCGCGGTTTTCGGGGAAGGCCGAAAGGTGCCGGTACTGGTTCATCAACCGGTCTTCTAGCGCGGCGTCGAGCGCCAGCCCGAGCCGCGCGCACGACCAGCGCAGTGCGTCGCGCGTCACCTGCCAGAACGGCCGATAGTGCTCGGCGCCGGCGCTGCTCATCGTGATCAGGCGCGTGTACTCGATCTGCTTGTCGCGCCACAGCTGCGCCAGCCGCTCGCCATGCTGGGGGAACAACTGCTCGGCCAGCGAGCCGACGCTGTACACGTCGAACAGCGTGCCGTAGGCATCGAACAGCACGGCGCGGATCTTCGGGGCTGGTTTGGGCGGGCTGACCATCGCGGCACTCTATTCCAGACGCCAGAGCGCATTAAGTGGTGGCTTGGTCAATCATTCTTGCGCGCGGCGCGCATAATCGACTGCGTGGACCGCCTGAAGCTGATCGAAACCTTCGTCGCCGTGGCGGGCAAGGGCAGCCTCACGGCGGTGGCCAGTGCCGACGGCGTGGCGCCGGCGGTGATCGGCCGGCGCATCGACGCGCTGGAAGAGCACCTGGGCGTGAAGCTGCTGCGGCGCACGACCCGCCGCATCACGCTCACCCACGAGGGCAGCGCGTTTCTGGAAGATTGCCAGCGCATCCTGCTGGAGATCGCGCAGGCCGAGGCCAGCGTCAGCGCCGGCGGCGTGAAGGCCGCCGGGCACCTGCGCGTCACCGCCCCGGGCGGGTTCGGCCGGCGCCACGTGGCCCCGCTGGTGCCGGGCTTCATCGCCCAGCACCCCGAGGTGAGCCTGAGCCTGAACCTGGCCGACCGCGTGGTGGACATCGTCCACGAGGGCTACGACTGCGCCATTCGCGTCGGGGACCTGCCCGACTCCAGCCTCGTCAGCGTGCGGTTGGCCGACAACCGGCGGCAGTGCGTGGCCTCACCCGACTATTTGGCCCGCCACGGCACGCCGGCCACGCCAGCCGAGCTGGCCGGGCACCAGTGCCTCACGCTCAGCTCAGAGGCCAGCCAGACGCGCGGCTGGGCCTTCCGGGTCGATGGCGAGCTCGTCCACCTGCGCCCCCAGGGCCGCCTGGACTGCACCGATGGCCAGGTGCTGCACCAGTGGTGCCTGGCCGGGCTGGGCATCGCCTGGCGCAGCACGTGGGAGGTGGAGCGCGACATCGCCGAGGGCCGCCTGATCGAAGTATTGGCCGCCCACGCCGCCGCGCCCAACGGCATCTATGCCGTCTTCCCGCAGCGCAAGCACCTGCCGCTGCGCGTGCGGCTGTGGATCGACTTCATCAAGCACAGCTACGCCGACCCGGGCTTCTGGCGCCGCGGGGTTGAGCCGGCCGCCCCCGGCAGCAACGCCGCACCGGCTTCTGTCCTCGCGGCAGCACCCGAGGCTGAAGCTGCCACCTAGCCCGCGCCTGGCCCGCCAACCGCGTTGGTGGACGAGGGTCACGGGTCGAAGGTCGAAAGGGCAGGCCGCACAGCGGCGCCCCACCGCCAGGGATCGCACCGGGCCATTCCTGCGCATCGGGGCGCGGCCTGCCAACGACAAGGGGCGCCGAAGCGCCCCCTGCTCGTTCTTGCCGTTCGCCCGGCCAGCGCATGGCCGGGCCGGCAGGGGCAACGTTCGACCTATTTCTTGGCGCCCGATGCCGCCGGCGCCGCGGCCGCCGCGGCGGGCTTCTTCTCGTCGGACATGCACTTCTTGACGTGGCTCGCGCGGGCGGCGCCGGCCAGCTTCTTGTCGTCGGCCGACTTCTCGCAGGCCGGGCTGCCGGCAGCCATGTCCTTCTCGCACTTCTTGATGTGGCTGTCGCGCGCCGCGCCGGCGAGCTTCTTGTCGTCGGCCGACTTCTCGCAGGCGGGGTTGGCGGCATACGCCTGGCCGGCCATCAGGCCAAGTGCCAGGAAGCAGGCGGTGAGCAGCTTGTTCATGGGCGGATTCCTCGTCGTGTGGATGGAGTGTTCGGCAGCAATGCCGCGCGCGATTGCACAGCAGCACCGGCTGCCGGGCAAGCAGGAAAACGCGTGGCCCCCGGGCGCGGACGACAGCGCGCGCCCTGGCCTTGTGGGGGATGCCGCCCGGCGCCCGCTACCGCGCGCATGACGGGCAGCGCTCGCAGGCGAGGGCTCAGATCAGAGGATGCGCCGCGGATGCGCCAGTGCCTCGTGGGCGGCATGCAGCCGCCTCACGAGCACGCCGATGAACGCCTTGTCGAACGCATGCAGCGTGGTCAGCGACAGCTGCGCCAGGGTCTGCGGTGTGAACGAGACGGTGGTGGTCGGCTCGGCGGCCAGCACGTCCACGCTGTGCACCCGCAGATCTTCGCTGGGCGCCAGGTAGGCCATCTCACCCACCGAGGTGCCCGCACCCAGGCGCGCGACGATCATCCCGTCGCGCACCACGTCCACCTGCCCCTGGGTGATGACGTGGAAGGAGTTCCCCGTCTCGCCCCTGCGGTACAGGGCCTGGCCGAAGGTGTGGCGCTCCCACTTCGCGCGGTGTGCCACCTCCCACAGCTCCACGTCGCCGAAACGGGCGAAGAACTCCTGCGCGCGCAGCAACGTGAAGCGTTCGGAATCGAGCACCGCCTGCAGCGGCCCGCGCGGCACCAGGCGCGCCGCCGCCATCTCGGACAGCGCCTGGGCGAACTCGTCCCAGTTCGCCGGGCGCTGCTCGCGTTCCTTGGCCAGGCCGCGCTCGACGAGGTTGGCCAGGGCCTCGGGCAGCCCTTCGCGCAGCGCGCGCAGCGGCGGCGGCGTGGCATTGAAGATCTGGTACATGATGGCGCGCTGCTCGGTGGCATCGAACGGCGGCCGGCCGGCGATCAGGTGATACAGCACCGCGCTCAGCGAGTAGATGTCGGCGCGGCAGTCCACGG